>NZ_AUKR01000076.1:0-1075 GCF_000424845.1 Streptomyces sp. TAA040 | reverse complement strand
CGAGGTCCTCGCGAAGGTCAGACTCGTCGCGACCAACGTGAAGAAACTCGTCAATAACAACTCGAACTGACATGAACAGAATCACGAGACACTAGGAGTTATTGATCGGCAGGCCCCTGCCCACTTGCAGGATCCGTCGTCCGCTGACGTTGCCGTCAGCGTTGCCGTCACACGCGAGAAGCCCCACCGAAATGACCCTCCGGTGGGGCTTCTGCTCATTCATTCAAAAATACCTCGATGGCCCTAGCCACCGACGCCGGGGTCGACTCGTCGTGCGGATCATCCATTCCGAGCATTGGTAGATCCAGCACCACGCTTGCCGAGTCTCCAAATTCATCCCTAACTACCCTGAGGGACTGAAGTACGGCGTAGTAGGCGGGACTTATTTGCTCGAAGTCTTCCCTGATGGAGAATTCCCCATCCCGTTCAACGATCGGACGAAACGGCGGCACGACAATCCACTCCGGTAAGCCGTCGCCTTTCGAATTGGACAACGTCTGTGCCGCCTCCCTGTTCGGCCCACCGCCATAACGATCGAATGCCCAAACTCCAGACATCACAAGCACGTCAGCCCGAAGTGAGCGGCTACTTTGGTTGGCGAACTCGATCGCCGTCGTTGCAGGCAGCAACCTCGACCAAAGGTCCAGGGTCGGCTGCTGGAGGGATGTCACGTAGATCTTCATCTACTCACCTACGGGATCGGCATGGAAGGAAGGATGCGGACTCGACCGATCGAACTCATTGAACCTTCCCAGAGTGCGAAGGCGTCGATTCCGCCACCCCCGTCCGCAAGATGCTCGATCCTGCTCTCCGCAGGAATATGTTCAGTTCTGATTACGCCACGCACCAACGTGTAAGCGCCCTCATCAGGGAACGTCGCATGGGCGGATTTAGCGTAGAGAGCTGCACCCTCTGGCGTTGAAGAGAAGTACTTCGACTCGATTCCGCGCGGATTCTGGAAACGTCGAATGTCCATGAGTCAAGGTCATTGCGTGATCGCGATCTGTCCGGGTTGATCACGTAAGGCCCAGAGCTGTCAGAGGCCGCCGGTGGTCGCGGCCGGTGTGCCGGAGGG
>NZ_AUKR01000075.1:0-1111 GCF_000424845.1 Streptomyces sp. TAA040 | reverse complement strand
CAAACTTGAGCTCAGACACCTCAAGGATCACAGGAAGCGGCGTGTTTCCCATATCGGCCCAGGCCACGGCACCCACACATACGGCAGGAGAGCCCCCCTTTCCGGCAGCGGTCGCACGGGGAAACATCATGGCCACGCAGTTTCATTGCGAGAAGTCCGGCCCGCTCGGGCTGGATCTACTGTCCCGGTTCGCCAAGCTCCCGCAGGAGGAGCTGTGCTGACGTCCGGACTGACCGCCCGGCTGATCGCGTGCTTCGACGTAATCGGCGGGCGGGTGACCAAGGCCCGCCGATTCGAGGACAACATCGACGTCGGAGCAGCGGCGGAGATCGCTGCCGCGGTGTATGCCGACGGCGTCGATGAGCTGATCTTCTACGACATCCTCGCCAGCGCCGAGCGGCGGCAGGCGGACCTGCACACGATCCGCGAAGTCGCGCGCCAGGTGTTCGTGCCGTTCACCGTCGGCGGCGGGATTCGCTCTCTGCAGGACATGCACGCCGTGCTGGCTGCTGGGGCTGAGAAGATCTCTGTCGACTCGATGGCCGTGCGTGACCCGCAGATCATCGCTCAGGGGACGGCTGAGTTCGGCACCCAGTGCATCGTGCAGTCGATGCAGGTCAAGCATGTGGGGAAGACCGCGGCCATCCCCAGTGGCTACGAGGTGTTCATCGACGGTGCCCGGGTGGCCACGGGAATGGACGCCGTGCAGTGGGCGCGTCGCGGGGAAGAGCTGGGTGCCGGCGAGATCGTGGTCAACTCCATCGACCAGGACGGCACCCATGCCGGCTACGACCTGCGGATCACCAAAATGATCGCCGACGCGGTCAACGTTCCGGTGATCGCTTCGGGCGGTGCCGGTTCCACCGACCATGTCGCAGGTGCTTTCAGGGAGGCGGGCGTCTCGGCGGCCATCATCAGCTCCCTGCTGTACTCGCCGCGCATGGAGCGGACCATGTCGGTGCCGGAGGTCAAAGCCGACCTCGCCAAGCAGCACGGACTGACGGTCAGGCCCTGCCCCTAGAAGACTGCTGAAAATCTCGGGTTCTGGCCCCGGCTCGGTGGAGTCGGGGCCAGTCTTGTAGGCATGCAGGGGGAATGGGCCGGGGAGCTG
>NZ_AUKR01000074.1:0-1118 GCF_000424845.1 Streptomyces sp. TAA040 | reverse complement strand
TTTCCAGGGACACCCCGCCACACACCGGTACATGACGTCACGTCACACACGAGACCGACGAACCGGACCGATCCTGTTCGTGCAATGACCCTGGATCATGGACACCCTCTCTTCGTGCCCGCAGGCATTTGGAAAGACTCGTCTAGGGGGATCCACTCGGATGTGAGGATCGGCTTCATTCGGTGCTCGGTCGGCGCGCTGGGGAACACGTTCATCAGCAGGAACTGGAGGGCCTGCGCGCCCTCGGCTGCCGCGGCCCGGCTCGCGGCAAGCACCAGCTCGTACGGCAGGCTCTGGGTGACCCAGGCGAAGTCGGCCTGGTTCGCGCTCATGACAGAGAGCTGCTGCATGGCGTCGAACAGTGCCTTGGGGCCGCGGCTCCGAGGGTTGTACAGCACCTGTGTCCACCCGTGCGGTACGACAGGCGTCACGTCGCGCCACGGTGTCGGACCGTCGCCGGCCGATTCACGCACCAGCAAGTGCACGTTCTGCACACCCGGATTCGGTGCGAAGAACCGCCATCCGGGTATGGGCCAGCCACCCGTGAATTTACGCAGGTCCTGGTTGTAGGAGTCGGGCGTGTTCTGCAGAACGGTCGCGACCAGGTGCGCCGCGAGCGCCCCTACGGCACAGGAAGCCACTGCACTCTTGATCCGGTCAGCGAGCATCCATGAACCTTCTGATAGCACCTTCGACCTTTTCAGCGTGGTGTCGGTATCCGATGATCGACCGGTGCGCAGATCCGTGCACCACTTCGATCTTCGCTCCGATTTTCTCGGCCAGTACCGCCTGTTGCTCGGCGAACTCGTCCGAGGCGATAACCAGGACTGACTTCACCGCGCTGAGGCGGTCAACGGCGCCGTCGGTCTGAATGCCCCGGTACTCACGGACCGAGTTGACGATGTTCCTCGGCGAGAACACGAACTGCACATGGCTGTACTGAGTGTCAGGTGTGTATCCTGCCTGACGCTCCACCGCGTTGGGCGCCCACTCGTAAATTCCCGCCACGGCCGCCAACCAGGGCAGGGCGGCTTCAAGTTCCCGGTAGGAGCGGGCTGTCGGTGATGCCCCAGATCCAGACGGCGTGTTCGGGTGCGTTCCGGATCGCTCGGGTTGTC
>NZ_AUKR01000073.1:0-1173 GCF_000424845.1 Streptomyces sp. TAA040 | reverse complement strand
GGGGGAGGGAGTCCTCATCTCGAAGCAGGCTTCCCGCTTAGATGCTTTCAGCGGTTATCCTTTCCGAACGTAGCCAACCAGCCATGCCCTTGGCAGAACAACTGGCACACCAGAGGTTCGTCCGTCCCGGTCCTCTCGTACTAGGGACAGCCCTTCTCAAGACTCCTACGCGCACAGCGGATAGGGACCGAACTGTCTCACGACGTTCTAAACCCAGCTCGCGTACCGCTTTAATGGGCGAACAGCCCAACCCTTGGGACCGACTCCAGCCCCAGGATGCGACGAGCCGACATCGAGGTGCCAAACCATCCCGTCGATATGGACTCTTGGGGAAGATCAGCCTGTTATCCCCGGGGTACCTTTTATCCGTTGAGCGACGGCGCTTCCACAAGCCACCGCCGGATCACTAGTCCCGACTTTCGTCCCTGCTCGACCCGTCAGTCTCACAGTCAAGCTCCCTTGTGCACTTACACTCAACACCTGATTACCAACCAGGCTGAGGGAACCTTTGGGCGCCTCCGTTACTCTTTAGGAGGCAACCGCCCCAGTTAAACTACCCACCAGACACTGTCCCTGATCCGGATCACGGACCCAGGTTAGACATCCAGCACGACCAGAGTGGTATTTCAACAATGACTCCACACACACTGGCGTGCATGCTTCACAGTCTCCCACCTATCCTACACAAGCCGAACCGAACACCAATATCAAGCTATAGTAAAGGTCCCGGGGTCTTTCCGTCCTGCTGCGCGAAACGAGCATCTTTACTCGTAATGCAATTTCACCGGGCCTATGGTTGAGACAGTCAAGAAGTCGTTACGCCATTCGTGCAGGTCGGAACTTACCCGACAAGGAATTTCGCTACCTTAGGATGGTTATAGTTACCACCGCCGTTTACTGGCGCTTAAGTTCTCAGCTTCGCCACACCGAAATGTGACTAACCGGTCCCCTTAACGTTCCAGCACCGGGCAGGCGTCAGTCCGTATACCTCGCCTTACGGCTTCGCACGGACCTGTGTTTTTAGTAAACAGTCGCTTCTCGCTGGTCTCTGCGGCCACACCCAGCTCACCCAGCACGTGGGATCACCAAACATGGCCCCCCTTCTCCCGAAGTTACGGGGGCATTTTGCCGAGTTCCTTAACCATAGTTCACCCGAACGCCTCGGTATTCTCT
>NZ_AUKR01000072.1:0-1198 GCF_000424845.1 Streptomyces sp. TAA040 | reverse complement strand
TCGTGGTTGTGGACGTTGTCGCCGGTCTCCAGGTTCCACTTGCCGCCGTCCACGGCGGCGCCGGCGGGACCGTCGAAGTCGTCCTCGAAGACGACCGCGCTCGGGGCCGCCTCCTCGGACGGGCCGGTCGCCCGGTCGGGGCTCGCGCCGGCCGGGCCGATCGCGGCCCAGCCGAGCGCGCCGGCCAGGGCGAAGGCCAGGACGCCGTTCCGGCTCCTGCGTACGCGCGCGGTCCGGCTGCTCTCGCCGGGGGTCCGGCGCAGGGCGGAGTGCAGGGTCATGTGCTGCTCACCTCGGGTGCGGTGGGGGACGCCAACGGGCGTGTCGGGCGGGCCCTGTGGGGAGGGCGCGCTCCGCCGGGTGAGTGAACCTTCCGCAGACAAGCAGCGTCAACACGTCGCACCGGGTGCCCTTTCCCTTCACGTTCCGAAGGCTGAGCGCCCTCTCCTACCCTCCCGGTCCGGCCCGCAGAGGGAGCACGCCGTGTCCGCCCGGGGGCCACCACCACCTCGTGGGCGGGGGGAAACGGCTTCCTGGTGAGACCTTCTTCCCGGCAGCCCTTCACAAGGCACTGCTGGTGAGAGCGCTGAGGGCGCGTCCCACCGGGCCGCACGGCCGTGCGCGGCACCGGGACGCGGAACCGCCCGGCCGTCCCGTGGCGGGGGACGGCCGGGCGGCCCGGTCGTGCGTCACTCCCGGATCAGGCGGGGGTGTTCCACTTCTGGTTGGCGGCACCGGTGCAGGTCCAGAGCTGCAGCCGGGAGCCGTTGGCGGAGTCGTTGCCCTGGACGTCCACGCACTTGTCGGCCTGCGGGTTGACGATGTCGCGTGCCCCGCTCACCGCCCACTGCTGGGCGCCGCTGCCGTTGCAGTCCCACAGTTGGAGCAGCGTGCCGTCCGTGGTGCCGCTGCCGGTGGCGTCCAGGCACTTGCCGAGTGCGCGCAGGGTGCCGTCCCCGGGACGGGTCCACTGCTGGGCGTTGGTGCCGTTGCAGTCGTAGAGCTGTACGGGGGTGCCGTTGGCGTTGCTCGCCGCGGCCACGTCCATGCACTTGCCCGCGAGCCCGTCGATCTGACCGGTACTCCCGCCGCCACCGCCGTTACCGGTGGTGACGCGGACGTAGTCCACGACGAGTTCGGCGGGGAACTCGGTCGCGGCGTCCGGGTCGCCGGGCCAGTCGCCGCCGACCGCGAGGTT
>NZ_AUKR01000071.1:0-1230 GCF_000424845.1 Streptomyces sp. TAA040 | reverse complement strand
AGAACCCCAAGCCGTTCATCTGGACGAAGACCGCGGACGACATCCTCGACACCCTCGCCGCATACTGCACACGAATTAACGACTCAGGACACTAGAAATGCCCGCAGGAGAGTCGTTTTCCCGGAGCCGTTGCTGCCGGTCAGAGACCAGAACTGGCCGGGCATCACCGCGAACGTCGTCGGAGCCAGCAGGGTGGTCTCGTCCAGGACGACCGTGGCGTCCTCGGCCGCGATCGCGGGCACTTCGTTCACTGCCGCTCCAGAACTACCAGCATCTCCCGCGAGCCCGCGCTGTAGGGCTCTCCCGCGTACGATCCGTTGACGTCCGCCACTTTCAGATCTGAGATGCGGGCCATCAGCCGGATCTCCGCGAGCGTAGCCCAGGTGGCCTGCTCGTGGAACGCGGTGAGTGTCGACGCGCTCTGGACGAGGAAGATGCTCAAGATCTCTTGGGCGGCTCGGTCCGCCGTTTGTGTCACGGTCACCATCTGTTCGCGGCCCAGCGGGTAGGTGACCGAGTGCGCGTCGCCCCCCGCTCGCTGGTACTCGGAGGGATCGGTGCAGTCAATGAAAGCCGCACCTTCCGGTTTTAGGTGCCGTGCGATGACGCGCAGGAGGTCAAGTTTCTCCTCCTGTTCCCGGGCGAGGAAGAATGTGTTTCTCGACAAGGTGACGACGTCGAATGTGGAGTCGAGCCGGAGGTTCCGGAAGTCGCCCTCCACCGCTTCAACGTTACGGTCGGCGCGTTTGCCGTCGAGTACCTTCAGCGACGGCCGTGAGGCGTCGACGGCCACGACTCGCGCACCTGCCTCGGCGAGTGCGAATGAGGACACGCCCGTGCCGCACCCCAGGTCCAGAGCGGTGACCCCGGCAAGTGGCCGGTGCGACGACACCCAGGCGGCGAGCCCGGCGCCTGGGGAGAGCATCGAGGACACCAAGTCGTACGCCTCGATCGCCGCCTCGTCGTACACACTCGGCTCACTCATGAGGACGGCCTTCCTTCAACATATTGTTGGCGACGGTGATTGCGCCCGGCAGGTTGAACCCCACCTCGGCCGTTGACCGGCTACTTGCCCGTACACCGCTGATTCGTGGCGCGAACTCAACGTTGCGCCGCAGTTTGAGGGCCTGCACGTGCAGGGCTTCGGCGTAGTTCGATGTCGTCCCTTTTGATCAGTTGAGGCCGAGCAGGGTGAGGGGGCGGGTCTGGTCGCGGGCGGTGCGGCGGAGG
>NZ_AUKR01000070.1:0-1263 GCF_000424845.1 Streptomyces sp. TAA040 | reverse complement strand
CCTCCGGCACACCGGCCGCGACCACCGGCGGCCTCTGACAGCTCTGGGCCTTACGTGATCAACCCGGACAGATCGCGATCACGCAATGACCTTGCTTCCCCAGCCCGGCGTCGCCGTAGATCACCGACATCGCCCGTGATTCGACGGTGTCGACGACGGTGTCCTTGATCTGCAGCAGCGTGTCGGTGGCGACCAGCTCCGAATCCGGAATGTCAAGGAAGAACTGCGGGCGCAGATCCGGGCGGCGCGGCGCCGCAGGATCGGGTTGGCGCTGCGGCGTGGTGGTGGTCATGCGTCCTCCGAAGACGGATGGGCGGGGGCGGGGGCGGTGGCCTGGCCGGGGCGTACCCAGCCGGCCGGGACGGGGGTCAAGGGCTGGTACGGCTCTTCGCGCCGTCGGGGAGCGGCAGGGGCTCGCCGGCTGGTGCCCGCGAGTTCAGCCAGCGCCTCTTCCTTGGTCATCCGGGTTGCCGAGGCGGGCAGTTCGGGTTCCGTAGCCGGCAGATAGCGGTCGCGCCTGCGCTCACCGGAGCGCTGCAAGGCCCTGCGCAGTTCAGCACTGTGCTCCCGGCGGCCGGCAAGGACCTTGGCGCGCAGTTCCTCGCCTGCCTCGTCGCTGAGGAACGCCCGGCCCAGGTAACGATCCCCGCGGAAGGTGTACAGGTCGATCTCATGGGCGTGGTGCGGCATCCACCGCACCCGCACCTCGACCCCGATCCATCCGGCACCGTTCTCCGGCATGTAGCAGCGGCCCGCGAACTCCACCCCGTGACTGGTGATCTTCCTCGGCCGGTGGTCGCTCTCCAGCATGAACGCACGCAGCTCGGCCGGCGTGGGCTCGGGCCGGACCTCGGTCGGGTCGGCCAGCCACGCCTCAAGCGGCGTCATCCCGGTGCGCCCCACCACGTGCTCGGTGTTGTGCTCGGTGACCCACTCCCCCAGGCGCTGAACGAACGCCTCGAACGTCAACGGCGGGTCCGTCTCGCCGAGACGTCGGCGGTGATCGAGCAGGGGCGCCTTGGTGTAGCGGGGCAGGCCGGCGAAGAAACGAGTCATGCTGGTGCGGTTCAGCCGCTCGATACCGCCCTTGTGACGGGCGCTGCGCACCCGGTGCACCGGGACACCGAGCAGGCCGAAGGCCCGCCGGACGGTCTTGGACAGGAAATCGGGCTCTCCGGTCGCTTCCGTGGGTCGCTGACCTGGGCTGATGCGCAGAACACGCCGTATCCCGGCTACGTTTCGACGTACGAAGGTACGAAACGG
>NZ_AUKR01000069.1:0-1304 GCF_000424845.1 Streptomyces sp. TAA040 | reverse complement strand
CCTGCTTCGTACCGGACCCCACCCAACCCGGTAAGACGTCAGCAACCGGACGTCATCCGACTACGCCGAAGCCCTGGATCCTGCACGACTCGCGGTGTACAAGGTCACACAACGCCATCAATACTGAGCGGCCGTCTTCGCACAGCTCGCGGCGAGTCAGATGTGGTGCCAACAGAGGGCTCTCCTACCGTATGAGTGGGTGCCCCGACCTGGTCTGATACATGGAACACGCCGTTTCCTGCGGTCCTTGAGGTGTTGAGACTCGAGTGGGGTCAAGCAGGGAAACGGCGTGTCCTTCTTCAGGATATGGAAGCGGACGCTGACGGTCGGCCACACGGTGATCGAAGGTGTCCGGATCGATGAGAAAGAGCAGTGCGTGATCGTGTCGGTACGGCCCGACGCGCGGCGGCGGGGCCGGTGCGGGGTGTGCCGTCGTCGGGCCCCGGACTATGACGCGGGACGGGGTCGGCGCCGGTGGCGGGGACCTGGACCACGGGGCGATGCGCGTGTTCCTGGAGGCCGACGCGCCCCGGGTGGCCTGCCGGACACACGGGATCGTGACCGGTGCCGTGCCCTGGGCCCGCCACGATGCCGGACATACCCGCGCCTTCGACCAGCAGACCGCGTGGCTGGCCGCGGAGTGCTCCAAGTCCGCGACCGCGCAGCTGATGCGGACCTCGTGGCGCACGGTCGGCGGCATCGTGGCGCGCGTGGTCGCCGACCGCGACCGGGCCATCGACCGACTCACGGGGCTGGTCCGGATCGGGATCGACGAGATCAGCTACCGCAAAGGGCAGAAGTACATGACCGTGGTCGTGGACCACGACACCGGCCGGGTCGTATGGATGACCGACGGACACGGCAAGACCGTCCTGCACGGTTTCTTCGACGACCTCGGCGACCAACGGGCCGCCCGCCTCACCGACATCAGCGCCGACGGAGCGCTCTGGATCGCCGAGACACCGGCCGAACGGGCCCCGGCCGCCCTCCGCGTCATGGATCCCTTTCACGTGGTGGCCTGGGCCACCGACGCCCTGGATACCGAACGCCGTGCCTCGTGGAACCGGGCCCGCCACCAGGCCGCCGACAGCGACGGCCGCGAGCGCGCACGGGCGCTGAAGGACTCCCGGTTCGCACTGTGGAGAAACGCCGACGACCTCACCGACCGGCAGGCCGCCAAGCTCACCCTGGATCGCGGCCACCGACCCCCGCCTCCACCGCGCCTACCTCCTCAAGGAAGCCCTGCGGGCCGTCTTCGCCCTGGCCAAGACCCGTCCCACCGCCGCGCTGCGGGCCCTGGACCG
>NZ_AUKR01000067.1:0-1370 GCF_000424845.1 Streptomyces sp. TAA040 | reverse complement strand
GCGAGGTCCTCGCGAAGGTCAGACTCGTCGCGACCAACGTGAAGAAACTCGTCAATAACAACTCGAACTGACATGAACAGAATCACGAGACACTACGCCAACGAACTCTGCGATCCGGAGCTCTACCAGCAGGGGAACCCGGAAGACCTGTGGCGGCGGATGCACTCCGCGGCGCCCGTTCACGAAGTCACGTATGAGGGACGCCGGTTCCATGCTGTGCTCTCGCATCCGCTGATCTCCCAGGTGCTGAAAAACAGGCTCCCCTGTCGCTTCCGTGGGTCGTTGACCTGGGGGTATATGCGGAACACGCCGCATCCGGGGTACGTTTCGACTGCTTAAGGAACGAAACGGAAGAACCAGGATGCGGCGTGCAGAACACGAGGATATGGGTCCGGTTGCGCGATGTCGAAAAGACGGTGATCGAGCAGGTCGAGGCCGAAGAGAAAGACTCCGGTGAGGACGCAGACGGCCGGGTGGTGATCGTCGCCCATGCCCGTCCGGTCAAGGGGCGTCGGCAGCGGTGCGGGATCTGTGGCCGCAGGGCGGCGAAGTACGACGCCGGCGAGGGCCGCCGCCGCTGGCGGGCTCTGGACATCGGCGTGCTCACCGCGTTCATCGAGGCCGACGCACCCCGGATCTCCTGTCCCGAGCACGGGGTGACGGTGGCGGCGGTGCCCTGGGCCCGGCATGGCGCCGGGCACACCCACGCCTTCGACGCGCAGGTCGCCTGGTTGGCCACCTGCTGTTCCACGACGGCCGTCACCCAGCTGATGCGGATCGGATGGCGCACGGTCGGTGCCGTGGTCGCCCGGGTCTGGCGGACACCGAGGCACAGACCGACCGGCTGGCCGGGCTGCGGCGGATCGGGATCGACGAGATCAGCTACAAGAAGCGCCACAAGTACCTCACCGTCGTCGTCGATCATGATTCGGGGCGTCTGCTGTGGGCCGAACCCGGCCGGGACAAGGCGACCCTGAACAGGTTCTTCACCCTGCTCGGCCCGGAACGCTGCGCGAAGATCACACACGTTTCGGCCGACGCGGCGGACTGGGTCGCCGGCCCCGTGGCCGTGCACTGTCCGCAGGCGGTGCGCGTGATGGACCCCTTCCACACGGTCAAGTGGGCCACCGACGCCCTGGACGTCGTACGCCGTGAGGTCTGGAACACCGAACGCAAGGGCAAGGGCCGCACCACCCCGGGATCGAAGTCTCTGAAGAAGGCCCGCTTCGCGCTCTGGAAGAACCCCGAGGACCTCACCGCCTACCAACAGGCCCAGCTGGAGTTCGTCGCCAAGGCCCACCCCGTCGAGGGACTGCGCCTCGCCCTGAAGTCCGGCACCGACACTCCCGAGGCCCTGCGGGACTGGGTGA
>NZ_AUKR01000066.1:0-1541 GCF_000424845.1 Streptomyces sp. TAA040 | reverse complement strand
GACCAGGCATTACCCTACCCTACAACCGCACGCGGACTACCGACTCAGGACACTAGGCTCCACATGATCAGAGGGTCCCTGACCTGCGGAAACGCGGGTCAGGGACCCTCTCTGTGTCGATAACGTCAACACCGTGTCAATACCGCCCTGTCGTACGGGGTCCTCCCCATGGCATCAATCAAGACCCGTGCTGTGGACGGCTGGCGGCGCGCGGAGCGCCAAGCAGGAATCGGAGGTCTGCAGTGAGGAGAAGGCCGCCGAGCGATTCAGGGATCTGGTGAACGGGCACGGTCAGCAGTGGTCGCCCGGCTGGGTGAGGCATTCGCGCTCGGAGTAATCGTCAAGACCGGTGGCCGCTCGACGGTTGTCCCGATGACGGCGGACGTGACCGCCGCGACCTGACGGGCTGTGATTCTTCGCGGTCACTGCAGCGGTTGCCCTGCGGTGATCGAAATCGGATCGTCTGCGGCTCGTGGTCGGCCGTAGGGTGCGGCAATGGACTGGAATGGCTGGCATGACAAGTACGATGTAGCGGACTCCTGGATGGCACGGAGGCTGCGGGCCGTGCAATCGCAGACCCGGGCTGCCCTGGACGATGCGCCCGCCGGGCCGCTTAAGGTGATCAGCCTGTGCGCCGGGGACGGTCGTGACTTTCTCCCCGTCTTGTCCGATCATCCGCGCCGCCACGAGGTGCGGACGAGGCTTGTCGAGTTGGACGCCCGTACCACCGCCACGGCTTCGGAGACGGCCCGCCTGGCAAAGCTGGACCAGGTCGAGGTGGTGACGGGCGACGCCTCCCTCATCGACCAGTACCGGGACATGACCCCCGCGGACCTCGTTCTGATCTGCGGTGTCTTCGGGAACATCACCGACAGCGACATCGAGCACACCATCGGCGCTTGCGGTCAGTTGTGCAAGACCGGTGGCACCGTCATCTGGACCCGCAACCGTGCCGCCCCCGACCGAGTGCCCATGATCTGCGATTGGTTCTGTGAGCAGGGTTTCGAACTGAAGTGGCTGTCGGAGCCGGGTGCTGGCTTCGGGGTCGGTGTGCACCGGTTCACCGGCACGCCTCGACCCCTTCGCACCGGCACCCGGCTGTTCGAGTTCGTGGGATACGACCTGCTCCGTCAGCGCGAGACTGCACAATCCGACTGATCTCTGTCATGGCAGCCACACTCTTGTCTGAGTAGTTGCCTATCCTGGACAGCCGCCACAAGATCAGGCAGCGACCTGCGGACCAACACCGTTGTGTTAGCGCCGTGAGCGGCTGCTGAGGCCGTGCTCGAAGAATCCGATGTCGGCGCGGACGGTGTAGTTCTGTGTTTGCTGGGGGTGCTGTCCGGCGTTGGGTCCGTACTTGCTTGTGGGGTTCTTGCGGGTGCGGGCCTTGACGCGTCGACGGCGGTGGGCGGGTAGGAGGTCGTCCAGGGCGGCCCGGCCGACCGCGCCGACCAGGTCGGCGACTGTCCCGGGGAAGATCCCGCGGGCGGCGGTGACGGTATCGACGGCAGCGGTGAGCGTGACGGTGAAGCTGATGC
>NZ_AUKR01000065.1:0-1576 GCF_000424845.1 Streptomyces sp. TAA040 | reverse complement strand
TGGACGCGACCGACCTCAAGGCCGGCCAGTGGTTGCAGACCAGTGCGGGGACGTACGTCCAGATCGACGGCGTCAAGCGCTGGACGCAGCAAGCCACCGTCCACAACCTCACCATCACCTCCCTCCACACGTACTATGTGCTGGCGGGGGCTACGCCGGTCCTCGTTCACAATTGTGGTGACGGTCCGGAGGCTGCTTCGGAGGGGCCACAAAGCCTCTACCACTACACGAATGAAGCTGGGCATGACGGAATCACGGCGAGTGGCGAGATGAGGCCCTCCCTGAAGGCGAACAACCCGAAGGATGCTCGTTACGGAGACGGTCAGTACCTGACGGACATCAAGCCCGGGACGAAGACGCTGGGACAGCTCTCGGCGGCCTTTTTGCGAGTTCCGTGGGCTGGGCGTAAATTCACGCACTATCTTGAAATCGACGTCAGTGGGCTGAACGTGGTTGAAGGGAGACCCGGCGTGTTTGTAATCCCAAACAGTGGGCCGCTTGATCTCATCGGCCGCATCCGAAGTTCTGGGAGGAACTAGAGGTGAGATACGTCAAGGTTGCGTGGGAACACGACTTCGCCGACGATCCCGTGCTGTATCTCAGCGAGCTCGGTGACGATGGTTACGAGACTCGGAAGGTGCAGTTCTATCGCGATGGTCGGTCCGAGTGGGCCGATGAAAATCACGAAACTGCGAACGTAGGACTCTCGGAGATCCCATTTCCGTCACTCGAAGAAATCTCCAGTCAGGAAGAATTCAGCGCTGAAGTGATCGATCCGGAAGAGTTTGAGAGTGCATGGATTGAAGCGCGGATCGATTCATGATGGGTTCGTGATTCGCTACTCAGAGTGCTTGGAGTCGTAAAGTTCGCGGCTTTCATTCTGAGTCAAAATGCCTCTGGGGCCCACTGCCATGCGGTGGGCCCCAGAGGCATTTTGACGGCAACGCTGACGGCAACGTCAGCGGACGACGGCTGAGGTGGGCGCGTCATCCGGGGTGTCGGTCGGGCTAAGGATTCTGCCGAGGGTGTCGATGGCCTGGCGCTGGAGGCGGAGGAGTACGTGGGCGTAGACGCCGGCGGTGACGCCGATGTGGGCGTGGCCGGGAGTTTCTTGATCACGGCGAGTTCGACGCCTTGCTCCGGGAGCGGGGTGGCGGCGAAATGGCGAAGGCGCGTTCCGTCCCGCTCGCGGCATCAGCCCTGAACTGGCGGCGCGCTACCAGCAGCGGGCCCCTCCTCGACGTTCACCGACCTGATGGTTCAGGCCCGGGAACGGATCGGCGCCCTGCTGCGGAAACCCCGCCGTGATGTTGGAGCGCCCACTGTCGGCGGCACGATCGACGGACGGACCGGTTTCGTCCATATCGGGGCACGGGAGTACGATCCCGGGCTGGGCAATTTCATATCCGTCGATCCGAAAGAAGCGCACGGTTCAGGCCGCCAAGCAACTAGTGTCTCGTGATTCTGTCAGCATTACTTGATCTTGTGTGGCAGGGTCTCTTGGTATGGAGCTCTCCGTGGAACAGGCCGCCGCGTTGCGGGAGTTGGTAAACAGCCGGGACGTACCCGCCGACAT
>NZ_AUKR01000064.1:0-1617 GCF_000424845.1 Streptomyces sp. TAA040 | reverse complement strand
CAGGTCGGCCGAGGGGTGGCCGGAGTCGGGGTAGTGCTCGGCGGGCTTCACCCCGTGCCCGGCGAGCTTGCTCTGGATCGGTGCGGTCGTCTTCAGAGGGCAGTACGTGACGTGATGCCCGTTTCGGGCTTTCGGGTGGGGCTGTCGGGCTGGTCGTGGCTGACCAAGCGGTTACGTCTGCGGCTTGGTGAACAAGCCCTGCTCGGGCTCGATCAGGATGCCGCGTTCGGCCAGCCGTTTGAGCTTGAGCCGGACGTTGTTGACGTTGTTGGGTGCGATCTCCTGGTCCATCGCCTCGCAGACCGCCCGCGCCCGCAGCGGGGCGTCGGCCGCGGCGAACACCGCCATGATCTGCTGGTAGGCCGGATGGTCAGGCAGCTTCACGGGCGGCGATGCCGGCGAGGCGGGCTCGGGCAGCGCCAGCAGCGTCTTGCGGGTGATACGCACCTTCTCGGCGACCCGGCCGAACTCCTCCAGCTGCGCGGTGAGTTCCGCGATGCGTTCTCGCGTGGTCTCAGCTTGGACGGCGATCTCGCGCTCCTGCTCCTCCAGGCGTGCCAGCACCGCTCCCAGGGTCAGCTCGCTGTCGCTCACGCGCCGCGCCAGGTGGGGGTGGAGGTCGCGGTGAGTATCCTGGACATACGGTCGCTTATGGCCCAGTACACCCTCGACTCGGCCGAGGCGGGCCGGTGCTCGTAGTCGCGGACCAGCCTGCGGTGCAGCATCATGATCCCGTTCACCTGCTCCACCACCCACCTCTTGGGCTGAGGGACGAAACCGCTGGTCGTCGGGTTGCGCTCGACGACCTCGACGTCGATGCCCACCTTCTGCCCGTGGTCGACGACGGTGGTCTTGAAGCCCTGGTCGACCAGGGCCTTCTGCACCGTGTCGGTGTCGGCGGCGACCTTGTCCAGCAAGGCGATGCCGGCGGCGTTGTCGTGCGCGGACGCGGCCAGCACCACCACCGCGATCACCAGACCGAGAACATCAACTGCCAGGTCGCGCTTGCGGCCCGGGACTTTTTTTGCCGCGTCCCGTCCGGTGGTGGCGGCAGGTACCCCGGCCGCCGCGTGCAGGCTCTGCGTGTCGAGCACCACCAGGCTCGGGTCGGCCTTGCGCCCACGGCTCTCGCGGACCTGCCAGCGCAGCAGATCGTGAAGGGTCTGGTCGGTACCGTCGTCGCGCCACTTGTAGAAGTAGTACTTCACCGCGCCGACCGGGGGCAGGTCGTGGGGGAGGTAGTCCCACTGGCAGCCGGTACGGGACTGGTAGAGCAGAGCGTTGACGATCTCCCGCATCTCGTAGGCGCCCCGGTGGCCGCTGACGGAGGGATGCCGGGCCTTCCAGGAAGCGATGACGGGCTCGATCAGGGCCCACCGCTCGTCGGACAAGTCGCTCTTGTAGGGCTGGCGGTCGCTCACGAGAAACACTCCAGCACGACACGACTCCCCGATCAGCCCCGATACGCCTGCGCCACACGTTCCAGCGACGACAAACGCGGCACTACGTCACATACCGCCCTCTCAGGCATACGCCTTGTGCCAGCTCGACGCGCTCGCGGAGAAGATGGAGCAGAAGACCAAGATCGGTGACCTCACCGCGACGGCCAAGGACGCC
>NZ_AUKR01000063.1:0-1699 GCF_000424845.1 Streptomyces sp. TAA040 | reverse complement strand
CACGGACTTGCCGTCGGCCTGCTTGCCGGCGATGTCCGCCTTGAACTCCGCCTCGGAGTTGTAGCCGACCGCCGGGTCGAGGTTGAACTCGACCTTGCCCGCCGTGGTGGCGGCGTCGGCGAAGGAGACCGCGATGATGTCGTAGGCGTCCTGTACGTCAGCCAGCTTCTGGACGGTGGCGCCGTTGTCGAAGTTCTGCCAGTACCCCGTCACGGCGTGTGCCGGCACGGCGGCGGCGCCCGAGGGGCTCGGGCCCTCCTGCGGGGCGGTCTCGTCCGCCTGGGCGGTGGCGACGGCCTGGGTGCCGCCGGCGACGAGAGCAGCGGTCGCGGCTGCGGCGAGCAGCCGGGACCGCACGGGGTGTGCGGAACGTGCGTGAGCGCGTGCCACGGCTTCCTCCTGAGGTGGGGGAGAGGAGAGGTGGGGGTGCGCGGGGCCCTGCGCTGCGCTACAAGGTGGTCCAGACCACTGCGGCTTGTCAAGACCCGCATCGCTTCGCTCCGCCCGGCCGGCGCGCCGTACCCGGCACCGTGGCGCCCGGACCGGAACCGCGCTCCGTCGCCCCCGAATCCGCTCGCTGCTGCGAGCGCCTGCCGGGCCGCGGTGCGACGGCCCTCTTGTGCCGCCGTGGATCACGGGATGGAATGCGGCGCACGAACCACACGGTCAACGGCGACGAGTGCGGAGGTTCCGGGATGTCCCAGAGCGGCCAGGAACACGGTCCGGTGCTGCCGGACCCGGACCGTCCGGTGCGGTGGAGGTCCGTCGGCCCGGGGCTGGTGGTCGCCGCCACCGGGATCGGGGCCGGTGACCTGGTGGCCACCCTGGTGGCAGGCAGCAGGTTCGGCTACAGCCTGCTGTGGGCGGTCGTCATCGGCTGCGTCATCCGCATCGCCTTCGCCGAGGGCGCGGCGCGCTGGCACCTGGCCTCCGGGCGGACCCTGTTCGAGGGGTGGCGCTCGATCGGCACCTGGACGCTCCACTACTTCGGCGTCTACAGCGTCCTGTGGGGCTTCGTCTACGGTGCCACTGCGATGTCGGCGAGCGCGCTGCCGCTGACGGCGCTGTTCCCGGGTTTGGTGGACCTCAAGGTCTGGGCCGTGGCGACCGGTCTGCTCGGCCTGGCCTTCGTCTGGTTCAACCGCTACGCCGTCGTCGAGCGTACGCTGACGCTGCTGGTCGGGCTGATGTTCCTGATCGTGGTGGTACTGGCGGTACGAGTGGGGCCGAACGTCGGCGAGGCCCTGGCCGGTCTGGTGCCGAGCATCCCGGACGGCTCGCTGCTCTACACCCTGGGCGTGATCGGCGGGGTCGGAGGGACGATCACCATGGCCGCGTACGGCTACTGGGTCAACGCCAAGGGGTGGTGGACGCCGGGGTGGATGCGGATGATGCGGCTCGACAACGCCACCGCGTACATCGCCACCGGCGTGTTCACCATCGCAATGATCATCGTCGGTGCCGAGCTGCTGCACGCCGCGAACATCACCCTCGCCGAGGGGAACCGCGGCCTGCTCGACGTGGGCGGCGAGCTGGAGCGCCGCTTCGACCCCCTGACCGCCAAGCTCTTCCTCGTCGGCTTCTTCGCGGCCTCGTTCTCGTCGCTGGTTGGTGTGTGGCACGGAGTGAGCCTCCTGTTCGCCGACTTCGTCGCGCACTGGCGCGGCGAGGGTGCTGCGCACTGGCGCGGCGAGGGTGC
>NZ_AUKR01000062.1:0-2163 GCF_000424845.1 Streptomyces sp. TAA040 | reverse complement strand
ACAAGAACCCCAAGCCGTTCATCTGGACGAAGACCGCGGACGACATCCTCGACACCCTCGCCGCATACTGCACACGAATTAACGACTCAGGACACGAGGATCGTGCCGACCAGCCGCCGGGCACGCAGCCGCCCAGGGGTGAAGCAATGGAAGTTGTGTGGGGGGCATCAGCATAGGGGGGCACGGTCGGCGACGCTACGCCGAACACCCAGTGGCCGCGGTCCGACACCGCTACTGACGGGAAGCGACCATCTTCACGCCGGCTTGCCGCAGCAAACCTCCTGTTGCCGTCAGACTCACCACCACGCTCACCAGGACGCACGCCGCCGTGAGTGTCGCCAGCATCCCCCATTCCACGCTCAGAGGGGCTTCACCGCCGAACACCTCCAGTGCTCCCTGGTAGGCCCGTGCTCCCACGGCGACCACGCCAGCCGCGACCAGTACGCCCAGAACGGAGGTGGACAGCGCCTCCCACAGCGCCATGCGGCGCACCTGCGTCACGCTGACGCCGAGCATCCGCATGCCCGCGATCTCGCCTCCGCGCCTGCTGTACGACATGACCAGCGTGCCCGCCACGGCGATCAGCGCGTACAGCGACGAGGGCATCGTCAGCACGCCTAGTACCAGCTTGTTGAGCCGGTCCTGGTCGGTCGCCTTCTCGCTGAACCACTCGGCGGACGGCACCACCCGCACTCGTTCGGCGCCTACCTGCGCGGTCAGTTCGGCGGCCACCGTCCCCGGCGAGTCGACGGCCTTCCCGTCGATTAGCACGGAAGCGCGCGACGGAGCCGCTGCCGTGCCCGCCGCACCGCTCGGCAGGAGCACCGACGGCACGACCGACCCCCCTTCCAGTACCGTCGCGACCCGGGCCTCGACCGGCCGGCCGCCGAAGACCCCGTAGGTCACCTTCGATCCCGCGCGGTGCCCGTACCAGTCGGCGAACTCCCGTGAAACGGCGACTGCGCCCGGCCGCAGCTGGGCGAGCGATCCGTCCACCACGGAGATCCGGTGCGTACGGGCCATGGTTGCCGGGTCCGCGACCGCCGCCTGTTCCTTCCACACCGAGTGTTGTCCGGCCACGGCCACATCCAGCTCGGCGGGCGTCGAAACGGCCGCCACCCTCGGGTCGGCCCGCAGCGCCTTCAAGACGTCCGCGCTCAGGGTGTCCCCCCGAGCGGGTTCCACAACGAGTTGCGCGACCGTGCGTGCCCGGTCGTCCGCCTCGGTCGCCGCTCCGGTGGTGGACAGCACCGTCGTGAACGCGCCGACGACGGCAAGGATCGCCAGCACCGGCCCCACCAGGGACGCCGTGCGCCGCCGCGACGTGCGCACCGACTCCGCGGCCAGCCGCCCGGCCACCGGATCGGCCCAGCGCAAGGGCAGCGCCAGCAGCCGCAGAAGTGGGGGGAGACACACCGGACCCAGCAGCGTGGTGGCCACGGCCAGCGCCATCGTGCCAAACAGCGCCAGCGGAGTCGCCGCCTCGGCCCCGGCGCCGGGTGCCAGCGCCACCATCACCACACCGGTCCCCAGCGTCAGCAAGCCCGTCACCCAGCGCCCTGCCGTCATGGTCCTGGCGTCCAGGTCCGCCTCGCGCAGCGCCTCCGACGGGTGCACCCGGGCGGCGCGGCGAGATGCGGCCAGCGTGCCCAGGACAGCCATGGACAGTCCGCTGCCCGCAGCGAACAGGAGCGGCCCGAGCAACGGTCCCGGGCGCAAATCGACTGGTGCCAGGCCAGTGCCGTTCAGCGCCCTCACGGCGACGGGAGCGGCCACGGCGGCGACCGCGCACCCGGTGAGGACGGCCGGCACCGCCACCGCCAGCGACTCGCCGAGCACCATCCGGCGCACCTGCCCCCGCCCGCGCCGGTCAGGCGCAGCAACCCCATGTCGCGGCGCCGCAGGGCGATTTCGAACGCGCAGGTGCCGGCGACGACGAACACCGTGACGAACGCGGACACCACGCCCGCCATCGCCAGCACGCTCTGCACCCCGCCCATGTCTACGTCACCGCTGGTCAGGGTGTGTGCCGTGCCTGTCCCGTCGGTCAGGGTCACCGATGACTTCCGGCTCTCCGGTCGCTTCCGTGGGTCGCTGACCTGGGCTGATGCGCAGAACACGCCGTATCCCGGCTACGTTTCGACGTACGAAGGTACGAAACGG
>NZ_AUKR01000061.1:0-2749 GCF_000424845.1 Streptomyces sp. TAA040 | reverse complement strand
CTCGCCCGACCGCAGCGATTGGGCCGCGAGGTGCAGGGCCACCAGCGAGGACGAGCACGCCGTGTCCACGGTGACCGCGGGGCCTTCCAGCCCGAGGGCGTAGGCTATGCGGCCCGACGCGACGCTGCCGGTGTTGCCGGTCAGCAGGTGGCCGCCCTCGTCGGCGCCCTGTTCGAGAGGGGGCCCGTAGTCCATGGTCATCGCCCCGACGTAGACGCCCGTCCGGGTCCGGCGCAGGGTGGCCGGGGCGATCCCGGCCCGCTCCAGTACTTCCCAGGTCGTCTCCAGCAGCAGCCGCTGCTGCGGGTCCATCGCCAGGGCCTCGCGCGGCGAGATGCCGAAGAACTCCGCGTCGAAGTCGGCTACGCCGGCGAGCGAGCCCGCCTCGCGCTGGTAGTACCGGCCCGGCGTCCCCGGTGCGGGGTCGTACCGGCCGGTGGTGTCCCAGCCGCGGTCGCCGGGCAGCGCGGAGACGGCGTCGGCACCAGCAGACAGCAGCTCCCAGAGTTCGTCGGGGTTGCCGACACCGCCGGGGTAGCGGCAGCCCATGCCGACGATCACCACGGGGTCGTCGTCCGCGGCCCGCCGCACCGGCTCGTCCGTATCCCGGTCGGACCGGTCGGACCGGTCGCCGCTGATTTCGGCGCAGAGGTACGCGGTCAGGGCCGCCGTGGTCGGGCAGTCGAAGACCACCGTCGCCGGGATGCGCAGCGCCGTCGCCACGCTCAGCCGGTTGCGCAGCTCCACCGCTGTGACGGAGTCGAGTCCCAGGTCGAGGAAGGCCAGGTCGCCGGGGACCGGATCGAACCGCCCGGTCAGTACGGCGATCTCCTCGCCCACCAGCCGGGCCAGCGCCGCGCGCCGCTCCGGTTCGTCCATGCCGGCCAGCTCCGCGCGGAACGCGGCGCCCGCGTCCCGGTCGCCCGCGCCGCCTTCGCCGTCCGGCCCGTCCGTGTCCGCGGGGCCGGGCTCCACGAGCGCCGCCAGGGCAGCCGCCGGCAGTTCCCGTACCGAGGCGCCCCGATCGGCGGACAGCGCTTCCCGGTCCGGGGTGACACCGCGCACGTACAGGTCACCGAGCGAGGTCAGAAAGCGGCCCGGCCCGCCCTGGTCCCGGCGCAGCGTCCCGAGGACGGCGGCCTGCGCGCCGTGTTCCTCCGCGCACTCCGTGAGGGCTGAGGTCAGCACGGTGTGCGGGCTGACCTCCAGCAGGACGCCGTGCCTGTCCCGCAGCAGGGCCCTGGCCGCCTGGTGGAACCTGACCGTGTTTCGCAGGTTGCGGCACCAGTAGTCGGCGTCCAGTACCGGGACGTCCAGTCGTCCGCCGGTCAGTCCGGAGTAGTAGGGCAGGTGCGGTGTGCGGGGCCGGATCGGTGCGAGGTCGGCGCGCATCCGGGGAATGATCGCGTCGATGTGGGGGGAATGGGCGGCCAGGCCGACCGCGATCCGCCGTGCGTGCACCGCGTCCGAGGCGAGGTCGGCGAGGAGTTCGGTCGCGGCGTCGCGGTCACCGGAGACGATGACGGACTGCGGGCCGTTGTGCGCGGCGACGACGAGGCGACCGTCCCAGCGGCACAGCCGCGGCTCGACCTCGCCGGCCGGGGCCATGACGGCGACCATGTCGCCCTGCCCGGCCAGGGTCGCCTGTGCCTGGCTCCACAGGGCCACCACCCGCGCGGAGTCCTCCAGGGACAGGGCGCCGGAGACCGCGGCGGCGGTGACCTCGCCGACGCTGTGCCCCAGCACGGCGGCCGGTTCCACGCCGTGGAAGCGCCACAGCGCGGCGAGCGACACCGTCACGGCGAACAGCAGGGGCTGCACCACGTCGGCCCGGTCCGCGGCAGGTGCACCCGGCGCGTCCGGGTCGCGGAGCACGTCGATCGGAGACCAGTCGACGAACGGTTCCAGGGCCTGCGCGCACGCGTCCATCCGGTCGCGGAACACCGTGGACGTGTCCAGCAGGTCCACCGCCATCCGGGGCCATTGCGCGCCCTGCCCGGGAAACACGAAGGCGACCCCGCGGGCGGCCCCGGCGGTTCCCTCCACCAGGCCGGGCATGCTCCTGCCATCGGCGAGCGCGTCCAGCCGCCGCAGGAGTCCGTCACGGCCGTCCGCCACCAGTGCCGCCCGCCGGTTCCCCTCGGAAGCGGTGCGCGCGAGGGTGAACGCGATGTCCTGGGGGCTCCAGTCGTCACGACCGGCCAGGTACGCGTGCAGGCCGCGCGCGCCGGCCGCCAGCGACTCCCTGCCACTGCCGGCAAGTGTCCACAGCAGCGGTGCTTCCGTACTGTCGGGGTGCGCCATCGTGTCTTCGGGCTCCTTCACGGCGAGTAGGACCATCAGTCACCGGACCGTGCCGGGGCGCCCGCTCCTACGGGGCGCGCGCCGGCCGGGACGCCTTCGTCATTCCCGGCGTGTACCGCCACGGACCTGCGACGTCGATCTTCCCCAAGCCGCATAGCAGCCAGATAGCGCAGGCCGCGACACGACGCGGATACGGGGAACGGGCGGGGCAGCGGGAGAGCCGTGCGTACTCCGTGCGGGTCAGCCGTCCGTTCCGGTCGACCGGTGCGGGCCCGGAGCCCGCGTCACTCCCAGTTCCGGGGCCGACCACTAAGAGGATGTCTCATGTGGCGAGTTTCGCGAGTCTTTTTTAGCAGGTCAGGGCTGCGGCGAGGCCGAGGAAGGCGAGGAAGCGGCTGCCTTTTCGTTCGTACCGTACGGTGAGGCGACGGTAGCCGAAGAGCCG
>NZ_AUKR01000060.1:0-2880 GCF_000424845.1 Streptomyces sp. TAA040 | reverse complement strand
TCAAGCGGCCCGAGGACCATGGCAGACGGCATCGGCAGCCGCCCACGGTCCGCCTCGCCAACCTGCCCACCCACACAACTCCAGCAAGATCAACTCAACGTCAGTGGCATTGCGTCAAGGCCCGCACCCGCAAGAACCCCACAAGCAAGTACGGACCCAACGCCGGACAGCACCCCCAGCAAGCACAGAACTACACCGTCCGCGCCGACATCGGATTCTTCGAGCACGGCCTCAGCAGCCGCTCACGGCGCTGACGCAACGGCGTTGGTGCTGGCATATTCCTTCGTTACGGTTTGGTACCTGAGTCGCCTGTTGTGCCCTTAGATCATGAAAACGAGGCAACCGTAGGGGGACGCCGACACCAGGCCCTGCACCACCAGTACGGAGGGACAGAGCGGATGCCTAGTCCGACAGCACGTCGAGTTCAGATATGGGTCGCCTGCATCGGGGCGGGGGCGGTGATCATTGCCGCGTTCATCACCGGTGGCTTCGGGCTTCTGAAGGGTGGGAGCAAGTCGAACTCGGACAACACCACTCAGATCGGATCGGGCAACGACGGCTCAGGGGAGGGAGGTTGCGGAGTCACGGTCGGAGGCGTGGGAGATGGCGACAGTAGCGTGACGTGTCCGCAGCCGTCGTCTCCTGTGCCCGATCGCTCGTTCTCCAACTCGAATCCCCCAACAGGCCAGGGACCGTGGCCGTACGTGGTCTTCAATACACGCGTCGAGGGCGAAGACCAGGGTCTGTTCATCAGGAGTTGCCCAGTTGAGTCGGGGTGCGTTCGGATTGGCCACAACCTCGGCACTCGCGTTCTGTACGCGGTCTGCCAGGCAGAGAACACGGGCTACCACGCCGGGTATCCCGAGGTTCCGGACACGTGGCTCAAGGTCAAGTGGCCCACTACCAAGGAATGGCGCAAGGGCGACCCCGAGCTGGACAGCACCGCGGACGCGCCCGAGTTCGGCTGGGCCTTCGCACACTTCACCACCCCGAGGGACCACAACGGCGCCATTCCGGCGTGCACCGGGGTGTGAACCGGCGTCTTCTCTCGACTGAAGGACTCGCCGCTCCGTAAGGGGGAACTTCATCTCGACCACCGAGTCGGATGTGAAAGGGCACGGCGCTTGCAAGTACTGGCAAGGCCCGCTGTACGGCGTCGACGTGGACCACGTCGACGCCGGCTCGGTACTGGGGGCCAGGGGCCTGCCGATCAATAACTTATCGGTTTTCATGGGCTGTTGGGTCGTAGGATGCGGGGGTGTCGGAGGGGACGAATGCAGAGTTGGTGGATGCGTTCGGGTTGTTGCTGCCGCATCTCGATGAGCGCCAGCGGCGACTGGCGCTGGGCGCCGCGGCCCGGGTTCTGGGCCATGGCGGGATCCGTATGGTGGCCGGAGCGGCCGGGGTAGCGGAGTCCACGGTGTCGCGCGGCAAGCGGGAGCTGGAGCACGCGGAGGAGCCCGCCGGCCGGGTCCGGGCACCGGGCGCGGGTCGGAAGCCCTTGCGGGAGGCCGATCCGGGTCTGATGCCCGCGTTGCTGGCGCTGGTCGAGCCGGACCAGCGCGGCGACCCGGAGTGACGCCCAGTTCCGCTACATCAACGACCAGGTCACGGCGTACCTCGCCGACGGGCAGCCGGTCATCAGCGTGGATGCCAAGAAGAAGGAGACGCTGGGTAACTACGCGGTGATCGGACGCGAGTGGCACCGCGCCGGACAGCCGGTGCAGGTCCGCGCGCACGATTTCCCCGAGAAGGGTGCCCAGAAGGCGGTGCCGTACGGAATCTACGACATCGGCGCGGACGCAGGCTGGGTGTCGGTGGGCTGCGACGGGGACACCTCTGCCTTCGCGGTGGCCACTTTGCGCCGCTGGTGGAACGGTGAGGGACGCCGCCGCTACCCGCACGCCTCCCGCCTGCTGGTCACCGCCGACGCCAAAGGCTCCAACGGCTACCGCGTGCGCGCCTGGAAGAGGGAACTCGCCGATTTTGCCCACGAGACGGGCCTTGAAGTGACTGTCTGTCACTTTCCACCGGGAACATCGAAATGGAACAAAATAGAGCACCGGCTGTTCTCACAGATCAGCATCAACTGGCGTGGTAGGCCCCTGACCAGCCACGAAGTCGTCGTCAGCACCATCGGAGCGACCACGACACGCAGCGGACTGCCCGTCCACGCCGAGCTCGACCCGGGCGCCTACCCCACCGGCGTCACCGTCCCCGACACCGTCATGCAACGCCTGCCCCTGACGCCGCACGAGTGGCACGGCACGTGGAACTACACCTTGCGCCCCGAACCGATCGCTCCCGAACCGCCCCCGCCCAGCCCTGCGTTCGGACGCTTTCCCACCGGCGACAAGCTCCCCATGTGGCTGCGGCACCCCAGCATCACCGGACTCGAACCCGCCGTCTTCGACGATCTCGCCGCCCGTTACCGGGCCTGGTGTGCCGAGCACCCGCCGATCCTCCTGCCCGGCAAACGCCCCGACGGCGGCCCCGGTGCCGGCGGCAGACGACTCTCCGTCTCCGACCAGCTTGTCGTCTTCCTCCTCACGAAGCGCTGGTCCATGGCCCAGACGCCACTCGCCGAGGCAACCGGCCTGGCCAAGAGCCGGATCGGCGCGACCCTCCGGGAGGCCACACCCGTGCTCACCGCGCTCGGGTACACGGCCCCGGTCGGCGCCCTCACCGTGACCACGGCACAACAACTCGCCGAGATCTCCGGGCACGACCTCACACCCCCGTAATCCTCACCAAGACCTAGGAGTTATTGATCGGCAGGCCCCTGGTCGTGGGGCGGCGGCGATGTTGTGGTGTTCGTCCAGGCGGAGCAGGGTGATGGCGGTGTTGCGCGGGCCGGTCATGGCGCGGGGTGTGTTGCCG
>NZ_AUKR01000059.1:0-3827 GCF_000424845.1 Streptomyces sp. TAA040 | reverse complement strand
TCTAGACGGGAGTCATCCGCCCCCGACCAGCACGAGCACCCCGAAGCCCGCGCACACCAGCCCCATGACCTGCAACTTCACGATGCACACCGCTCATTGGTCGGCGACACCACCCGCTGTAGCGATGCCCATCCACCGGATTAAACGGGCGCCCCACGACGGTCTGCTGAAGACCACGCACTGCTCGCGCGGGGACAGGGTGGCCGGGCAGATCCTCCATGCGGGCCGCACCAGGTTCACTTTGTCCGGCTTGATGTACGGCGGTCCGGCGGGTTCCGGGATCTCCACAGCAGTCAGAGAGTAGCGGTCTCCGCCCGCTGCCCCCGGCCCGATCGACAGCGAGTGGGGCGCAGGGGGCAGTAGCGGTCAGTTGTCGTCCCATCCAGTCGTCGTGCCGCCGAAGTAGGGTCAGCCCAACTTCTGTAACGGGGCCGGTGCTGTCAGTGGCACCATTTACATTTTGGTGTGCGGACCAGCACCGTCACTGGTCAGTCTCTCAGCGGGTGCCTTGCGCCCGTGCTAGGAAGGACAACTCAAGTGGTCGACCTGCAGAAGGACGTCTGGGCCGTCGCCGACACGCTGCGCGGGGTCTATGCCCGCAACAAGGCGGGTGACGTCATCCTGCCCATGACGATCTTGCGGCGCCTCGAGTGCGTCATGGCGCCCCACCGCGCCCAGGTCGCCGCGATTGTTGCTCAGCAGCCGAACGAGACGCTGCGTGTGAAAATGATCAAGTCCTTCACTGGGGGCGTGAAGTTCTACAACACGACGACGCACACCCTGGCCACGGTGTACGACTCCGGCGACGACATGGCCGACAACCTGCTGGAATACGTGCGCGGGTTCAGCAAGGACATTGACGTCTTCGCGAACTTCCACCTGCCCCAGCACATCGAGCGGATGAGGAAGGGCGGCATCCTCGCCACGATTGTCCGCCAGTTCCGCGACCTCGACCTATCTCCCGAGACTGTGCCGAACTCCAAGATGGGCGAGTTGTTCGAGCACCTCATCTACATGGACTTCGAGTCGTCCAACGCTGAGTCCGGTGATCACTACACGCCACGCGACGCGATCAATTTGCTTGTCGATTTGCTGTTCGCCGAGGACGATAACGCGCTGGCCGGCGACGCCATCCGCAGCATTTACGACCCCACCGTCGGCACCGGCGGCATGCTCAGTGTGGCAGAGGAGCACCTGCAGCGCATGAACTTGGATGCGGAGCTTCTCCTGTACGGGCAGGAACTGCGACCCGAGTCATACGCCATGTGCCGCTCTGACATGCTCGCCAAGGGCCAGAACCCCCAGAATATCGTGCTGGGCAACACCCTGACCAACGACCTGTTCCCTGACGACAGCTTCAACTACATCCTCTCCAATCCGCCCTACGGCGTGGACTGGAAGAACATCGCGGAGGACGTGGAGAAGGAGCATAAGAGGGGCTTTAGCGGTCGCTTCGGAGCTGGTCTGCCCCCGACCTCTGATGGTGCCCTGCTGTTTGTGCAACACGCGATCGCCAAGATGAGCCCCCCTGACGGCCAGGACGGCGGTGCCCGCGCCGGTATCGTTCTGAACGGTTCTCCGCTGTTCTCTGGCGGTGCCGGTAGCGGCTCCAGCAATATCCGAGGATGGTTGCTGGAAAACGACCTGATCGAAGCCATCGTCGCCCTCCCAAACGACATGTTTTACAACACCGGAATTCCCACGTACCTGTGGATCTTCGACAACAAGAAGCGCCGCGAGCGCAAGGGAAAAGTGCAGCTCATCGACGCCACCGCCCTGGGCGTCAAGATGCGTCCGTCGTTGGGGTCCAAGCGCATTGAGATTGACGAGGCCGCCCGTAAGCGCGTGCTCCAGCAGTACGCAGACATGGAGTCCTCGGACACCTCCAAGATCTTCGAGAATCTCGATTTCGCCTCCTGGCAGATTACCGTCGAGCGACCCCTGCGCCGGAACTTCGAGGCAACTCCCGAGCGCGTCGTCCTCGTTGAGGAGCACAAGGCCCTTGGCAACATCGATGGCCTTATCGGCGCCCTGAACTCCTTTAACGGGGGCCAGTACCTCAATCGTGAGGACTTTCTCAACGACTTGGGCAAGCACCTCGGTTCCCGTGGTGTTCGCCTGACCTCCACGCAGCGCAAGGCCCTGTGGCAGGCCCTCGGCGAGCGTGATGAGAATGCTGACATCTGCCGCTTCCAGTCGGGCAAGAACAAGGGGAAACCAGAGCCCGATACGCCCCTGCGCGATACCGAGAACATCCCCTTCGGCTGGAACGGGCACCCCAAGAGCCACGACGCCAAGGAGGCCACCATCAAGGCGTACTTCAATGCGGAGGTAAAGCCGCACTTTGGGGACGCCTGGGTCGATCACACCAAGACCAAGGTGGGCTACGAGATTCCCTTCCCCCTTCACTTCTACAAGTACGTCCCCCCGCGCACCCTTGCTGAGATTGACGCCGACCTCGACGAGTCCCTGCAAGAGATCCTCGGTCTGCTGCGCAAGGTGGAGGAAGGCAAGTGAGCACCCCTCTTCCCTGGGGAGACACCCAGTCACCGTGGACAGTCGGGCAGGTCAAGCATCAGGGCAGCGTCACCCTAGGCAAGATGCTTCAGACAAAAGATGCCGGCCAAGACTTCTTGGCTCCGTACATGAGGGCGGCCAACGTCCAGCCTGAAGGTGTGCTCTCGCTGGACGACGTCAAGGAAATGTGGTTTTCGTCTGGTGAGCTGAAGGATCTCAGTCTTAGGCGGGGCGACGTCGTTGTGGTCGAGGGCGGGCAGGGTGGCTTCGGCCGTGCTGCGTACGTCGGTGAAGACCTCGACGGCTGGGGATTCCAGAACTCGATCAACCGAGTCAGGTCGAGCCCTGACAATGACGGGCGATTTCTTGCGTACTACCTGATCGCCTTGCGTGCCACGGGGTTCATCCGGAGGTACTGCAACATCGTCTCTATGCCGCATCTGACGGCCGAGAAGCTGGCCGCCATTCCTATCCCGCTCCCTTCTGGTCTTGAGCAACGCGCCATCGCTGATTACTTGGATCGGGAAACGGCAGAGATCGTTAGCCTAATCGCCGCGCAGGAGCGGTTCATTGGGCTGCTGCGGGAGCGACGACGGGCCGTGATTAGTCACGCGTTCCAGTCGATTCCCAATTCTCGAACCCCGCTCAGAAGATACATTCGGTTCCTTACCAGTGGTTCGCGAGGGTGGGGTGACTACTACGCCGACGAAGGTGACGTTTTCGTTCGCATTGGTAACTTGCCGCGCCAGTCGCTTAATCTGGGCGGAGAAATTCAGCATGTAGATCTACCTCCCCATGTGCGCGAGGGGCAGAGGACTAGGCTGCGAGAGAATGATCTCCTTTTCTCCATTACCGCCTATATTGGGTCTATCGCCGTGGTTGGGGCGGAATGGGTTGATGCCTACGTGAGTCAACACGTAGCGCTGTGCCGTCTGGAACTTTCGCGGCTGGATCCGCGATTCGTTGGACACTTCATGCTCGGAACTGAAGGTCAAGACCAGCTTCTGCAAGGAGCGGTCGGCGGTACCAAGGTTCAACTTGCACTTGACGACATCCGTGGGCTCCGAATCCCTGCTCCCGCTCTCCAAGAACAGCGACGTGTCGCCGCGCATCTGGACCGTGAGACATCGAATATCGACACGCTCATTACGAAAACGCGGCGACACATCGAGCTTGCGAAGGAGCGCAGGTCTGCGCTCGTCGCTGCGGCCGTGACAGGGTCATTGCACGAACAGGATCGGTCCGGTTCGTCGGTCTCGTGTGTGACGTGACGTCATGTACCGGTGTGTGGCGGGGTGTCCCTGGAAAGA
>NZ_AUKR01000058.1:0-3828 GCF_000424845.1 Streptomyces sp. TAA040 | reverse complement strand
CCTCCGCCGCACCGCCCGCGACCAGACCCGCCCCCTCACCCTGCTCGGCCTCAACTGATCAAAAGGGACGACATCGAACTACGCCGAAGCCCTGCTTGGTACCCGGGTCGGTATCCTTCTCGTGGACGCCGGACAGTGGCAACGCGTTGTCATCCATCTCGTTTGATCCATTCCATGAGCGTTGACCGGTCCAGCTTTCCGAGGTTGTTCCGCGGCAGTTCGTCGAAGATCCTCAGGTGGGGGCGAATCCGTGAGGGGCATTGGCGTGCAGCGCCCGTTCCACGGTCTCTCGTGAGGCTGCCGGCCCGGCCACCACAGCAAAGGCGTCTTCGAGCTCGGCACAACCGGCTCGTGGGACGACCACGAACGCCACCTCCACCACACCCTCGACTGCGCCGAGGGCGCCCTGGAGCGGGCCGATGTCCACAAACTTCCCGTTGGCCCGTAGCGCACCCGTTTTGCGTTCGATGAACCACACCTGGCCTGAAGCATCGCGCTCGACGACGTCCCCGGTCTCCCAGAGGAGCGACCCGCGCTCTGGTTCGTGGGCGTAGCCGAGGACGGGGGATGCCGTGCGGACGACCAGTTCGCCGCGTGATCCCGGCGCGGGGCTGACCATCTCGACGGAGGGGATCGGTCGGCCGAGTCCTTGCGGGCCAATGAACATCCCTCCGGTTTCACTCGATCCGTATCCCCGCGTGACCGGAACCCCGAAGCGGGTCGTGCACGCGGTGTCCAGCCCGTGCGAGACCTGACCGGCGCCGACCAGGATTGCCCGGGGCCGGTTGTAGCCCCGTCGTCTGGTCCGCGTGAGCAGACGCAGCAGGGCGGGGGTGACGGCCAGCTTGGTGGCGTCTCCACGGTCCAGGTCCACAGCTACGCCTGCGGCTGTGGTGAACGGACGGAGGTCAACTCGGCAGCCGGACAGCAGCGCAGCCAGTGCCACCCCCGAGCCGAAGGAGTGTGCCGTTGGTACCGGGATTCGTACGGTGTCCTCGGCGTTGAGCCCCATCCCCTCGCGGTAGCCGACGTGCTCGGCGAGGAGGCTGTTAACGCTGCGCCTCGCGAGCTTGGGCCGGCCGGTGGAGCCGGACGTCTCGTGGAGGAGGCCGAGAGTTGTGGGAAGGTGCCCTGCCGCCTCCCCACAGCGCTGCACAACGATTCCTCCGGTGGGTCCCGGGGTGACCGCGAACGACGCGTGGACTGACTCAATGTCCCGTGGCTCGCGGGGCGTCATCCACGCAGCGGCGCCCACGCTCCAGCAGGCGACTGCGGTCACCAAGAGGGTGTCTGGCGCGAGACCGGCGAGCAGGACCAGGGAGCCATCCCCGACGCCGGCCTTCCGACACTGCTCCGCATACCGCGTTATGCGCGCGACGGTGGCTTCTGAGCCGGCCTCGTCGAACCGGCCGCCGGATGACAGGACGGCGTCGGCCAGCGCTCGGCGCGCCTCAGACCTGGGAAACCGGGGTCGGCGTTACGGCGGAGATCAGCCGGTCCATCCCCACGATGGGGAGGGCCGTCAGGAAGGCGCCCACCACACCGATCCACATGCATGCCACGATCCCCAGATGCGCGCCGAGCCAGCCACCGAGGATCGATGCCAACGGCATGCTGCCCCACACGACGAATCGAATGGATGCGTTCATCCGGGCCAGCATGTCCTTGGGGCACACCCTTTGCCGCACGCTTACTTGGGTGATGTTGAAGGTCACCGCGCCCCATGTCATACCGAACTGGCCGAGGAGGAGCAGTGCCACCGGCAGCAGGAAGGGTGCGTCCTTAAGGGAACCGGCAACCGGGAAGGCCACCATGGACAGGCCCGCCGACAGCAGACCGACTGCCATGACTGCGCCGGGGCTCAGCCGAGCACGAACCTTCGAGAGAAGCGTTGCGGCCAACAGCCCTCCCAGCGTGCCGACTCCGAGCACGAGCCCCATGACGGTAGTCCCCAGCCCCAGCGTCGTGAGAATGAGCAGAGGTGTCAGCGTCATGATGATCGTGGCGAAAAAGTTCGACACCCCCACCGCGACGCACAGCCGCCGCAGTACAGGGTTGCCAACAACGAACCGCACGCCGGCGAGGATGTCCTGGGCAAGCCGGGAGCGCTTCCCTTGCTGCTCGGGGCGCGGCGGCTCGGCGTCCTTGACTGTGGCAAGGAATCCGGCACACACCACGTACGCCAGCGCATCGACGATGAGCACGACAGGAGCGCTGACCACCTTGAGAAGGAGTCCCGCGATGGCCGGCCCACCGACCGCGGAGACCTGGGCCGAGGACTCCAGTCGAGCGTTGGCCGATTCGATGGCGTCGTCGGAAACGATGAACGGCACGTAAGACTGATAAGCCACGTCGAAGAAGACGGAAGCCACGCCGACCACGATCGCGATGCCGTAAAGCCACGCCAGCGAGAGATGGTCGAAAGCCCATAGCACGGGGATCGTCGCCAACACGACTGCGCGCACCACCGCGGCCCTGACCATTGTGAGCCGCTTTAACCAACGATCGACCCATGCGCCGGCGGGCAGGCCGATCAGGAGATAGCAGACGGTAAGCGAGGCGGTCAGGTACCCGACCTCCACGCTTCCGGCGTCCAGGGTCTCGATCGCGACGACAGGCAATGCCACGAGTCCGAACCGTTGGCCGAGTTGAGAGGCTGTCTGGGCGGTCCAAAATCGAAGGAACCGACTGCTGCGAACGTCGGAAACAGCGGTACTCATCGAGGGACCGCCCCACTCATCAAGTGCTCCTCGATGAACACCGAGCCACGCACTTCGAGCCCCGAGGCCTGTACGAGGCCACGCACATGATCGAGCGTCACCACGAAACGATCCTTCCCGTAGATCAGGTAGCGCTTTCGGTCGCCAGCACCGGAGAAGTTCACCGTCATCACGTTCGCACCGGCGTCAAGGCCACGCGACTGCCCCCCACCGCCGACCCGCTCCAACGCGCTGACCGAGGGGATCAATACGTGCGGATAACGCAGCCGAAGCAAGGCGATAATGTTCAGCGCCAACTCGTTGTCCCCGATCGGTGACACGCTCATCGGCGTGTTCGGGGCGGGTATGAAAGGGCTCACGCTGCACATGTCCACACCGAGCTCCCCCGCCAACTCGATGTCGTTAACGATGCTGTCCAGGGTCTGCCCTGGCAGACTGGAGATCAACCCGGTGCCAACCTTGAATCCCACCTCTTGAAGGTCACGCATGCACCGCAGGCGGCTCTCCAGCGTCTCGTGGCGAATGCTGAGGTGGAGGTCAGGGTCGCTGGTCTCGTGCTTGAGGATGTAGCTCGTTGCACCCAGCGCGCAGTCGCTCGTATTGTGTGCGCTTGAGGTTGCCGACGTTCAGCAGGATTTCGACCCGATCGTTGTACAGCCGACGGATCCGGGGGATAGCGTCTTCGAGTATCGGTAGCAGCGAGGGGGTCTCACCGCCCTGCAGTAAAATAACGTCGATTCCACTGTCACGAATAAGTCCGGCCAACTCGACGATTCGGTCGGCGGTGAGGAAGTAGGTATCGTTCTCGCGAACGTTGTCGCGACGCATGGGGCAATAGTCGCAGTTCGCCCGACAGACGTTGGTGAGTTCAATGACGCCCCGCAGGACGACTGTGGCCCCGAAGTGCCGGTTCCGGGCCTGGCGACTCTCTGCGAACAGTTCCTCCTGCTCCGGGCCGTGGACCAGCAGTAGCCTGCGTATCTCTTCACGGGTCAGCAAAATTTACCTTCTCACTAGTGTCCTGAGTCGTTAATTCGTGTGCAGTATGCGGCGAGGGTGTCGAGGATGTCGTCCGCGGTCTTCGTCCAGATGAACGGCTTGGGGTTCT
>NZ_AUKR01000057.1:0-4285 GCF_000424845.1 Streptomyces sp. TAA040 | reverse complement strand
CGTCGGCACCGGCCGCACCGCTGCCGACGGCGGGCATCGGGCCGTACCGACACAACCACACACTGTTCGTTCTCATCGATCCGGACGCCCTCGACCACGGTGTTCTCCGCCGTCAGGGTCCGCTTCCATATGCTGAAGAGGGACACGCCGTTTTCCTGCTTGATCAAACTTGAGCTCAGACACCTCAAGGATCACAGGAAGCGGCGTGTTTCCCATATCGGCCCAGGCCACGGCACCCACACATACGGCAGGAGAGCCCAAAAATCCCTGGCCCGGTGCTGTGCGGGCAGGTAGCTGATCACCTTTCCGGTCGCCGTGTTCAGCGCGGCGAACAGGTCGATGGTGCCGTGCCACACGTAGTCGAAGCTGCGGCGCGCGGGCACTGCGGGCCATGCGGTCCGCTCCAGCGCTTGGACGGCGTCCAAGCCGAGCTATGCGACGTCGTCATCACAGCGCTGACGGCGCTGCGCACGCCAGCTCCGCCCCCGAAGGCGGTCCTCGCCGGGCATCCGGCGCGGGTCTCGGAGCGGTCGCCGGACCCGGGCGGTGTGGCGCCGGACCGACTGACGGAACCGGACAACCAGTCGATCATGCACGCCTCGTCTCCACCTCGCCCGTGAGTCTCCCCAAATTCGCGCTGTCACGCTGCCCGCAGCCTTCGAGGGCGCTGCGGTCGGCCACAGCGTGGCCGGCGCCGCGTCCGTCCGCGCGTGCCATGATCAGCCCGTCGCGCACCCGGATTGCGACCTCGGTGTGGTCGTCGACCGACCCCCGGCCGATAGCCGCGGAAGCCATGCCGGCGTCATCGAACACGACACGCAGCCGCGGTAGTTCCCCGGCCGCGAACACCCGTCGCAGGCAGCCGACGAGATCGGCGATCCGAAGCCGGGCCAGTCGTCCGATCTCGGCGGGATCGTCCGTCACAACGACGAGTGTCACCTCGTCGCGCAGCCGCGCCGAGCGCACGGCCTCCTCGGCTGCGGACAGACGTCTCACGCCCAGCACGACCACGACGCCGTCGTCGTCCAGGTCGACCTGACGGCCAGTGATCTCGTCGCGCAGTCCGTGGGGCGCTGCCCACGGGTCCTCCGCCGGCTGTGCCGGGGCGACGAAGGACAGGTGTGGCGGCTCCGAATCGTCGATCAGGGCCATGCCGGCCAGGTGCTCGGCGGCGCGGGCCAGGTCGAACGGGTCGCCGACCCCGGGGGCGTTCTCCGCCAGACCGGCCGCGCCGTGGAGCAGGGTCAGCGCCAGCTCGGCCAGTCGCACCGTCCGGGTGCGCACGGCGGTACGCGGCTCGACTGCCAGAGCGAGCAGCAGGGCTTCGAACCGGACGAGTTCGGCCAACGCGGTCCGGGCCGACTCGGTGTCGAGCACTCCGGACAGCGAGCGCAGGTGAAGATGTCCGCTGCCCGGTGTGTCCCCGGCGAAGGGCAGCCGTTCGAGCCAGACCCGGGCGAACACGCCGAGTGCCCTTCCGACGGAGTCGGGCGATTCCAGCGGCGGTTCGGCGCAGGCTCGGGCATGTTCGGCGGCGTCGGCGAGCACGGCGAGGTAGAGCGCGCGCTTGCCGGTGAAGTTGGAGTAGACCGCGCCCCTGGTCAGTTCGGCCCGCTCGGCGATCCGGTCGATCTTGGCCTCGCCATAGCCGTGCTCGGCGAACTCCTGCCGGGCCGCGACCAGCACCACCGCACGGGTCCGTTCCTGCTGTTGTGCGCGGGTCAACCTTGCCATCATCTCCCCTTCTGTGCCCTTCTCGCTTCCGCTGTGTCATGATACAGATAGCATCCAGATGTTGATGTCATCGGAACACTATGAGCATCGGAGATGGTCGTGGGTGACCTGGGGTTCGAGGTCGACGGGCTGATCAAGAGGTTCGGCAGGACGACCGCGGTCGACGGAGTGAGCCTCGCTGCTCCGCGCGGACAGGTGCTGGGACTGCTGGGGCCCAACGGCGCCGGGAAGACGACCGTCATCCGGGTGCTGGCGACCCTGCTGCAACCCGATGCAGGCCAGGTGCGCGTGGCGGGGATCGACGTCCGGCGAGATCCGGCTCGGGTTCGCCGACGCATCGCGCTGTCCGGGCAGCACACGAGCGTCGACGACGAGTTGTCCGGGCGGTCCAACCTGGTCATGATCGGCCGGCTCCTGGACCTCGGGCGGCCTGACGCCCGTCAGCGGGCCGGCGAGTTGCTGTCCCGCTTCGGCCTCGACGATGCGGCCGACCGGCCCGTCGCCACCTATTCAGGCGGGATGCGACGCCGGCTCGACCTCGCCGCCAGCCTGGTGGGGCGGCCCGATGTCGTGTTCCTCGACGAGCCCTCGGTCGGGCTGGACCCCGGAAAGCGCGACGAGTTGTGGCAGATGATCCGCGGGCTCGCCCAGGACGGCGTCACGGTCCTGCTCACGACGCAGTACCTCGAAGAGGCCGACGCCCTGGCCGACGCGATCACCGTCATCAACCGTGGACGGGTCATCGCGTCCGGCACACCCGCCGACCTCAAGCGCGAGGTCGGCGGCCACACGATCGTTCTGCGACCGTCCGACCTCAGCGACCTCGACCCCGCCGCCGCGATCGTCGCCCGGGTCGCGGGACGGGAGCCTGACAGGTCACGCCGCCACGAACTCATCGTGCCGGTCGCCGGCGACGCGGAGTTCTTCGAGATCACCGCCCAGCTCCGGGGTCACGGCATTGACGTCAGTGAGCTCGCGTTCCGCCTTCCCAGCCTCGACGAGGTCTTCCTGTCCCTGACCGGGGCTCCCACCGCCGATGCCAAGGACGCAGCATGACCACATCCCTCTCCGAGACCGCCCGGCCCTCGCGCTTCGGCATCCTCCGGCACAGTGTGGTCCTCGCCCAACGCAGCCTCGCCAAGACCAGCCGGAACCCCGGCCCGATCATGAACGGCATCATCACCCCCGCGCTGTTCATGGTCCTGTTCCTCTACCTGTTCGGCCGCCCGGTCGCCGGTACCACCGCCGAGTACCTCCAGTACCTGTTCCCCGGAATCCTCGTCATGGGCGCCGGGCTTGCGGGCATGATCTCCACCGGGTCGGCCATCAATCTCGACCTGAAGAACGGCGTCACCGACCGGTTCCGCAGCCTTCCGATCAGCCGTACGGCGCCGCTGCTCGGCTCCGTGCTGGCCGACATCCTCCGTTATTTGATCGCCGTGGCGGTCCTGTTCGGCATCGGCGCACTGCTCGGGTTCCGCATCCAAGGCAGCGCCCTCGCCGCACTGGGGGCGGCCGGACTCGCCATCATGTTCGGGTTCTGCCTGAGCTGGCTCATGGTGTTCATCGGTGTCCTCGTCAAGAGCGCCGAAGCCGTACTGTCGTTCAGCTTCATCGCCTTCCTGCCGCTCCAGTTGGGCAGCAGCCTGGCCGCCCCGATTGACACCCTGCCCGGATGGCTGCACGCCTGGGCGGGCATCAACCCCGTCACCCACGTCATGAACGCCTGCCGCGCTCTGCTGAACGGGACACCGGACAGCGGAAGCATCGGCCTCACTCTGCTGTGGTCGGCCATCCTGTTCGTCGTTTTCTGCCCACTCGCGGTCCGCGCCTACGGCCGCCAGGAGTGACGACGCCGACGGACGACAGCCTCCCTGTGCACCGAACCGCACACCGGGACCACAGGATGCGCGAGGCCGATCTCGCAGGAGTGAGTCCACGCCGCAAGGGCTTCACACGCCGCGATCCCCAGGCCACGCTGGCCCCGGACCTGGTGAACCGGAACTTCACAGCCCCGGCGCCGAACCGGTTGTGGGTCACCGACCTGACGATGATCCCCACCGGCGAGGGCCCGCTGTGGCTCTCGGCGATCCGCGACGCCTTCTCCCGCCGGGTCGTCGCCTGGGAGACCTCCGCCCGCGCGGATGCCGACCTGGTCCTGACGACGCTGGAGTACGCACTCTCCAGTCGCGAGACCGAGCCCGGCAAGCTGATCCACCATGCCGATCACGGCTGCCAGTACACGTCCATCAAGCTGACAACCCGGTTGTTACGCGCTGGAGTTGACGCTTCCATGGGCTCCGTCGGGGACTCCTACGACAACGCCCTCGCGGAAAACCTGTGGATGCTGATCAAGACCGAGTGCGTACGCGGGCGCGTCCTCGCCACACGTGCCGAGGCGAACCTCGCCCTCTTCGAGTACATCGACGGCTTCAACAACAGCCGACGCATCCAGAAACGCCTCGGCTACCTCAGCCCCATCGAGTTCGAGGAACGGCACTACGCCGACCAGGCGACGGCCGAACAAGCGAACCTGAACACCCATCAACCC
>NZ_AUKR01000056.1:0-4911 GCF_000424845.1 Streptomyces sp. TAA040 | reverse complement strand
CGAATCACCCGTCGGCGGCGTCTGGCCGAGCGTCCTGGCGACCAGGGCTTCGACCTGCTCGTCCGTGATCTTCCGCGGTGGCCCCGAGCGTGGCCGGTCCACCAGGCCCTCCAGCCGGTCCGCGGCGAACCGGGACCGCCACTTGCGCACCGTCTCCCGTGAAACGCCCAGGTCGTCCGCGACCCGCGCGTTCGGCAGGCCCCCCGCACACGCCAGCACGATCCGCGAACGCAGCACCAGCGCCTGCGACGCGGTCTGCTTGCGCAACCAACCCCGCAGCACCCGGCGTTCGTGATCGGAAAGTTCCAACGGCAACGGCTTCAGACCAGGCATTACCCTACCCTACAACCGCACGCGGACTACCGACTCAGGACACTAGGGAGTCGGAAGCTGACGGGCGGCGCCGTCCGCGTGCAGGGCGAGGCCGTCGATCTGTCCAGGCCCCGACACCGTCGGCTCCTGGCCTCGCTCGTCGAACCCGTGCCCGTCGCCCGCGACATGACGCTGCGCGAGCAGGTGACCCTCGTCGCCGCCTCCTGGTATGGCAACACCTCGAAGACCGCCGAGCGCGCCGAAGAGGTCATCGACCGGCTGGGCCTTCCCGCGCTGGGCGGGCGGTTTCCCTCCCAGCTCTCTTCCGGCCAGCTACAGCTCTTCAGCCTCGCGCTGACCCTGGTCCGCCCTGCCGATGTTGTCCTGCTCGACGAACCCGAGCGGCACCTCGACACCGGTCGCGTCCACCTCGTCGTCACACTGCTCGCCGAACGGGCCGAGCGTGGGACCGCACTCCTGGTCGCCACCCACGACAGCGCTGTGGTGGACGCCTGCGACGGCGTCATGGAGTTGGGATGACGACGGACAGCATCACCGCGGTCGAGTCCAACCACGAGGCTCGCGTCCACGCCGTACGGCACCGATACGCACGCCGCAGCGACCGCGCCACGGCGGCGGACTGGGCATACACGATCTACCTCACCGTCATCCTCGCCCTCGTCTACCTGGCACCGGTCCTCTATCTGGTGAGGACTTCCCCGACATTCCTCCCGCTGGAATCCGCCACGGCGGCGACACCCGTGGCGTGCCTGGTCGCGGCGGGGACGGTCTGGGGCGCTCAGCTCGCCGGCCGGTTCTGGGGACCGCTGGTGCTCAAGCCGTTCCTACTGCACGTGTTCACTTCCACGGACCTGCCCCCCTCGTGTTACCTGGGTCCGATTGCCCGCCGTCGACTGGCGTACGCGGGGCTCGGCACTCTGCTGACGGTATCCACGGCCACGCTCCTCATGACCGACCTGTTCGACCACTCGGAAACCGCGCTCGTAGCGCAAGGCGCAGCCGTCACGGTGGGCATCGGCGCCATCGCCGCCGTGACGTGGCTGTGGGGCCAGGTCCGGACGGTGCGCGAGAACGTCACGCTCGCCGCCGCCGTGGCAGTCGTCGCCGTCGCCGTGGCGCTGCTCGGGCAGTCCGCACTCGCGGACGGAGGCGGCCTGTGGCTCACCGCCGGTGTACTCGCGGTCTCAGCGACGGTACTCGGTCGGTCCGCCTTCCGTTCCATTCACACCGTCGACCTCTCCCGACTCGCACGCGAATCAGCGCGCGCCGCCGAGGCCCAAACCTTCGCCTGGACCGGCACCCTCCACCATGCGCTGGACCTGTACCGCCCGGAACCGCGCGGGCTCACCTCCGCTCTGGTACGTCCTGACGGACGCCTACGCGGCCACCTCGCACAGGGAGCGGTCCGCGCGCTGCGCACGCGGGGCCGCGCTGCCGCTGCCGCGGCGTTCCTGCTGACCGGCGGCGCCTTGCTGACGCTCGGCGTCGCGGAACCAGGCACCGGATCGGCAACGCTGTTCTGGGTGACCGGCGCAACCGCTGTGTACTTGGGGTCAGGATGGGTCAGCGAGGCCTGGCGCGGTCTGCGCGACGAACTAGCCCTGGCCCCGCTATTCGGTGAGTGGTGGGGTGGAATGCTCGCTCGCACCCTGGCCTGGCCCGTCGTCGCGGTGGCGACCACCGTGGGACTGGCGGGCGGTACTGCGGCCGTGATCCAGTGGCCGCTTCGGGATGTCTGTCCCAGTGACGCTGTGCTGCTCGCCACGGCTTCAGTGACACTCGTGCTCGGCGCCAGGTTCCTGCGCGAGATGAAAACGAACCTACCGATCGAGCTGCTGATCCCCATCATCACGCCTCTGGGCGACCTCTCCGGGGTTCGCGTCTTCGTGTGGCAATTTGACGGACTCGTTGTCGTGCTAGTCGGCATCCTCGTGATGGAAAAGATGCCGTCCGCTCTCGGTGCCGCTCTGGTCGCGCTGAGTCTGACCGGCTGGTGCGTCTGGGCGGGCCTGCGCCGGACAGGGTGGGCCCGCCGTGCGCTGTTCACCCGACTCGGTCGGGTGTAGCACAGCGCACTGGTATTGCTATCCCGCACGGCAACACCGCATGCTGTAGTGCTTTGGCCGGGACCTGTTCTCCGATGATGCAAGGTGGTCGGCGAACGGGCGCCCTGCCTTCCCGGCGTTGTCGGGAAGGCAGGGCGCCGGGCGCGCCCATTGCTCGTCGGTCAGCAGGCGCATGCGTCCGCTCGTGGTCACCGAGGCCGGTAGGCGGTGGCCAGCACGGAGACAGTGACCTGATCGGGCAGTAGGCCGTCATCGTCCAGCTCGGCGTGGCTCACGTGGCGTGCGCTCGGCGTCATCGCCACCAGATCCACGGCATCCAGCCTGCTCAGAGGCGCGGAGTACTGCACCTGTTCGGTGACGACGGCCTCGAAGAAGGGGGCCAGCGCCCGGTGCAGACGCTGCTCCTTGGTCGGGTCGATCGCAACCATCGCAGGCACCCGGCCGCGCAGCTCGGCCAGGTGCCGCCCGGTGGGGCGGACCACGATCAGTTGGCCGGTCGGGCGCAGCACGCGGTGGAACTCGGCCGGGTTGCGTGGGGCGAACACGTCCAGCACGACATCGGCCGCCCCGTCAGCCAGCGGGAAGGGACGGAAGACGTCCCAGGCCACCGCGGCGGCTCGGTCGTGGGCACGAGCTGCCGAGCGCAGCGCGCGCACCGATGTGTCCAGCCCCAGGCCACGGGCGCCGGGCAACCGGTCGAGTACGCCGGTCAGGTAGTAGCCCGTTCCGCATCCCACGTCCACGACCGTGGTCTGCTCGGACGCGGCGTCGGCCGCCAGGCGGGCCCCTGTGTCGCGGATGGGCGCGTAGGCGCCGGTGGACAGAAAGCGGTCCCGGGCTCGGACCATGGCCGCGTCATCACCGCTGGTGGCGCGGGTGCCCGTCAGCAGGCTGGCGTAGCCGTGGCGGGCGATGTCGAAGGTGTGGCCCACCGGGCAGCGCAGTGCGCCGCGGCCGGGGTTCAGCCGGCGCGTGCGGCACATCGGGCAGCGCAGCAGGTCGAGGAACAGTTCAAGGGCAGGGGGAAGCGACACGGGCACGAGGCACTCCTGGCAAACGTGAAGGGAAGAAACCGTGCCTGCACGTGCGCTCAGGGCGTCACTGCCTCAGGAAGGACGGGCAGTACCGGCAAAGTGGTTCACGCAGCAGGCACACCAAGCAGGGTGATGCCGCTCGGCATCACCCTCAGCGCCTTCCGATCACAGGAAGCAGCAGTGCGGGGTACTCATGAATGCCACATCATGAGTCTACGAGCATCGGCGAAGCCCCTCATACGCAGGCACGAGAACCTCAAGGAGCTGTCGTGCGTGCGCCGTCCGACCGATCGCGGGAGCCGTTGATGACGGTGCGGGTCGCGGTCATTCTGATGCTGGGCACGCAGGTCGCCGTGGCCGCTGGCTTGCTGACCGTGCTGGCAGGGAACGCTTGGGCTGTCGGGGTACTGGCTGCCGGGGGCGCCTTCGCCAGCGCTGTCGCCTTCGCACGGTCCGTGATCGGCTGAACCGGCCCTGGTCGAAACAGGACGCACCGGGCCGGCGCCATGGTCACAGCGAAGTACGCAGGGCGTCGGGGCGGGCGGTGACCAGGCCTCGTCGCCGCGTGTGCTGTCTCCGTCGATCCAGCGGGTGAGGCTACCTCGAAAGGGCTGGCTGGCCATGAAGGCTGTGATGTCGCCGTAGTAGGCGAAGTCGTCGGCCCAGAGCAGTGCAGCCGGGAGCTCGGCGGGCGGCGGGACCTGTCCTGAACGATCTGCGGCCGCGAGGTGACCAGAGCAGCCTGCCGCCGTGTCACCGGCCCCCCGGACATGGACTCGCCCTAGCCCCCGACGAACTGGACGATCGGTGCCGGTGCAAGGCCACCGGCCGCGCTCCGCCGTGGAACCGGGGCCCTGGACCTCCCCGCCCGCCGGGCAGATTGCGGGGCGTCCTCGTGGCACGCCCCGCTACCGGTGTCAGTTGGCGATCGGTACGGTCAGGACCACGTCGGGGCAGGTCGCGGCTCGTTCGTTGAGCGCGGCCAGCTCGGCCTGGTCGACGGCAAGCCTCCAGCGGGTCTTGGTGGCGACCCAGTCGGCCAGGTAGGTGCATGACGCCTGCGGGGAGGGCACCCACCATTGAGTTGTGTGCATCGTGAAATTGCAGGTCATGGGTCTGGTGTGCGGGCATCTTGCTGTACTCGCGCTGGTCGGGGGCCGGTGTCCATGGTGGAGATCGTCCGACAGGGGCGGCCGGGGCGGTTCTCGGGTTCTGCTGCGCCTGGTGTGAGGGCCGCCTACGATCCGTGGCCGTATGGATGCACCGCCGGATCGCGGGGAGGGAGCGGGGATGTCCGAGTTGGAGCGGATCACGGCTCGTCGGAGCGAGCTGGACGCGCTCGCCGAGGAGTTGGGCAAGCGGCTGGGGGAGGTCGAGGCGGAGCGGGAGGAGTGGGTGGTCGCCGAGCGGGTGCTGAACCGGCTGGCCGAGCAGGACCGGGCCGAGGTGGAGGCCGCTGTCGCGGTGGCTCCGGTGAA
>NZ_AUKR01000055.1:0-5472 GCF_000424845.1 Streptomyces sp. TAA040 | reverse complement strand
TCACCCTGGCCAGGACCCGGCCCACCGCCGCCCTGAAGGCCCTGGACCGGTGGATCGGCTGGGCCCGCCGCTGCCGCATCGACAGCTTCGTCGACCTCCAACGCCGCATCCGCCGCCACCACGACGCCATCCGTGCCGCCTTGACCACCGGCATGAGCAACGGCCTGATCGAGTCCACGAACACCAAGACCCGCCTGATCATCCGCCGCGGCTTCGGCTTCCACACCGCAGACGCCATCATCGCCCTCGTCATGCTCACCCTCGCCGGTGACAAACCCACCCTCCCCGGCCGCCAACCCGCCACAGAGTGACCCACACATACGGCAGGAGAGCCGATTTTTGGGACTTCCTGGCCGAGTCGACTGCCAGACCGAGCCCGGCCTGGCAGTCCACGTCATCTGCGACAGGCTCTCCGGACCAGCTCACCGGGAACCGAGGAGTGTGACCCGGCCGGTGCTTCCGTCCACCTCGACCATCGCACCGTCGGGCAGGACCGTCGTCGCGTCCGGAATTGCCAGGACGGCCGGGAGCCCCTGTTCTCGTGCCACGATCGCGGCGTGGGAGAGCAGGCCACCGGTCTCGGTGACGACTGCGGCGACGACACCGAACAGCGGGGTCCACGCCGGGTCCGTGGTCCGGCACACGAGTACGTCGCCGGGCCGCACGCGTGCGAAATCGCTGGGGCCGCGTACCACGCGGGCCGGTCCGGCGGCGGAGCCGGAACTTCCGGGCGTACCCGTGCGGACGTTGCTCTTCCCGGTGGTGTCCGGCGAGGCCGTCGGCCCGGAGGGGAGGGCGCTGGTCACCGGGCGAGTCTGGAGGACCCAGATCCGGGAGCCGGTGATCGCCCACTCGATGTCCTGCGGCTCGCCCAGCAGATCGGTTGTCCTCCGGCCGATTTCCGCGAGCCGGGTCACTTCCTCGTTGGTCAGACAGAACCTTTCCCGGTCGGCAGGCTCCACCTCACGGGGGACAACCCGGGTGTGATCGCGATCCATCCGCGTCCTCTTCGTGCCGAGCGTTCGACGGGTGACAGTGCCGCCGGACAACGTCCAGGAGTCCGGCGTGACCTGACCGCTGACGACGCTCTCGCCCAACCCCCAGGACGCCTCCAGGCGGATGTCGGCGCCGGTGAACATCACCCCCGCGACGTCGGCGTCCACCAGGCTCTGCACCAGCACCGCGATCGCGGGCGGTTCCGCGCCCCCCTGTCGGCGCCGGTATTCCACGGCACGTTCGGACCACAACGAGGCCCAGCAGCGGCGTACTGCGTCGGCGACCTGATCGGGACCGCGGACGCCCAGGAAGGTGTCGTGCTGTCCCGCGGCGGTGGCGGCGGCGGTGTCCTCGCTGGTCGCCGACGAGCGCACGGCGACGTACCCGTCCCCGGTGGTTCGTGTGAGTGCTCGGGCGATCTCGTCGATCAGCGCCGGGGAGAGGCCGGCCAGATCACGCACGGCACCGACGTCCGAGAAGTCGAGGCCGTGGGCGGCCCGCTCATACGCTGCGGTCGGCACCACGAACCCCGGTGGTACCGGCAGACCTGCCTCAAGGAGTCGGGCAAGCGCTGCGGCCTTTCCACCCGACGTCCCGATTTCGGCGTCAACCAGGCTGATCAGCAAGGTATGTACCCCTAGTGTCCTGAGTCGTTAATTCGTCTGCAGTATGCGGCGAGTGTGTCGAGGATGTCGTCTGCGGTCTTCGTCCAGACGAACGGCTTGGGGTTCTTGTTCCACTCGTTGATCCAGCAGCGGATGTCGCGTTCGAGTTCGATGACGCTGCGGTGGGTCGAGCGGCGGAGTTTGCGGGAGGTCAGCTCGGCGAACCAGCGCTCGACGAGGTTGAGCCAGGAGGCTGAGGTGGGGGTGAAGTGCAGGTGGAAGCGGGGGTGCCGCAGCAGCCACTTCTTGACCGGTTCGGTCTTGTGGGTGGCGTAGTTGTCCAGGACCAGGTGCAGTTCGAGGTGCTTGGGGACGGCTGCGTCGATGACCTTCAGGAAGCGGAGGAACTCCTGGTGGCGGTGGCGGCGGTAGTGCTGGGCTATGACTGATCCGGAGGCGATGTCGAGGGCGGCGAACAGGCTGGTCGTGCCGTGCCGGACGTAGTCGTGCGTCATCTTCGCCGGCGTAGTCGGTGCCATCGGCAGGACGGGCTGGGTTCGGTCCAGGGCCTGGATCTGCGACTTCTCATCCACCGCCAGGACCAGCGCGTTCTCCGGCGGCGACAGGTAAATGCCCACGAAGTCACGGACCTTGGTCACGAACTGCGGGTCGGTCGACAGCTTCCACGTCTCCACGATGTGGGGCTTGAGGCCGAAGGCCCGCCAGATCCGCGAGACGGCCGACTGCGACATGCCCTCGGCCTCGGCCATCGAACGTGTCGACCAGTGTGAATCGCCTGTGGGCGGGCTCTGGCCCAGCGTCCTGGCGACCATGGCTTCGACCTGCTCGTCCGTGATCTTCCGCGGTGCACCCGAACGCGGCCGGTCCACCAGGCCCTCCAGCCGGTCCGCGGCGAACCGGGACCGCCACTTGCGCACCGTCTCCCGCGAGACACCCAGGTCGTCCGCGACCTGCGCGTTCGACCGGCCCTCCGAGCACGCCAGCACGATCCTCGACCGCAGAACCAGTGCCTGCGACGCAGTCTGCTTGCGCAACCAACCCCGCAGCACCCGGCGTTCATGATCGGACAGCTCCAGTGGCAACGGCTTCGGACCAGGCATCGCCACACTCTACAATCGCACGCGAACTAACGACTCAGGACGCTAGTCAGCGCACTGTACATGTTGCGTGATGACACGGTCCGGCAATCCGCGTGGAGTGCGAGTACCGCGTTGACGTCGCGAGCACGAGCCTGAATGCTCGCTGCCATGACGTACGCTTCATCACCGGATTTACTTGTCCTGCACGCCGTACGGGTGACCGGAGTCGCCAACGACACGGCGGTCTCCCGGCGCACCGGCATCGACCATGACACGGTCTGTGAACTGCTGCCGGACTTCGAAGCCTACGGGTGGGTGACACACGTCGCGTTCGGAGGTACCAGCGGCTGGACGCTCACCGAGCGCGGACGTGACGAGAACACCCGGAAACTGGCGGAGGAACTGGAGGAAGCCGGCGCTCGGGCCGCCGTCGAGCAGGCACACAAGGCGTTCGAGATCCTGAACGGACGGCTGGTGCAGGCGTGCACCGACTGGCAGTTGCGGCCCACCGAGAGCGATCGGCTGGCGTCCAACGACCACAGCGACCCGGCGTGGGACGCCCGGGTTCTGGACGAACTCATGGCGCTCGGCGACGAGTTGACCGAACTGGTCGGCGGGCTGGCCGATGCGCTCGCCCGGTTCGGCGGCTACGGCGAGCGGTTCTCCGCTGCCCTGGCCCGCGCCCGTGCGGGAGAGGGGCAGTGGGTGGCCGGGGTCGGTGTCCCCTCGTGCCATGCGGTCTGGATGGAGCTTCACGAGGATCTGCTGTCGACCCTCGGAATTCCCCGCGGCGCGGAACCGAGAACCTGGTAGGTTCGTTCCGTGGCTACTCGATATCTCCATCTGGCACGTCATGGCTTGGCGGACGCTTTCGGCGAGCTCACCGACATGGGGTACAAGCAGGCGGACCTGCTTGGCGAGCGGCTATCAGGGCTGCCGATCAACGCTGTGTGGCACTCGGTCCTGCCCCGCGCCGCCGCGAGCGCGCGCGAGATCGGCAGACACCTGCCGGGCGTGCCCGTGGCCGAGGCCGACGAACTCATCGACCATGTGCCCTACGTACCGAACGCGGCCGAAATGCCCCAGGCCTGGGCCGGTTTCTTCGACGGCTTCGAGGAGGCCGAGGCCGCGTCGGGCAAGCGGGCCGCCGAAGCCCTGGTGGCGCGGTTCACCAGGGCCCCCGAGGGCACCGAGCCTGACTCGCACGAGGTGCTGGTCACGCACGCGTACCCGATCGCCTGGCTGGTACGGGATGCGCTGGAGGCCCCGCCGACCCGATGGCTCGGCCTGGACAGCGCGAACACGGGGCTCACGGTGATCGAGTACCGGGCCGGTCTGTCGCCCACCCTGGTGATGTTCAACGACATGAGCCACCTGCCGGGCGACCTGCGCTGGACCGGATTCCGGGCGGCCGCACGACCGTGAGGGGCGGCTGCCGCGACCCGGGGTCGTCCCGGGTCCACCCCAGGGATTCGCGGCGTCCGCGGAGCGGAACTCTGGGGGTGTGCCGGAGGCGTACCGGAGACATCATCGGATGACCTTCTTCGGTCCGGGAGATCAATTCGCATGCCTCACGGCCAGCACACTTCCACGACCTACTGTCTCGTGATTCTGTCAGCATTACTTGGTCTTGTGTGGCAGGGTCTCTTGGTATGGAGCTCTCCGTGGAACAGGCCGCCGCGTTGCGGGAGTTGGTAAACAGCCGGGACGTACCCGCCGACATGGCGACGCGGGGCCGGATCGTGCTCTGGTCGAGCGAAGGCCGTCGACGCAAGGACATCGCCGAGCTGCTCGGCGTATCGCTGCCGACGGTGGACCGCTGGAAGCGGCGTTATGCAGAGCTCGGACTGGCCGGGCTGGAAGGGGACCGGCCCGGCGGAGCCCGGGAACAGGTACCGGCGCGGGTGCGGGCCCGCGTGATCGCGCTGACCCGCATGACGCCGCCGGACGGCACGGGGCTTTCGCACTGGTCCACACGCGAGTTGGCGAAATATCTGAAGCGGACCGAGGGCATCTCCGTGTCCTGGCACTACATCGCGCGAATCTGGCGCGAGGAGCATCTCAAGCCGCACCGGAACGGCACCTTCAAGATCTCGAAGGACCCCGCGTTCGCGGAGAGGGTCGCCGACGTGATCGGCCTCTACCTCGCCCCACCGGGTGGCGCCGTGGTCCTCTCGATCGACGAGAAGACGCAGATCCAGGCACTGGACCGGACCCAGCCGGTACTGCCGGTCGCCTTCGCGGCGAGCGAGAAACGCACCGCCGACTACGTCCGGCACGGCACCACGAACCTGTTCGCCGCCCTGAACGTGACCACCGGCGAAGTGATCGGCGAGTGCAGGCCGACCCGGAACAGCAAGGACTTCTTGGCCTTCCTCAAGAAGGCAGTGAAGCCGCACGCCGAGAAGGACATCCATGTCGTCCTGGACAACCTCTCGACGCACACCACCCCGGAAGTCAAGGAGTGGCTGACCAAGAACCCACACGTCCACTTCCATTTCACCCCCGTCGGCTCCTCGTGGCTCAACCAGATCGAGATCTGGTTCGGAATCCTGACCCGGCAGTCCATCCGCCGCGGCACCTTCTCCAGCGTCAACGTCCTGATCAAGCAGATCCGCGACTACATCAGCTCCTGGAACGAGAGCGCCAAACCGTTCACCTGGACCGCGACCGCCGGCGAGGTCCTCGCGAAGGTCAGACTCGTCGCGACCAACGTGAAGAAACTCGTCAATAACAACTCGAACTGACATGAACAGAATCACGAGACACTA
>NZ_AUKR01000054.1:0-5743 GCF_000424845.1 Streptomyces sp. TAA040 | reverse complement strand
GGGCGAGGACATCTCGCGGTTGTCGGGTCGGGCGTTGAAGGCGGTGCGGCGGAACATCCAGATGGTGTTCCAGGATCCGTACACGTCGTTGAATCCGCGGATGACGGTGGCGGACATCATCGGTGAGCCGTTCGAGATTCATCCGGAGGTGGCGCCGAAGGGGGATCGGCGTCGGAAGGTGCAGGAACTGCTGGACGTGGTCGGGTTGAATCCCGAGTACGTCAACCGGTACCCGCACCAGTTCTCCGGTGGTCAGCGGCAGCGTATCGGGATCGCGCGGGGTCTGGCGCTGAATCCGGAGATCATCGTGTGCGACGAGCCGGTGTCGGCGCTGGACGTGTCGGTGCAGGCGCAGGTGATCAACCTGATGGACAAGCTCCAGGACGAGTTCAACCTGTCCTACCTGTTCATCGCGCACGACCTGTCGATCGTCCGGCACATCTCCGACCGCGTCGGCGTCATGTACCTGGGCAAGATGGCCGAACTCGGCCGTGATGCCGAGATCTACGAGCACCCGACCCACCCGTACACCCAGGCGCTGCTCTCCGCCGTACCGCAGCCCAATCCGGAGAACCGGGAGGAGCGGAAGCGGATCCTCATCTCGGGTGACGTCCCCTCTCCCGCCGATCCGCCCTCCGGCTGCCGGTTCCGCACCCGCTGCTGGAAGGCGCAGGACCTGTGCGCCGAGCAGGTGCCGCTGTTGGCGGTGCCGAAGGTCTTCGAGGACCGGACGGACGGCGCCGGGCACGAGTCGGCCTGCCACTTCGCCGAGGAGCGGGACGTGATCCACGTGTGACGGCCGTGCTCCGCTGCTGCCGAGCGCACAAGGCGGTGCCCGGGCCCCTGCGGCCCGGGCACCGCCTCGCGCGTTCCCGGGGCTCCGGCATCCGGGTGGTCCGCCCTCCTGCATACGGGGGTTTCTGCGGGCCGATCCACTCGGACGGGCGCTGCACGCGTGCTTCCGTGCCGCTGCGGGGGTGTTATGGAGTCAAAGTGACCATTTGACTCTGGAGGCACCTTATGCGCGGAGCCACGCGCGTCACCTGGGCCGTCGCGTCGGCGACGGCGATCGCCCTCGCGGCAGGCGCCTGCGGAGGGGGAGGCGACGACAGCGGAAGCGCGGGCAGCGGCTCCGGTGTGGTCCGCGCCTCCTGGGGCGATCCGCAGAACCCGCTGGAACCCGCGAACACCAACGAGGTGCAGGGCGGCAAGGTGCTCGACATGGCCTTCCGCGGACTGAAGCGGTACGACCCGGAGACCGGGGAGGCCCAGGACGCGATGGCCGAGTCCATCGAGACGGACGACCAGCAGAACTTCACCGTGAAGATCAAGGAAGGCTGGAAGTTCAGCGACGGCACCGAGGTCACCGCCTCCTCCTTCGTCGACGCCTGGAACTACGGCGCCCTGCTGACCAACAACCAGATCAACGCGTACTTCTTCCAGTTCATCGAGGGGTACGACGAGGTCCACCCGGCGGAGGAGGACGCGAAGCCCACCGCCGAGACCATGTCCGGCCTCGAAGTCGTCGACGACTACACCTTCACGGTCCGGCTGACCGAGGAGTTCTCGCTCTGGCCCGAGACCCTCGGCTACAACGCCTACGCGCCGCTGCCGCAGTCCTTCTTCGACGACCACGACGCCTGGCTGGAGAAGCCGGTCGGCAACGGCCCGTACAAGGTGGACTCCTACACTCGCGGGCAGTCGATGAAACTCTCCGTCAACGAGGAGTACGCGGGCGACGACGAGCCGCAGAACGAGGGCGTGGAACTGCGGGTCTACACCGACAACAACACCGCGTACACCGACGTGCAGGCCGGCAACCTCGACGTCGTCGACGACGTTCCCGCGGCGCAGGTGCAGAACGCCGAACGTGACCTGGACGGCCGGTACCTCAACCAGCCGGCCGGCATCATCCAGACCATCTCCTTCCCCCTCTACGACGAGGACTGGGGTGGCGAGGACAGGGCGCAGGTGCGCCGCGGGATCTCGATGGCGATCAACCGGGAGGAGATCACCGACAAGATCTTCTCCGACACCCGCACCCCCGCCACCGACTTCACCTCGCCGGTGCTCGGCGAGGCGGGCGGCTACTCCGACGACCTCTGCGGTGACGTCTGCACCTACGACCCGGAGCAGGCCAGGCAGATGATCGAGGACGGCGGGGGGCTGCCCGGCGGGAGCGTCACGCTCAGCTCGAACGTGGACACCGGCTCCCACCGGCAGTGGATGGACGCGGTCTGCAACAGCATCAACAACGTGCTGGACGACAACGACGCGTGCACCGTCAACCCGGTGAGCACCTTCGCCGAGTACCGCAAGCGGATCACCGGCGACCAGATGAACGGGATGTTCCGCACCGGCTGGCAGATGGACTACCCGCTGATCCAGAACTTCCTCCAGCCGCTGTACTTCACCGACGCCTCCTCGAACGACGCCGGCTACAACAGCTCCGAGTTCGACAACCTCGTCGAGGAGGCCAACGCGGCCCAGGAGCAGGACGAGGCGATCGAGAAGTTCCGGCAGGCAGAGGAGGTCCTCGTCGAGGACATGCCGGCCATTCCGCTCTGGTACCAGAACGGCAGCGCGGGCTACTCGGAGCGGGTGGACAACGTCGAGCTCAACCCCTTCTCGGTCCCGGTCTACACCGAGATCACGGTCAGCTGATCGGGTTTCGGGCGCCGCTCACCGGCTGAGCGGCGCCCGGGCCGCTACGCATTCCGAGGAGGCCTTGCGTGGGGCAATACGTCATCCGCCGACTGCTCCAGATGATCCCGGTGTTCATCGGGACCACCTTCCTGATCTTCGTCATGGTGCACGCGCTCGGCGACCCGGTCGCGGCGCTGTTCGGAGACCGCACTCCGGACCCGGCCACCGCGGCCCAGTTGCGTGCCGAGTTCGACCTCGACAAGCCCCTGTGGCAGCAGTACCTGCTGTACATGGCCAAGATCTTCACCGGTGACTTCGGCACCGCCTTCAACGGCCAACCGGTGACCGAGCTGCTCACCAACGCCCTGCCGATCTCGTTCCGGTTGATGCTGGTGGCGATCGTCGTGGAGGTGGTGCTCGGCATCGTGCTCGGAGTCGTCTCGGGTCTGCGCAAGGGCGGCGGCATCGACTCCTCGGTGCTGCTGCTCTCGCTCGTGGTGATCGCCGTCCCGACCTTCGTCACCGGTGTGCTGGCGCAGTTCCTCTTCGGGGTCCGCCTGGGGTGGACGAGCCCTGCCGTCAGCCCCGAGGCCCCGCTCAGTGAGCTGCTGCTACCCGGTGTGATCCTCGCCCTGGTCTCACTGGCGTACGTCACCCGGCTCACCAGGACATCCGTCGCGGAGAACGTCCGCGCGGACTACATCCGCACCGCGGTCGCCAAGGGGCTCCCCGGTCGGCGGGTGACCGTCCGCCACCTGTTGCGGAACTCGCTGATCCCGGTGGTGACCTACCTCGGCACCGATGTCGGGAACCTGATGGCCGGGGCCCTGGTGACGGAGCGGATCTTCAACATCCAGGGAGTCGGCTACCAGCTGTACCAGGGGGTGCTGCGGCAGAACTCGCCGACGGTGGTGGGCTTCGTGACCATCCTGGTGCTGGTGTTCCTGATCGCCAACCTGATCGTCGACCTGCTCTACGCGGTCCTGGACCCGAGGATTCGCTATGCATGACCGTCCTGACCGTCCTGACCACGACGCCCCGCACGGCGACGGCGCCGCGGGGGCCCCGGACGCGCACCGGGGCGACGACTCCGGCCCCGCGGACGTCGCCGGGGCCGCCGACCCCCGGCAACTGATCGGCGGTGCCGGCGCGGAAATCGACCTCGCCACCGCGGAGGGCGAGACGCTGGAGTCCGGCGGCGACGGCACACCCCCGCCGGCCGACGAGCGCTCCCGCAGCCTGTGGTCGGACGCCTGGCACGAGTTGCGCCGCCGCCCCATCTTCATCCTCTCCGCACTGCTGATCCTCTTCCTCGTGGTCATCTCGCTCTGGCCGGGGCTGATCGCCACCCGCGACCCGTTGGACTGCCGGCTCTCCCGCTCCCTCGGCGGGGCGGAGCCGGGTCACTGGTTCGGATTCGACACCCAGGGGTGCGACGTCTACACCCGCACCGTCTACGGCGCCCGCGCCTCCGTGACGGTCGGTGTCTGTGCCACGCTCGGGGTCGCGCTGCTGGGGGCCGCTTTCGGAGGGCTGGCCGGCTTCTTCGGCGGAGCTTGGGACGCGCTGCTCTCCCGCGTCACGGACATCTTCTTCGGTATTCCGCTGATCCTCGGTGCCCTGGTCTTCCTGGCGATGATCCGCACGGAGGGCATCTGGCCGGTGGTCGGTGTGATCACCCTGCTGGCCTGGCCGCAGATCGCCCGCATCGCCCGCGGGTCGGTCATCACCGCGAAGCAGAACGACTACGTCCAGGCGGCCAGGGCTCTGGGGGCCGGCAGCCCCCGGCTGCTGCTGCGGCACATCATGCCCAACGCGATCGCGCCGGTGATCGTGGTGGCCACCATCGCCCTGGGGACCTACATCGCGCTGGAGGCCACCCTGAGCTTCCTTGGGGTGGGCCTGCGGCCCCCCACCGTCTCCTGGGGGGTGGACATCTCCAACGCGTCGAACGGCATGCAGTTCCGCAACGCTCCCCACATCCTGCTCTACCCGGCGGGCGCGCTGAGCGTCACGGTGCTGGCGTTCATCATGCTCGGCGACGCGGTCCGCGACGCCCTCGACCCCAAGCTGCGCTGAGGAGGGCCACGATGAGCGAACCGCTGCTGGACGTGCGCGACCTGCACGTCGAGTTCCGCACCCGCGACGGGGTGGTGAAGGCTGTCAACGGGGTGAACTACTCGGTTGATGCGGGTGAGACGCTGGCTGTGCTGGGGGAGTCGGGGTCGGGGAAGTCGGTGACGGCGCAGGCGGTGATGGGCATTCTGGACATGCCGCCGGGGAGTATTCCGCAGGGGGAGATTCTGTTCCGGGGGCGGGACATGTTGCGGATGCCGGGGGAGGAGCGGCGTCAGTTGCGTGGCCGGAAGATCGCGATGATCTTTCAGGATGCGTTGTCGTCGTTGAATCCGGTGCTGAGTGTGGGGTATCAGCTCGGTGAGATGTTCCGGGTGCACGAGGGGTTGTCGAAAAAGGACGCGAAGGCGCGTTCCATCGAGTTGATGGAGCGGGTGCGTATTCCGGCGGCTCGGGAGCGGGTGAATGATTATCCGCATCAGTTCTCGGGGGGTATGCGGCAGCGGATCATGATCGCGATGGCGTTGGCGTTGGAGCCGGATCTGATCATTGCGGACGAGCCGACGACTGCGCTGGATGTGACGGTGCAGGCGCAGGTGATGGATCTGCTGGCGGAGTTGCAGCGTGAGTTCCACATGGGGCTCATTCTGATCACTCATGATCTGGGTGTGGTGGCGGATGTGGCGGACAAGATCGCGGTGATGTACGCGGGTCGTATCGTGGAGACGGCGCCGGTGCACGAGTTGTACAAGCGGCCGGCGCATCCGTACACGCGCGGTCTGCTGGACTCGATCCCGCGGTTGGACCAGAAGGGCCACGAGCTCTACGCCATCAAGGGCCTGCCGCCGAACATGGCGCACGTCCCGCCCGGGTGCGCCTTCAACCCGCGTTGCCCGCAGGCACGGGACATCTGCACGTCGGACGTGCCGCCGCTGTACCCGGTCACCGAGGAGGACGGCACCGCCCTGGTCGGCCGGGGCAGTGCCTGCCACTTCTGGAAGGAGACCCTCCATGGCTGAGC
>NZ_AUKR01000053.1:0-5954 GCF_000424845.1 Streptomyces sp. TAA040 | reverse complement strand
ATTCGACGTCTTTACTCGCTCTTCTTGTCGCCTTGTTCGTTGTCCCCGAACAGACGGCGGGCTCGCTCGGCGAGACCTGTGGAGAGCTTCTCCGTGACCGAGCCGGCCCGGCCAAGGGTCTCGTTGCCGAGGCTCACGGCGGCATCGACACGCCTCGCACCTGTCACAAGCGCCTTGTCCCTCGCCTCGGTAGCTGCGTCCGCCCATCGCCTGGCCTCCGACGGCTGATAACCGGACTCGATCCCGAGTCGGGCATGAAAGCCGTGGACGTCCGTAGTGACGTGATTGATCGACCGGACCAGGGTCGGAGACTTGTTCGGATTCAGCAGCACCTTGGCGTTGGCCGTACCGGCAGCCGTATTCATCCTGGCCACCAGACGCTCGGTGGTCCGCGAGATGTGTTCCATCCGGGCCTTCCGGGCAGCCTTCAGCCCGAGACGGTGTCCGTTCAACTCGTCCGGCGACGCGTCCAGCACCCGGTCCAGTTCGAGCACGACGCCCGCGTCCTGCAGTTGGAAACACCGGGCCAGAACGGCGAGCCACTCACGCACCTCGGACTCGGCGTCCTTGGCCGTCGCGGTGAGGTCACCGATCTTGGTCTTCTGCTCCATCTTCTCCGCGAGCGCGTCGAGCTGGCACAAGGCGTATGCCTGAGTGTCCGCGATCGTCGTCGGCGCGTTCTGCACCTTCGACCACATGACGTCGTCGACCCTGCCCCGCCGCTCACGGATGATCATGGTCTCCTCGATGACGAAACCCACCCCGATCATGCGGGCCAACGCGGCGTCCTTCTGGGCGCGCAGCACGTCGTCGACCTTCTCGTCGATCGTGGCCAGGTAGTCGGTGATCTCGGCCATGGTCTGCTGCATGGCGATCTGCGCCATGACTCCCGCGGCACCGGCGAAAATCTTCGGGTTGGTCAGAAGTGACCGCGGTGCCCGGGCGAACTCGACAAACCCTTTGGCCTGGCCCTTCTGCCCCTTCAGCACACCTGTGCTGCATCCCGTTTTCGCGCTCTCCCGCAGCCCGTACTTCTTGACGACCTGTGACGACTCCCGAGTCAGCTTCACCCAGCGACCGGAGTCGGCGGCGAGTTCCGAGCCTGCTTGCGCGGCTGCAGCCCCAGCACCGAAGACCGATTTGAGTCGTTGCAGTCCGAGGTCCTTCGACGGCAGGCCCTCCGAGACGAGGAAACGTTCGACATCCGTCGGATCCCCGAGGACCGCCAGTCCCTCACCGTCGCTGATCAGCTGAATCTCGTTGTCCATCGCCCGCTCCTGAGGTGGCTTCTCACGATGTGAAGGTGCGCTGTTCCTGCGCCGGCGTGGCCGGGGTTTCTCAGCTGTCCGGCATCTCGGTGGTGGACCACTCGTCGGCGAAGTGCTCCATCTGCTTCAGTACCAGATCGACGGCTTCCAGGCGGCGGTCCGGCAGGTAGTTGTGCCGGGCCAGCAGCCGCTTGATGGCGCTGCGGAGGCAGCTCGGGGTTGAGCCGCCCGATCGCCTCGCGGAGGTCGGGGTAGAGGATCAGGTCGTCCCAGGACTTACGGTGCCCGGAGCCAGGCGCGAACTCGGCGCCGGAGGCGGGCAGCCAGGCCAACTCGGCGAGTTCGTCGAGGGCCTCCCGCGCGTGGCACTGGAAGCCATGGAGTCGGGAGTGCCCGTCATCGCCCATCGGATCGGCAGCCTTCCCGAACTCGGCGATGCCGCCACGTTCATCACCCCGCCACCGATCGACGGCTACGAACTCGACGAGAACGATGTGCTGTGCCCCGTGGCCTCTGCAAGCGATCTCGAACGCTCCGCGCGTGATTTCGCCCAGGTGATCGACGCGATCGATCATGATCAAGCACTCAGGTCCCGCCGCGTGACCGTCGGCAAAGCCTTCGCGCGCGACTACCGCACCCGCAGCGAGGCAGTGACCCGGCGACTGCTCGACACCTGGTTCAGCGCCAACGGAGCCTCGTCGTCCGGTTGAGGTCGCCCGACCTGTCCGGCCGCACTGTTGCGATCCGGAGCTCAGCTTTCCGTGACCTCGATGGCCGCCAGGTTCTTCTTGCCCCGGCGCAGGACCAGCCAGCGTCCGTGCAGCAACTGGTCGGTTGTGGCCACCTCGTCCTCTGCGGTCACCTTCACGTTGTTCACGTAGGCGCCCCCCTCCCTGACCGTCCGGCGGGCGGCTGACCTACTCGTCACCAGGCCGACCTCGGCGAGCAGGTCGGTGATGAGGCCGAGCTCACTGACCTTCGCGTGCGGCAGCTCCGAGGCCGCAGCGGCCAACGTCGCCTCGGCCAGAGCCTGGAGCTCACCCTGCCCGAACAGTGCCTTCGACGCGGCGATGACGGCGGCGCACTGATCGGCGCCGTGAACCAACGACGTCAGTTCCTCGGCGAGCGCACGCTGCGCGGTACGGGCATGCGGCCGCTCCCGGGTGACCTCCTCCATCTCCTCCAGCTCCTCACGGGACTTCAGGGAGAGGATGCGCATGTAGCGGGAGACATCACGGTCGTCCGTGTTCAGCCAGAACTGGTAGAACGCGTACGGCGTGGTCATCTCCGGGTCGAGCCAGATGGTGCCGGTTTCCGACTTCCCGAACTTCGTGCCGTCCGCCTTGGTCATCAACGGCGTCGCGAGCACGTGCACCTCGGCCTCCGGCTCCAGGCGGTGGAGCAGGTCCAGTCCGGCCGTGAGATTGCCCCACTGGTCGCTGCCACCCGTCTGCAGCGTGCAGCCGTAGCGCCGGTAGAGCTGGAGGAAGTCCATAGCCTGCAGCAGTTGGTAGCTGAATTCCGTGTAGCTGATGCCCTGCTCGGACTCCAGGCGCTGCGCGACGGAATCCTTGGTGAGCATCTTGTTCACCCGGAAGTGCTTGCCGATGTCCCGCAGGAACTCGATCGCCGACAGGCCCGCGGTCCAGTCCAGATTGTTGACCATGACCGCCGCGTTGTCGCCCTCGAAAGAGAGGTAGCGCTCGATCTGAGCGCGCAACCGGGTCGTCCACTGAGCGATCGTCTCCGGTTCGTTCAAAGTCCGCTCGGCGGTCGGCCTGGGGTCTCCGATGTAGCCGGTCGCACCTCCCACGAGCGCCAAGGGCCGGTGCCCGGCCTGCTGGAGCCGACCGAGAGTGAGGGCCTGCACGAGATGGCCGACGTGCAGGCTGGCCGCAGTGGGGTCGAAGCCACAATAAAACGTGACGGGGCCGTCTGCGAGCGCCTTGCGCAATGCCCGCTCGTCAGTGGACTGGGCAATCAGCCCGCGCCACATGAACTCGTCCACGATGCCCGTCACGATCCTGTGTCTCCTACGAGTCGCTGATAAGGGCATCGGTCAGTCTAGCCACCCCGCCCCGAGTGAGGTCACCGCGCTCGGCATGCACAGGCGATGGCCTGGGACCGGATGCACCCCCGACTCACCCACCGCGGCCCCTGACTGCATCACACGAAAGAGGAACTACCCATTCTGCACGGCACATCGATCCGCCTGACGGTCGAGCGGCTGCCGGGTGACCGCGACCCGAAACCGGTATGGCTATGATGCTCGGCCACCACCGCCACCCCGGCGGACGTGGAGCGCTGGTGGCAGTCCTTCCTGCGCAGGTTCGACGTCGAGCACACCTTCCGGCTCATGAAACAGACCCTCGGCTGGACCGCCCCGAAAGTCCGCCACGCGGACACCGCCGACCTGTGGACCCGGCTCATCATCGCCGCCCACACCCAGCTCCGCCTCGCCCGGCCACTCGCCGAGGACCTCCGCCGCCCCTGGGAACGACGGACCGAGCCCCGTCGCCTCACTCCCGCCCTGGTACGGCGGGGGTTTCGCAACCTCCGCCCGACCACGGCCCGCCCAGCGGCCGCACCGAAACCCTCCCGACCAGGACCGGGACGACCGACAGGCACCAAGAACAAACACCGGGCCAGGCACCACGACGTCGACAAAACAGTCAAACGCGCCGAATCGATCAAAAACCCCAAGCCCGTCCACGTTAAACGCCAAGCTCAGGACTCTGCTGCGCAATTCGCTGCGGGGTGGGGGCGGGTCCGGGGTGATCGTTCCTGAGGTCGCTTCTGTGTCGTGCGGCCGTGGTGGTGGTACGGATGTCGATGCGGCCCGTGGGGCTGGCGGAGATCCCGGAGCAGACTGTGGTGGTGGCGCGGGCGGCGTTTCCCAAGGGGAGCCTGGCGATACGGGTGAGGGATCACCTCGCGGGGGTTTTCGTCGATGAGGCGTTTGTCGCCACGTTCGGGGTGCGGGGTGCTCCGGGCCTGTCGCGCGGGGTGTTGTCGCTGGTGACGGTGTTGCAGTTCGCCGAGGACCTCACTGATCGGCAGGCCGCGGCGGTAACGGTGCGGGCCGTCGACTGGAAGTACGCGCTCGGTGCGGAGCTCACCGACACCGGCTTCGATGCCAGTGTGCTCAGCAAGTTCAGGGCCCGGCTCGCGGACAACGGTATGGAGCGGGTGGTCTTCGACCGGCTCCTTGCGCACTGCAAGGGGGCTGGTCTGGTGGCGGCTGGGGGCAGGCAGCGCACGGACTCCACCCATGTGATCAGCGCGGTGCGGGACTTGAACCGGCTGGAGCTGGCAGGGGAGAGTGTGCGCGCTGCTCTGGAGGCCCTCGCGGTCGCGGCCCCTCTCTGGCTGGCCGGGCAGATCGATGTGGCGGAGTTCGCCGAGCGGTACGGGCCGCGCGTCGACGGCTGGCGGATGCCGTCCTCGCAGACGAAACGTGACCGCCTCGCCCAGGTCTTCGGCCAGGACGGCCTCGTCTTGTGCCGGGCCGCCTGAGCCGAGGATGCCCCGGTATGGATCCGTCAGATCGAGGCCGTGCACCTGCTGCGGCAGGTCCTCGTGCAGACCTACGTCATCCGCAGCGACAGCCGGGGACGGCAGGTGATCAGGAAGCGGGACGCCGACGACGGCCTCCCGCCCGGTCAACTCCGCCTGGCCTCCCCCTACGACGCGGACGCACGCTGGGCCGCCAAGGGCGATGACCTGTTCTGGATGGGCTACAAGATCCACCTCACCGAAACGTGCGGCACACTCCCCGAAGCCGGGGCCGGGGCAGCGATGCTGCCGAATCTGATCACTGACGTGCACACCACCGACGCGACCGTGCCCGATGTGAAGACGACCGCACCGATCCAGAGCAAGCTCGCCGGGCACGGGGTGAAGCCCGCCGAGCACTACCCCGACTCCGGCCACCCCTCGGCCGACCTGATCACCACGGCCCTGGAACAGGGCATCCGTATGGTCACCCCGGTCCTCCTGGACCACTCCGCGCAGGCCAGGGCCGCCGAAGGCTTCGACAAGAACGCCTTCACCATCAACTGGAAGACCCGCCAGGTCCGCTGCCCCGCCGGGAGGACCAGCTCCCACTGGAACCCCGTCAAACAGCACGGCACCGACGCCATTGTGATCACTTTCAGCGTCCTGACCTGCCGCGACTGCCCCTTCCGGCAGCAGTGCACCACCTCGAAGAACCAGCGCCGCATACTCACCCTGCGACCGAAGGAACTCCACGAGAACCTCGCCCGGGCCCGCACCGAGCAGAAGACGGAGACCTGGAAGAACAAGTACGCCCTCCGGGCCGGTGTCGAGGGCACCATCAACCAGACCCTCGACATCACCGGCATCCGCCGGGCCCGCTACCGCGGCCTACCGAAAGTCCGCCTCCACCACGCTTTCTCCGCCACCGCACTCAACGTGATCCGGCTCGACGCCCACTGGACCACCGGCCCCCACGACCGCACACGCACCAGCAGACTCGAACGGCTCAGCTACCGACTCTCCGCCTGAACGAATTGCGCAGCAGAGTCGCTCAGCCCAGCAAAGATCGCCCGATCGAAGCGCCGCCGACGCATGCAGTGACGCAAAAGCCCAGGTCAGACACCGTCTGACCTGGACTTGTCGCTGAGCCTCCTGTCGGATTCGAACCGACGACCTACGCATTACAAG
>NZ_AUKR01000052.1:0-6363 GCF_000424845.1 Streptomyces sp. TAA040 | reverse complement strand
GAGCGCGCGCCAGCCAGAACCGCGCCGGCCGCCGCGCACAACAGCGGGAGCATCGGATACCTCCGTCCTCGCAGGCCGCGCGGATCTGGTATCCATATCAGGAAGCGCCGCAGGTCAGCGGCATTCTGCAGGGCGACGTGAGGGTTCGGAAGGGCCAGTTTTCCCAGTCCGGCGGGCATGGGCGATGATGTTTGGGCAGGCACGGTCTCGCTCGGTTCTCATGGGTCTTCGACAACCACATGATCACCGACGGCCGTGCCTGCACTTCTTTCCAGGGACACCCCGCCACACACCGGTACATGACGTCACGTCACACACGAGACCGACGAACCGGACCGATCCTGTTCGTGCAATGACCCTGGGTCAGATCCCTGTCCGAAAAACGCGAGGCCCCTCAAAGACCGATTTACGTCTACGTTCGTCTTGATTTCCTCTCACCCTTGTGGCTGCCTGCTGTGATCATTCTGTGTGTTCAGGACCGCACGGTGTCCATCGCATGTTCTATCGAAGGTGAGTTGATGATGAGATTCAAGCGCGCAGTGCAGATCGCAGTAGTCTCCGGTGCTCTGGTAGTGGCCGGTGCCGCTCCCGCGCAGGGCTTGTGCAAGTTCCCGGGATCGCCCAACTGGCGTGAGGATGCTGCGGGTTGGGTCAGATGACAGAGCGGACACGGGGTCCGTGATCATTCAGGTGTCTAAGCCGAGTGATCAAGAGGGTTCCCGTGTCCGCTGTCTCATCTTCCCCGATCCCTGCGGTGTTGGCCAAGCTGGGTCCGCTCGCCCCGGACGATATGGCTGACCTGCGTGTCTTCCTGAAGGTGGTGCCCGATCCGCGCTCCCGGCGAGGCCGCTGGTACTCGTTGACCTCGATCCTGCTGGTCTGCGCGGCAGCCGCGGTCTCCGGAGCCAGGACCATCGACGAACTCGCCGAGTGGGGCGCCCGCGCCGATGCCGGACTGCTCGCCACACTCGGCGTGCGCCGTCACCTGCTGCACTGGCGGCACGCCCCCTCCAGATCGGCGATCGGAAGAGTCCTCGAGCGCCTCGACGCCGACGCACTCGATGCGGCGGTGGGCGCCTGGCTGGCCCAGCGCCATGCCGCCGCGAGGGCAGACGTCCCGGGCGGGCGACGGGTGATCGCCGTGGACGGCAAGACGCTGCGCGGCTCCGCCCGCCCAGGCCGGCCCCGCCGGCATCTGCTGTCCGCCGTCACCCACGGACGCCCCGTCACACTCACCCAGGCCGAGATCGGGTCCAAGACCAACGAGACCCGGCACTTCCAGCCCCTGCTCGCCCCACTCGACCTGGAAGAAGACGTGGTCACCTTCGACGCGCTGCACTCCGTGAAGGCCAACGTCGCCTGGCTGGTGGAGACGAAGAAGGCGCACTACGTGGCCGTGATCAAGCCCAACCAGCCCACTGTCTGGGCGCAGTTGGACAGCCTCGCCTGGCACACGGTGGCCATCCAGCACACCGCCTCCGGCAAGGGGCACGGCCGTCGCGAGTCCCGCTCCATCAAGACCCTCGGCATCGCCGACAACCTCGGCGGCATCGCCTTCCCCCACGCCAAGCTCGCCGTCCGGGTCCACCGCCGCCGCAAAGCAACCGGCCGGAAAGAGTCCCGGGAGACCGTCTACGCGGTCACCAGCCTCGACGCCCACCAGGCAACATCGGCCGAGCTCGCCTCCCACCTGCGCGGACACTGGATCGTGGAAGCCCAGCACCACATCCGCGACCGCACCTTCGCCGAAGACGCCTCCACCGTCCACGCCGGCCACGCACCCCGCGCCATGGCCACCCTCCGCAACCTCGCGATCGGCGCCCTCAAAAGCCTCGGAGCGACCAACATCGCCAAGACCACCCGCGCCATCCGCGATGAACCAGAACGAGCCCTACCGATCCTGGGCATCTTCAACAACCCGGACCATCACGGAACTTGATCAAGCCCTGGCTCCCGCGCTGGCGACCATCAAGTACGTCGGCGGCGGAACGTGGGACTATGGAGCCGGCACCTCCTACATATGGTCGGACTACTACCACGAGGACAAGTGCCACGGCTCGACCTCGGTCGGTGCCTTCATCGACAGCGATGAGGCATCCGCCGGCAGTTGGTCCCTCACTCAGGCCGACGCCGCCCTCTACGGCAACGAGACGTACTACAAGACCACCTGTTGACAGGTCGGCGACACGCGTAGCATCCCGAAGGGCCCGCGCACCGCGGGCCCTTCGCAGGCCCGTGAGCCTTCCACTACTTGACCGTTCGATCACCCCATAGCTTCTAGGGCACGCATGCTGCATCGTGGCGTCAAGTTCACCCACGCCGTCATCCTGGCGTTCTCCTCCCTGTTTGCCTTCCTGTTCCTCAGAAGCTTCGAGGACCAGTGGGCTTTGGGCTACGACGCGGTTATCCAGGTCACCGAGTCGCGGAACGCCAGTACCAGCCGCGCCATCGAGCAGGCCGTCGAAGCGTTCGCCCGTGACTATGGTGTGACCGTGGGGCGTCAGGAAGTCGACCTGGAACACCCGGATCGCAGCCGGGACCTCTACCTGACTCCGAGCGGTCCTCGCACTGACTGGCTCAAGGACGGCTATCCGGCGTTCAGCCCCGGCCAGGCCACCGTGACCAGGCCGTTCGCCGACATCTCCGATCGCGACCCGCGCGGCCTGTACTACCTCTTCGGTGATCCTGATGCCGTTCGGCCCTTTCTCGGCCTGTTGGAGCAGCATGGTTTGACCGCCTGGCACGCCCAGCCGGCCTCCATCGACGAGCTTTCCTATGCCTACGGCGGCAGCGCTCTGGGAGGTTCTCTCGTCGTCGTCGCTTTGGTGTGCATCACCATGACCGGCGCAGGTGTCCTCCTTAGCGCCAAGGCCTATGGGGTTCTGCGTCTTCAGGGCATGTCCTTGCCCACGATCCTCGCCCGCGACCTACGCAGTCTTGCACGCTTCTGGACGGCCGCTCTCGCCGCTGTGACGATCACGGCGACCGCCCTGCTGGCCTGGTACAACCACCTCGCCTGGTTCGGTCTGTTCGCCCTCCTCTCCGCCGCGACTGCGGCCGTCTTCACGGCACTTGTCATCAGCACCCATGCCGCGATGCTCACCCTGACCGCTCGCACCGGCATCCTGGCCGCCCTCAAGGGAGAGATACCCGCCCGCTCCACTGCGGCGGTCGCCTATCTTGTACGCGTGCCGGCCCTTCTGCTCGCCCTTGGCATCGCAGCCTCGGTCCTGCAGGCCGGGCAGGACCTCGTCCGGCGCGAAGATGCCCTAAGCGTGTACAAGAAGGCGGGCAGCGCCTCCACCATCCGCCTCAACGGTTACCTCGGTGACCCCAAGGCGTTGAAAGTGCTGGAGGCGAAAGTCGGCCCCTGGTTGCGCGAAGCCGATGCCGACGGCGAGATCGTCCTCGCCGGCCGCGAGGAACTCGCCCGCTCACGCGATGCCCAGGGCATCCCCGCCGACGACCTGATGGTTGCCAACGAGACGTTCCTGGATCAGCAGAAGGTCCTCGCCCCGAACGGCCGTCCATACCCTGCCGCAACAGGCGGTAACGGCCACATCCTGCTCCTGGTTCCGCAGCGGCTCGCCGCTCATGCCGACAAGCTCGCGACCCTGGTGCCCGGCCTGGTCAGTCCTTCCGATCCGGACCAGATCTCGTCCGAGCAGATCGCCGTGAAGGCCACTGCTGACAACCAGAAGATCTTCACTTACAACGCCCGTGGCACCCGCGAGTCAGGACAGGACCAGCTCGCGGACGATTCGTTCCTCACCGATCCCGTCATCGTTGTTGTCCCCAACGGCACCGATTACATCAGCGACAAGGGGTACACCGCCTACGCCTCACAGCGCAGCATCGTATTTCCAGACCCCGCCGACATCACGGCCCGTGGCCTGCGTAACGAGGTCGTCGGCATCAGTCCCGTCGCCGCTGACGCTGCCCAGGCAATTCGAAACATCACCGCCGACTTCCGCCTGCGCCTGTTCAACCTCGCCGTCGCCCTCGTGGTTCTGCTCGTCACCGGCATCGGCGTCGTTATCGTCCACACCCGCAAGAACGCCCAGCGGATCTTCGCTCGGCACATCCATGGATGGACCTTCACCGCCACCCACCGCACGCTCTTGGCGGCCGAAGCTGCCATCGTCCTACTGCTCGTCTCCTGGCTCCCCTACCAAGCCCACCAGTGGAATCAAGGCCTCGACCAATACAAGGCCATGGGCATCCCCGCCCCTCGTGACCCGATGACGATCACAGGCCAGGACCTGGCTGTCATAGCCGGCCTCGTCGCGATCGAGATCGCCACCGCCCTCACGGTCCTGGCCCTCTTCCACCGCCGCATCGTCAAGGAAGGATCGACCGAAGCGTGATCGACCTGACCGGCCTGTCCAAGTCCTTCGGCTCCCGCATTCTTTGGCAGGACCTGACCTTCACCATCGAGGCCGGGCGGATGCTCGCCCTGACCGGCCCCAGCGGATCAGGCAAGTCCACTCTCCTCAACTGCCTCGGCCTACTCGACGCCCCAACCACTGGCACCATGCGCCACCATGACCAGGACATCACCAAGCTCAGCCCACGCAAGGCCCGCATCTATCGGCGCGACACCCTCGGCTACCTCTTTCAGAACTACGCTCTGATCGACAATGCGACCATCTCCGACAACCTGAGCGTCGCCGTCAAGCCCGTCCGCTCGGCCCGCAGATCCCGCCCCACTCTCGTCCAGGCACTGCAACAAGTCGGCCTCGCCGGCCGCGAAGACGACATCGTCCACCGTCTCTCGGGCGGCGAACAGCAACGCGTCGCTCTCGCACGCCTCATCGTCAAGCAACCCGCCCTTGTCCTGGCCGACGAGCCCACCGGCGCCCTCGACCTCGACAACACCCACATGGTTATCGCCACCCTCCGTGCCCTGGCCGACGCCGGCTGCGCGGTGGTGATCGCGACCCACGATTCCACCGTCAGGGACCTGTGCGACAGAGTCCTGCAGGTAGGAACCACCACCCATCCCAAATCCGTCAAGGAGATCACCGCCGCATGAACCCCCGTCTCACCTGGACTTTCACAGGAGTCGCTGTCGTGGCCGCCATCGTTTTTCTCGTCTATGGCACTCACGCGCTGACGATCATCCAACGCGTCGCCCTCCGGGTGTTCTGACCAGTCCCCACAACACCTCGCGCTACCGAAGGCGCGGCGAGGGCGACGGGCACGGCCTCACCCGATGCTTGGCTAACATGGGTCGGCCGCGCATGATCGCGCACGTACGGAGCCGCCCGCCTTGCCGTCCGGATCACAAGGTGGTTGACAGAACCCAGATCTTCACCCGGACAGCGTCGATGAGGACCACCGAGCGGTGTGCATCGTGAAGTTGCAGGTCATGGGGCTGGTGTGCGCGGGCTTCGGGGTGCTCGTGCTGGTCGGGGGCGGATGACTCCCGTCTAGATCGTCGGTCAGCGGGCGACTTCGCGGTTCGTGAGGACCAGCAGGGCCCTGACCAGGGCGGTCGCCCACTTGGGGTCGGTGCGGACCTTGGTGAGCACGCGCCAGTTCTTCAGGTGCGCGAAGCCGTGCTCGACCGGGGCCCGGACGGCGGCCAGTGCCTTGTTGGAGAGCTTCTGGCCGCCGGTGAGCGGCCGGTTGCGGGCGGCCTTGTATCCGGTGATCACCGCCGGGTCGGCGTCCGGGCCGCTGTCGTCCAGGCCGACGAAGCCCAGGTCGGCGATCGCGCCGAGCCCGGCCGCGCGGAGATGGGCGGTGAGCTTGTCGTGCCGGCAGGCGGTGATCTCCGAGGTCCGACCGGGCCGCACCGCGGAGACCCATGCCAGACGGCCCTTGTCGTCGGTGAGTGCGATCACGAGCAGGCCGTGGCATTTATGCTTGCCGGAATAGTTCTTCCGGTTCGCTGTTCCGGTGCGCCGCCGGGTGCGTATCAGCGAACCGTCCAGCAGTACGATCCCACCACCCTTTCGGGCGATCTTCTTCAAGGCGCGGTCCAGGCGCGGGGCGCGGGCGGCCAGCAGGCCGACGACCTCGCGGACCCAGCGGGTGACGGTGGTGCGGTGCACCCCGTTCCCGCCGGCCAGATCGCCGGGCCGCTGGTCACAGCGCAGCACCGCCAGCACGATCCCCGCGATCTTCCCCGGAGCCAGGGCCCGCCACCGTGAGCCGATCTTCTTGCAGTGGCCGCGTATCAGGGTGGCGAGATAGTTCAGGGTGGCGCTCGACAGCGGCAGGCGGGCGGTGTAGACAAGGCCGTCAGGGCCCTCGGCGTGAGGGTTGTTTTTCTTCACACCAAACTCAACTGCCGCCGGGGGCCCGCCGGTTACGCCCCGACCATCATCGCCCCGGTGCGGCTACCGGCGTGCGGTG
>NZ_AUKR01000051.1:0-6926 GCF_000424845.1 Streptomyces sp. TAA040 | reverse complement strand
CCCCGGCCGCCAACCCGCCACAGAGTGACCCACACATACGGCAGGAGAGCCACTTTTCGTTTGTACTGGGCTTTCAGATAACACTCCTGCCCGCAGTACTTGGCGGTGGCTCGACGATGCGACAGATGACCGCCGCACCATCCGCAAGCCTGGCCCCTCAGGACCGGCGTGTAGTTGGCGTGATACCAGCAGCCGTGACCGCAGTACTTGCGCAGAGCGTGGGCACCGGCTTCGAGTGCCGCGCCGCAGACGGCGCACTCCCGTCCCTGTTTGGCCTCGGCGCGTTGAAGTTTGCGATGTTCCGCCTGCGCCTGGTTATTGGTGTCGACCTGGCACTCGATTGAGCAGTAGAGCGCCAGGACACCTCTGTGCGACGGGACAGGACGTTCGCAGCCCTTGCAGGACACCGCCCCTGGGCGGCGCGAGGGCTTTCGGCAGTTCGGACAGCTCGTCGGCTTGCGTCCAGGCTTGTTGCCAGCAACGTCGAAACTGCCCCCGCAGGCGTCGCACCACAGCGTTATCGAGGCAGGCCTGAGGGCGGCTCGACGCGCTCGACGCCTGCGCAGCCTCTCCTCATGCGGTATGACGTCCGGCTGACGAGGGACATGACCGAGAGATACATAGTTGCATTTCCTACTGCAGTAGCGGGCGTTGGCATTGCGGTGAGCGATATCAGCGCCGCACTCCAGGCACCGTCTGTCGCCGTGGACCACGCGCAGCTTCTCGCGCTGCGCTGAATGGTAGACAGCGGCTGTGCGGGTCTTGGCGGCGACGCGGTGTTCCTCGCAGCAGAAGCGGGGCGGAGCCCCAACACGGTCTGGACGAGTGAACGGGGCATCGCATTCCTGGCATACCAGCATGGTCGGTCGGCGGGCCTCTCGGACGCAGGCGTCCGAACAGTACTTCGCCAGTCCGTGCCGGTGGCTGATGTCCACGCCACACACGGCGCATCCCCGCATCGTGCGGTTCACCCCTTTCACGGCACAGGGCACGACCGCAGCCCGGGCGATGACCAGCCCTCTGCGGCCGTACCCCATGGCGATCACCTGAAGCCGGCAATGATCAGTGGTGACGAGACGCAAGGCCCGTCACCCGGCTGAGGAGTCACGCAGCTCGCGGGACAGACTGGCCACGATCCGTCGCCACTGGCGAGCCTGGGCACGGGACGAGAACCACGCCTGGACACTTCGCGTATCGAGATCGCTGAGCCCCTCCAGCGTGGTGGCGAGGTGTTCGCGGTTCGTTGACCGGTGCCGCACCCTGGCACGGACACGCTGCGCGAGGTAGTGCAGCTGATGCGCGGCCCGGTAGTAGGCGACCTGGGGGTCGGTGAGGCGGCGCACCGCGTACCCGCCGCACTTGCTGCACGGGTCGAACTCCTTGTTGTCCAGCAGTTCCTCGATGATCACCATCTCGTCGTGGTGGTCGACCCCGCCATAGGGGCGCCGGCGCGCGCAGCCGGGGGAGTGGGCCCGGCCCTGGTAGCGGCCGGCCGCGTCCGTGGTGTAGGCCTGTACCGAAGCCAGGACACCCAGGGGAAGGCCCGAGCCGGGCCAGTCGTTGTCCGAGTCGGATTCAAAGGGTTCCAGGTCCAACTGCTCCATCGCCAGCAGACCGTTCCAGACGTCCGGCGTGAAAGGACTGCGCGGATGTCCCCGGTCGTCGTAGCCGCCAGCCTCAAGATCGCGCAGGTCTGGCACCGAGCGGGCCAGGACCAGGGACCTCAGCGCCTGGCCGACGTCCCGGCGCCCTTCGCACAATCGCACGAGCACCCGTTCGCCCTCTACCGCGCTCAGGCTGCGGCCGAATGCCTCATCGTGCGGGTCATACACACGGGCAGTCCACACGCTTGCGCCAACAGGCTCGCCTGCGGACATGGCCTGTAGGCGGGTCTCGAGCAGAGCTTCAGGCAGGTCGCTTGCGCCGGCGAGGATGACGCCCTGCCATCCGGCGGCGCACCGCTGCTCCAGAACACTCAGCGCCACCACCTCTACGCCGGTGCCGACACCGACCACCGCATACAACTGTTCCACGTCGGGCATCGTGCTGCGCAGTGCGCGCAGATGCTCCGCGGTCAGCAGGCGGCGGCCATGGACCGGCGTGTCGTCGAACACCCCGGGCAACAGCCCCTCGTCCGCCCCAAGCGACGGCTCCGCCACGGCCACGCATGTCGACGTGTCCTGGTCCAGCACTTCGTAGGCGAAAACGGACTGCCGCGACAGCAGGCACGCGGCCACCGGCTCTGGGACCCGCACCGTGACGGCCAGCCGCGCCCCCCAGTCCACGGCGACCGTGAACGAGGCGAGCACTCCCTGCTCCCACTCACTCAGCCGGTCCGTCAACGACCCACGGCTGCCACGCTCCGCCAGAGCAGCGCCGGGAACGCGCGCGACGAGCACACGCTCGCCGCCCTGGCCAGCCACGATCGACCGCGCAGCCTCCTCCCACGTGCTCAGCAGCACCCGGGCTCGCTCCAGCATTGGGTGATACCCCTTGCGCCGGCTACTCATTCCGCTCGCCAGGTCGTGGACGAGGTACTCCTGCTCGCGCGGGTAATCCCAGCTGTCCTCCACCTTGCTGTGCCACCGCCGCCACAAGGACGTCAACTGCGTTGCCGCCTCGGCAGGGGTCCCCAGCGGGGCAAATGCCGGGTCATCGGACGGGATGCCAGGCTCCTCCATGGCCGCTACCGCTGCTGCCAGCACGAGCGAATCCGCGGCGACCAGCCGTGCGGCCTGGGCACGCAGCGCCTCCAGATGGTCGGCCTTGCGCTGGACTCCTGCCTCGGCCCAGGACCTCAGCCAGGGGAACAGGTCCAAGACCTGGTACACGCGGGTCAGACTGGTCAGGGCGTCGAGCCATTCAGTGAAGACGGTCTCACGTACGTGGCGGGCTTCCTGCAGCTCTTCCCAGCGTTCGCCCTCCGCTTCGTCTTCAACTTCCTCCTCACCGTCGGCAGGGGCATTCTCCTCACTGCCCGAAGCGGCCCGGAAGAGCACGGATACCGCCTGGCCTACTTCTTCGTCGCTGTATGAGTCCTCGTCCGCCTCGTGACAGCGGTCCAGTTCATACAGCAACCCCAGACCGGTCACCGCATCCATGAAAATGGCCAGAGCCGTGCCGGGACGTGCCCAGGAGCCGTACGCCGTGCACTGGGGACAGAGTCGGCCGACCGTCGTAGCGTCCAGTCGCACCTCTCGCTCGGTGACGCGCGCCGAACGCAGATAGGAGCATGAGGATTGGGTGTGCAGCTTCGATCGTTTGCCCTGAGCCGACCACACGGTGACGGCAACGCCCTCGAACGGACCGAGCGGCACATCAGGCGTCAGCAGACCGTATGTCATACAACCTCCCCCATAGCGGTGGTACTTGAGCCTAGCCGTGGCCACTGACACCGGCCCGCGAATGCCTGCCGACCGGCCCGAGAACGTACCCGCAGCCTTCGGCCGGTGGACGACAAGAATTGCGGTTCGAGGCTGGACCAGGCACGGCCCACTCGCTCGGCTGGTAACGAGGCGAGGATGCCCAACACTGTTCGGAGATTCCGGCTGAGTACGCGGGCCGCCGGGAACCTGTCGCAGATGCAAGGGAGCGAATGTGCCGGAAGCGCTCGAGAACATCGCCTGCACCCCTATGTGCCCCCTCGACGCGGAGGACGCGGAGCTGACGCCGGACGACCTGTCCCGCCTCGATCGCGACCTCGGCGACGGCACGGACCCGCAGGACGCCGCCCGGCGCAGGCAGGCGGACGCCACCATCGTCGAGGTGCTGCGCGCCGACGGCTTCGCGGGCCCGCGCTACCAGAAGGTCGTCAACCGGCTGTCGGAGTACGGCTACCACACCATGAACAAGTGGACCGCCAGCGGCGAGGCCTTCCGCAAGGCCCGCCAGGCCGGACGGCCCGTGCCGGTACAGAAGATCACCTTCGGCTGGACGCCGGAGGACCGGCACGGCGTCGTCGTCGACAGCGTCCTGGGCGGCCTGCACGTCTTTCGCACCTACGGGCTCGTCCAGGGCCGCTGGAACCCCGACGGCGGCGCCAGCCTGGACACCTACTTCATCGGTACGGTCATCCGCGCCTTCCCCCGCGTATATATCCGCTGGTTCGACGGCCACCAGCGGCCGCGCCAGGTGCAGGCTGAAAGCGCGATCATATCCGGCTTTAAGGCTCTGCAGACCGGCATCTTGGAGCCCATCAGGTGCAGGCCCACCGCAGCTTTGCTGCGGGAGGTACAGCGCCGCCGATGAGGGAGCCGGACGTACAGAGGCAGGGGGCTATCGGCTGTCGCCGCGGCCGATGCGGATATCCCCCAGGAGCTGTTTGGTGATGGCTTCCGGTTTGTCCTCGGTGGCGGTTTCGATGGCTTCCTGGGCGGCCTGGCAGATCAGGTCGCTGAGGGAGGCGATGTAGCCGCCGGTGCGCTGGTGCAGGTACTTGGAGAGTTTCAGCAGGGTGCCGGGCTTGTGGTCGTACAGGCACAGGTCTTCCTCGAAGCCTTGGACGACGCTGTGCCAGTCGTCGCCGTAGGGGATCATCCCCGCCCACAACACCGGCAGGTCGCTGAAGTAGGTCTTGCCCTTGACCACGTCGGGCAGATTCTTGCGCCGCCTGTCGTACCGGGCCTCGTGGACGATTTCCCGGGCGCCGGTGCCGCAGAAGATGAGTGTCACGTTGGTGCGGTCCTGCAGGGCCTCGAAGTAGCTGAACGCGTTGGCGATCTCGTTGTCCTGGATACGGTTGATGCCGTCGATGAGGACCAGCTGCGTCTTCGCCTGGCGCATCACGTGGGCGACGGCCTCGGTCATGTCGGCGGTGCGGCGGTTGCGGTCGTCGGGGTTGAGGGTGTGGTTGAGACCCAGAAACTCGGCAAGGGGCAGCGACCAGTGCAGATTGTTTTCCCGCTCCGGCGGGACGGTGATGTAGATGACCGGGATGCGGTTGGGGTCGGGGCCCAGGTCCGATTCGATCAGGCCCTGGAAGCCGCGGCCGATCTGCACCAGCAGGGTGGACTTGCCGGTGCCCCGGTCCCCGTCGATGATCATGTCTGTGGCGCGGCCGATACTGCGGAAGCGGTTCTTGCGCAGCTGACGCCGCGCATCGAGCAGGCCACGCCACAGGGCCGGAGTGACCACGGGCAGCATCTCGGCGTGGTACATGAGGCGCGGGTCCCGGGGCCCGACCTTGGTGCCTTTGGGCGCCCAGTCGGCGCGCTCGAGCGGGACCAGGCGGCGGGAGGCCGTAAGGTTCCAGCCCTCCCGGGTGGTCAGCAGTGGAGGGTCGACGGGCTGGGCCACGGCCTCGGCTACGCCGGGGCCGAAGACGCTGATCAGCTTTTCTCGGTTCATGATGCTTCTCCGTCGTCGTCTTCGGCACCGGGCTCTGCGGTGGGCGGCGGAGCCGGTCGGGGGGCGGGTGGCTGGGTGATGCCGAATACCTCGGCCGCGCCGCCGCGCAGGCTCAGCGCGCCCGTCCGGTACGTCCGGGCGGGTTCTTGCACACCATTGCCGCCGGTGGCCGCGGGCTGGCCGGCAACGGCCGGTTCGACGTCCGTGTCGGTCTCCGTGCCCGGATCATCGGGCGGAGGGGGAGGGGCGGGACGGGGCGCGTGCAGGAAATGCTCGGCGGGCATGGTCAGCGCCGGGGCCCGCACCACGGTGGCGGGGTCGGGGTCGGGGATCCCCGCGTACGGATCGGCCGCCGGTACGTCCAGGTCGAGGGCCGGTCCGGTGAACAGCTGCGGCACCCGCACAGTGTCGGGGTCCGGGCCGCGCCGGGCCCGCTCGCGCAGACGGGACACCTCGCGGGCGATGCGCCGCTGATCCTCCTTGCGGCCGCCGTCCTCGAGCACGTTGAGGGTGGCCTGCTCCCAGGTCCACTCGGTCCACTCGTCGCCGATGAGCCGCTGGTGGATGAACTCCGCCTCCACCCAGTCGTCCTGGTGGTGGTCCCACAGCCACACGAACCGCGGCGCATAGGGGCTGTAGCGGATCTGCCAGCGCCTGCCCTGTCCGGGAACCTGGGTGTGCCGGTTCTTGTACTCCTGCAGGGCCTGGCTGTTGTAGGTGCGGTTGCCAATCCTGACGCCCTTGTCCGTCACCTTCAGATGGGTGAACGGCAGCAGCTTGCGGTTCTCGTGCGCCGTCAGCGTCAGCGGCACATGGCCCTCGGCGGCCACCAGCGTGGCGTACATGCGGTTGGGGTTGATGGACAGGCCGGGCAGGAACGGGCTGCGCAGCCCGTCGTGCGGTTTTTGCTGCCACTGGACTTTACCGACCGCAGGAGCTCGTGCACCTACTCTGAACTGCGGCGATTCATAGACTACATGTCGGTGACGATGAGATGGGGTCGTTGCAGCAACTCGCTTCGCAGGAGGCAGCATTCGCTCTGCCGATGGCCTCGTGCAGACGCGGAAACCCTCGTGATAGGTTCGGCGTCGCCGTGCGCTGCTGCGAACTGAGGAGGTGAGACCGATCAACGCTGTGACAGGTCGGGGCTCCCTCTCTTGCATGGTCTAGGGAGTGCCCGCAGAAGGCATCCCGAAAGGCTTGAAACGCTATGCGCTTCACCTCTGAGGCGTCGTCTGACGGCGTCCGTGAACAGCTCTTTTCCCTCGGTGAGATTCCCGGCGTGCTGTGGACGCCAGCAGGTGCCGCCGAGACCCGTCCCCTGATCCTGATGGGACACGGCGGCGGCCAGCACAAGCAGGCCCCTGGCATCGTCGTCCGTGCGCGCCGCTTCGTGGCCGAGTGTGGCTTCGCGGTGGCGGCGGTCGACGTGCCCGGCCATGGCGACCGGCCGAAAGATGAGGAGTACGACCGGATCGCGACCGAGAACCAGGCTCGCGTGGAAGCCGGAGAGGAATTGGCTCCGCTGCTCGCTGGTTTCCAGGCGCTCGTAGCTCGCAAGACCGTCCCGGAGTGGCGGG
>NZ_AUKR01000050.1:0-7264 GCF_000424845.1 Streptomyces sp. TAA040 | reverse complement strand
ACCACACACTGTTCGTTCTCATCGATCCGGACGCCCTCGACCACGGTGTTCTCCGCCGTCAGGGTCCGCTTCCATATGCTGAAGAGGGACACGCCGTTTTCCTGCTTGATCAAACTTGAGCTCAGACACCTCAAGGATCACAGGAAGCGGCGTGTTTCCCATATCGGCCCAGGCCACGGCACCCACACATACGGCAGGAGAGCCCGAATACTGCCGGGGTGCAGTCCGAGCCGTACGGCGGTCTCGCGCACGGTCAGGTAGTTGGCTCCGTTCATCTGGAACACGGGTGAGCACCTTCTTCCTTGTTGGTTGGTTGTCATCAGGTGGAAGAGCAAATGAGAGAAGCCCTGCCGACTACCCAGGAGGCGGGAGGTGTCGGCAGGGCTTCGGTCACGAGGAGCACTCGGCGGGAGGAGTAACACCGGGCTCGACTCAGGGAGGACAGGGTGAGAGCCCCCCTCGACGCCGTCCACGAGCGTGGCGCGTACGGCTCCGGCCCGCGCGCCGAGAGGCCCTGTCATTGAAGGCTTGGGGTAAGTGGCTTCGGCTTGCGGCCCCGCCAGGGGCTCAGCGTCTACGAGGCTTGGTCGCTCGCTTCGCTCGCTCCCTCTACAAGTAGATACGGAGCTGGCTCCTGGTTTGTCAGGCTCGTCTCGGCGTGACGCCAGTCACGCTTGCCGTAGGGTCGCTCGGCTGTGCCTCGCTCCCCCTACCTACAAGGATCGGATCAGGAGCCGGGAAGTTTCCATCGGGCCAGCGTGACGCCAGTCACGCCCACGGCGAGGGTCGCTCGCTTCGCTCGCTCCCTCTACCTACTGGTGGGAGCGAGTAGGGCATGTTGGAAGCGATCCCTTGAAAGTGTGACGCCAGTCTCACTCTGTCGCCGGGGTCTCGACGGCGAGCAGATGCTTCGGCGATGGGCGCCGTAGGCGCCACCTGGCGTAGCTCCCTGCCGCTTGGTCGCTCGGCTGCGCCTCGCTCCCTCTACTTACTGATACGGAGCTCGACCCCTGGCAGTCCGCATCGATCGCGGAAGAGAGACGCAGCTCACACGGGAGCCCCTGCCAGCCACGGGGGAGGCCGACAGGGGCTCTGCGACCGGCACGCCTCGGAATCTCGCTCGCCGTCCCGAGGCGTGCCGGAGCTCTACTCGGCGCGCTCGACGAGGGCGAAGGAAGTGCAGAGGCGCCGGAACCTTCCATGTCCAGTCCGGCCGGTATGGCTCATGCAGCCGACGTCCACGGCCGCGCCGTCCGTCGAGGGTGACGCCTTCCACTCGCACTCGTACGCCAGGCACTCGGCCTCGAAGGTGACGTCAGTGTCCGGGTGCTGCGTGATCCGGTGCTTCACGAAGCGGACGATGGAGCGGGTCAACGCCCCCTCCTCGTTCGGTGCGGGTGGTTGCGGATCTCCACATCGGCGTCTGTCGCCCCCGACAGGTCCCCCCTGTCCCGTGCCGCCTGTCGCTGCTCGACCAGGGCCGTGCACACTCCGCAGCCCACCGCCGCTTCGGGAGGCGGAAGCGGAAGCGCCAGGTTTACCGGTCCTGACATCGTCGTCTGCCGTGCGCTCATTCCGTGCGACCTCCCCGGTTGCGTGTCTCGGGATGAGCATCGCCCGAGACACGGTCGAGGGTGCGGTTCAGTCGCGTTGTGGCATGAACTCACGCACGGAAGGCGGCGGACCACTCGGCGAGCTTCGCTCTCGCGTCCTCTCCGAAGAGGGCACACGCCTCGTATCTGGCGAACTCCTCGACGTGCGTCCGTACGTCTCTCGGGTCGCGGAACACCATCACGCCCGTGGACATCTCCGCCGTAGCCAAGCGGTCGTCGTAGATCGTGAAGGTGTTCAGCGGACAGCCGGGCAACGGGGTGTCCAGGGGGATCACGCCGAGGCGCACGTTCGGCAGGTGCGTGAGAGAGGCCAGGCGGTCAAGCTGTACGGCCATCGCGTCGGCAGCAAGGAACGGGGACCGTGCCGCCTGCTCGGTCAGAAGGAAGGTGAACCGCTTCGAACGGTCGTACAGGACTTCCTGTCGCTCCAGCTTCCGGGCGATGGCCTTGCCGTGATCGCCGGGGATGTGGGCCAGGCTCGCCCTGATGTACTCCGGCGTCGAGAGTAGGCCAGTGATCATCGAGAGCAGGAAGAACCGGAACTCTGCCGACGACGCTTCGAGCCCCGCCAACTCCCGCTGTTTCTTGTCGAGCCCCTTCCTGCGGAGCCCTCGCGCGTCCTGCCACTCGGTGTTTGCCGTACGGGCCAGGGAGGCTACTTCCGCCACCACGTCGGGCGGAGCTTCAAGGGCGATCAGGAGCGCCTCGATGTCGACGAGGGTCGGGCGCGTCTGCCCGTTCTCGATGCGGGAGACCTTCGACTGAGACATGGCGCAACGCGCGGCGAGCCGGTCCCCTGAGAGACCGGCCGCCTTGCGTAGATCTCGGAGCATGGAGCCCAGCTCTTGCCGGGACTTGCCGAGCTCCTCGGGCTCGAACGTCACTCGCTCTTCACGTACTCCAGGAAGGGGACCGACTCGGCGACGGCGAGGCGCTGGTACTCGATGAACGGCGCAGGGTCGCCTTCGTACAGCTCTCGGCCGATCTGCCTGCCGTCGTCCTCGTAGCGCATCAGGACGACCGTTGAGCGGTCGAACATCCAGTAGTCGCCGACGTCGTCCGGTAGCGGGTTGGGCCGGTCCGTCAGATCGAGAATGCGGATGTCCTCTCCTGCCGACGCTTGGTGCTGGTAGTACCGCTCGAACTCGAAGCGCAGGTAGTCACTCAACGGCCGACGCACGATGTGGACGCGCCCCACGTTCCGGGTGCGCACCATGTCCGTCCAGGAATCCGAGTAAGGGCCAGGGAACCGGGCCCCTGCCTTGAACGCTGCGAACTCCTCGGCCTCCTGCTGCACGAGGTACTGAGGCAGGGTCTCCAGTCGCCACGCTTCCGTCTGGAAGTCGCGGAACTTGGCCTGCCAGTCGTCACCATCCAAGAGCACGGACAGCCTCCCGAAGAACGCTCTCGGGGATCTCTACGAGCCCTTCCCCCTGCGGCGGAGTGAAGGCGCCGGAGACATCGCCTTGCACCACGAACGAGCCGGACGCGGTGCGGTAGACGTTCGGGCAGTCGCCCTGTCCGCACTCGCCGTTCCCGTTGCCGGTGAGTCGGGTAAGCCCTGCACGCTGAGACATGCGTAACCCCCTGGTCTGCGGCCCCTGCCGGGCCCGTCGACAACGACCGTACGAGCGCCACCCACGGCCGTCTACCCATGAACGCGGGTATGCACGTCTCTGCATGAACTGAGGCGCCCAGAGGGGTACACAGGGCTTCGAGGGGAACGAGGAGAGCCCCGCTCCCTCGATGTGAGGGAACGGGGCTCCATGGTCCGGCAGGCCGGTCGGCTCCGCCTCCCAGCCGGCCGTTACGTAGTGCCTACTCCTCGCTCACGGATTCCGGAAGGTGATCCGACAGTGATCCGACTTGAACCCTCGGACCCCGCGCCCCCTCGGCATGAGCTCGACGAGTTCGCAGACCTGCATGACGACCGTTCGGACGTAGTCGATCCGGTCGGGGTCCTCGTAGTTCAGCTCTTCCCACAGGTACTCGACGTCCCCCAAGTCGACCCTTACGCGCTTCGCCGCCAGGTCGGCCAGCTCAGCTTGGATCTTTGCCAGGTCGGCGTTGCACCGGGCGATGCCCGCCCGCATGGTCGAACCGTCGATGTCCCCTGAGGCGAACATCTCCGCCAGAGCGGTGCGCCTCTCAGCTGCACCCGCCTCCTCGGCCAAGAGCTCGGCCTCCCGCTCCTCGTCTACGGCATCCGTGGGCGGAGCGGCGTTCCACTCCTCGGCTCTGGCGATGACCATCCGGACCACGTAGGAGTCAAGCGGGTCTGCTGGGCAGGTGATGCACCGACCACCCGAGCAGGTGTAGATGCGGTATCGCTCGCCTGCCGCGTTCTTCTTGCTCCATCCCTGCGTGACGACGGCCTGACACTTCGAGCAGCGGACCACGCCGGACAGGAGGGCCTTGCGCTTCCCCCCGCCGCCGGTGTTCCGTTCGGGATCGCTCAGAAATCTGGTCACGGCGCGGAACGTACCTTCGGAGACGATCGCGGACCAAGCGCCCGTGCCGGTCTCCTCGGTCAGCCGGATGCGCCTCCCGTCATGCTTCTCGACCCACTGGGAGTACGTCTGGATACCCGCGTTCCTCGGCTTCAAGAGCACGCCTCGGAGGTTCGAGGAGCGCCACTCCTTACCGTGCGGCGAGAGCAGCCCGCGAGCGTTCCAGTCCTTCGCGATGGACCACAGCGAGACTCCGGCGAGGACGTCCCGGTACGCCTGCCGTAGGGCTTCCGCCTCCTCCTTGCGGTGCCGTCCGTCCCGCTCGAACCCGAATGGGCGGGTACTCCAAAACGGCCTACCCGACTCCCTGCGCCGCTGGTGCCCGAGCACCTGACGCTCTACCCGCATCTCGGTCTCGTTGCGGGCGACTACCGCGCCGATGCGAGCGGCCAGGCGACCCGATGGGGTCGCAAGGTCCAAGACGCCCTGAGCCTGCGCAGCGGCCAGCGTGACGCCGGTTGACTCGGCCAGGTCTACGAGGTCTTCGAGGTCTCTCGGCGTGCGGTACATGCGGTCGTAGTGACGCGAGACGATCGCGTCCACCTGTCCAGCCTCGACCATGGCCTTGACTCGTTCCCACCCCTTGCGCGGACCCTTCGAGGCGGACGTGTCCTTCTCGGAGATCACATCGACGACGGTCCAGCCCTTCCGCTCACACAGCGCCTCGCTCAGTTCGACCTGTTGCGCGAGGTTTCCGCCCTTGCTCTCCTCGCCCCTGGGGGTCGGGCTGAGCCTGGCGTACACCACTGCTCGCACTGTCCGCTCTCCTGTCCACTGTTCTCTTGGTCAATGATGGGCCAGCAGGGGCGGCACTCACCGCCGCCCCTGCTGTCACGCTCCGGACGTCACAGGCCGAGTTGCAGGGCCTTGCCGATGAGCCGCCCGGCGACCGTGCAGGGGCTCGCCTTGATGGAAGCCGTCCAGGAGGTGAAGAGCCTCCCCGTGTGGGTAGTCAACGACGGCACCCGTCCGGTAGATGATCCGGACGTGCAGGGCGTCGGGCTGCGAGACGCTGTGGACCACGCGGGTCTCGCCGGTCTCCGTGTCGCGGAGGAGGTCACCGGCCATGACGTCGCCGGGGGTGATGGGCAACACCTCGAACTCGACGCTCTCCCCGGTCTCGGAGACGACCGTCACCTCATCCTCGCGCCACAGGCTGGCGGAGGAGCCATCGGCGAACACAAGCTCCCGCTTGAACGTGCCCTGCCCGCGAACCTCGATCACGGTGAGCTTGGCGCCACATGCCTTGACCAGATCGCCAGGGTTCACGTACTGCGCTTCTACCGGACGGGAGTCCTGGCCGAGCTCGGCAGGCACAGTGACAGTCACCTTCGACTCGGCCACCTTGCCCCCGGTCGCGTCACCCTCGGTCCGGATGAAGGAGCGACGGAAGGCGTCGCGGTGAGGCTGCGTGTGCCCCGCAGGGAGGGGGCAGGGGAGGCGCCGGGCGCCCGGTCCAGGACGCTCCCAACCGACGCGGCGCGCACCGCACGGGGGCGTCTCGGCTTCGTCCTTGCCGGTGCCCTGCCCCTTCAGGACGGCGCCGACTGCATCGCTCCATCCCATGGCTACCGAGTCGCGGTGCGTGCCGCCATGCCCTGCCATCAGGATGCATCCGAGTCGCTCGTTGCCAGGTCGGCGCGCATCGCACCGAGCGGTCTCGGGAGTCGGTTCGACCGCAGGAGTGCCGACAGGGGCGGGAGTCTCCTCGGCCTCGGGAAGCTGCACCTTGACCCGCACCATGGCGTCAATGGCGCACGTGTTGTCGAGGGTGAGGCTGAGCTCCCGAGCGCTCTCGGAGGTGAGCTCGACAGAGACCGTCTGTGCCTCGGTATCGACGTGGACAGAGACGACCTCCCAGTCCCCGTCCTTCCAGGTGTCGCGACCGAGGATCATGCCGGGCTCCAGATCACGGGCAGGGAAGAGGGTCCACTCGCCGTCCCCGTAGAGGCGCTCGACGTGCCGCTGCACCAGCTCCTTGCAGTCCATGAGGCGACGACCGCCGACTGTGTGGCCGAGACCGACGACAGTCCCGATCCACGCCGCGTTGCCCTCCTTGCGTGCCGTAGCGATGCGCCTGCCGTCCTGCGTTGCGTAGTAGGTGCTGGGCTTGGCGTCCTTGTGCCAGGTGAGTTCCATGCTGTGCCGCCTCTCGCCGTAGCCCGTCGATCGGGCCGAACGAGTTACATGCTCAGAGCTTCACGTACGGCATGTGGCACTGCCTCAACCTCGTCAGTGAGACGCAGGGAGCGGCGGCCGGGGTTCTCCTGCGGGCCGGGGAAATACTGAGCGGCGCGGCGCAGGCCCGGAGCAGGCGGCCCGCCGCTCGCCGGGACACCGAGCTCGCCCGGGGGCCGGCCCGGCTCGCCACCGCGCTCGATGTCGACCGTCGCTTCAACGGACAGGACGTCTGTTCCAGCGAGCCGGCCGCGACGCTTCGGGTGCTGTCGGGCTCGCCGCCGGGGCGGGAACGCGTCGCGACCGGTCCGCGGACCGGTGTGGGCGGCGACGGCGCGCTGCACCCCTGGCGGTTCTGGATCGACGGCGACCCGACGGTCAGCCGGTACCGCGCCCACCGACCCCGTCGCCGCACCCGGTGACTTGACTTCGCGAGAGCAGGTCCCTAACGTGGTCCGAGCCGCAAACGCAGGAAGAGTACGCGTGGTCGATACTCTTGGTCGATACACCCGCGTGTCCGAGCGGCAACCACTGCGAGGAACACCCGGTCAGGGTCTGTTTTTGGTGCGCCGAAGACTCCCCTGAAGGACCCGATTAGGAGTCCGGCGGAAGATTCGCTAAAGTGGAGAACACACCGAAGGGAAGCGCCCGGAGGAGCCTGAGAGGGTTTCGAAGGAAGCGTCCGTTCTTTGAGAACTCAACAGCGTGCCAAAAGTCAACGCCAGATATGTTGATACCCCGTCCGGGGGTGGGTGATTGTGGTTGTCATGGTTGCCTGCCTGTGGATGTGGTTTCTTTGAGTATTGATGAACACAGCGAGGACGCAGTGGATGCGGGGCTTATTCCGGCTTCGTGTTCCGCTCCCTGTGGTGTCTTCATTTTGAAGCATTCATGGAGAGTTTGATCCTGGCTCAGGACGAACGCTGGCGGCGTGCTTAACACATGCAAGTCGAACGATGAAGC
>NZ_AUKR01000049.1:0-7272 GCF_000424845.1 Streptomyces sp. TAA040 | reverse complement strand
CCGCCACCACGACGCCATCCGTGCCGCCTTGACCACCGGCATGAGCAACGGCCTGATCGAGTCCACGAACACCAAGACCCGCCTGATCATCCGCCGCGGCTTCGGCTTCCACACCGCAGACGCCATCATCGCCCTCGTCATGCTCACCCTCGCCGGTGACAACCCCCCCCTCCCCGGCCGCCAACCCGCCACAGAGTGACCCACACATACGGCAGGAGAGCCCTCTTTTACGCGGTGCCTTTCATCGCCGAGGACCTGAAACCGAGCAACACGCAACTGCTCTGGATCATGGACTCCTACGGCTTTCTCCTGGCTGGCCTGCTCCTGACCATGGGCTCGTTGGGCGACCGCATCGGCAGGCGCCGACTGCTGCTGATCGGCGCGGCCGCCTTCGGCGCCGCCTCGGTCTGCTCGGCCTACGCCACCACCCCTGGGACATTGATCGCCGCACGCGCTCTGCTAGGCGTGGCCGGAGCGACACTGGCACCGTCCACTCTGGCTCTCATCCGCAACATGTTCCGGGACGAGAAGGAGCGTGGCAGCGCGATCGCTCTCTGGACAGCCGGCTTCGCCCTGGGAGCGATGTTCGGCCCGCTGGTCGCAGGCGTGCTGCTGGAGAACTTCTGGTGGGGTTCCGTCTTCCTCATCAACCTGCCGGTGATGGCGCTGCTGCTGGTCCTGGGGCCGGCCCTGCTGCCGGAGTACCGCTCCGGGCGAAAGGAGCCCTTCGACTACGCGGGCGCGGTCCTGTCCCTGGCGGCCGTCCTGCTCGTCGTGTATGGGACTAAGCAGCTGGCGGAGGGTGAAAGGGACACCGTTCTCGCGCTGGGCTGTGTCCTGCTCGGCCTCCTGGTGGGTGTGCTCTTCCTGTACCGGCAGCACCGGATCTCCGTTCCCCTCGTCGACCTGACGCTGTTCCGCAACGCGGGCTTCAACGCGGCGATGGCGGTGGCGGCGGCGCTGCAGTTCGCCATGCTCGGTATGACGATGCTCACATCGCAATACCTTCAACTGGGGCTGAGCGTGGGCCCGCTGACTGCAGCGCTGTGGCGGTTGCCGGCGATCGCCACGCTGCTGCTCGGACTGGTCGCGGGCGGCATCCTGGTGCGGCGGACCAGCCCGGCCGCGGTGGTCGCGACCGGTCTCGCGCTGTCTGCCGCCGGGCTGGCCGTGATGACCTCGGTACCGTCCGGGTCGGGGCTGGCCCTCATCGTCACCGGGGGGAGTGTGGTGACGGCCGGCTGCGGGATGGTCGTGCCGCTCGCGACTACGCTCGCCCTGGGCGCGGCACCGCCGGAGCGGGCAGGGGCGGCGTCCGGACTGTCAGAGACCAGCAGCGAGTTGGGAGGAGCCTTCGGCATTGCCGCGCTGGGATCCGTCACGGCCGCCGTATACACCCGTCAGATGGATGACGGCGTGGCCGGGGGAGGTGGTGCGGGTGTCGTCGAGGGTGTCCGGGACACGCTGGCGGAGGCACTGAACGTCGCTGCCGGGCTGCCCGGCGCCGCGGGCGTCCGCCTGCGAGAGCAGGCGATCGAGGCCTTCACCGACGGCATGCGCGCGTCCTTCCTGGGCGGTGCCCTGGTGCTGGCGGCGGTAGCCGTCCTCGGGGCAGTGCTGCTGCGGCGTCCCTTCCCCAACGTCTCCTCTGGGCAATCCCCTGCGGACACGCCGGAGCTGGTGGATGGGAAGTCCGTCGATTCCTGAGCCTGCGGCCCGTGCCGCCCCGGTGGACGGGGCGGCACGTGAACCGTCACAGGTCGCGGCGCATGCAGCCCCTGGGCCACTCGTCCAGGCCGTGCGCGGCTTCGGCCGCCCGTAGGCTTCGCAGCCCGTCCGTCCATTCCGCTTCGGGCAGGTACCTGAATCCCAGCCGCTCGTAGTAGGGACCGTTCCATGCCACTTCGGTGAACGTCGTGAGGGTCAGCGCGGGGCAGCCCTTGTCCCGAGCCCAGCGCGCCACCTGTTCGATCAGCGCCTTTCCGATGCCCCTTCGCGCATGGGACGGGTTCACCGACACCTGTTCGATGTGGCCGTTGCCATCGATCACGTCTGTGATCACATAGGCGACGGGATGGCCGTCCTCGCGTACCCACACCCAGGCACGTTCGTCCTGTACATAGGTCTGAAGGGTCTCCAGGGACGGCGGCTCATCCTCGGCGACTCGCACCATGCCGATTTCCCGGAAGGGCTGGCCGGCAGCACGCTCGAGGTCCTGAAGTACTGGTAAGTCTGCGGCAGTCGCCAAACGGATCACGTAACTCCTCTTATTCCGCACGGAAGGACCGGACACGCATCACCGAGCGGGCGGCCCGGGCACTGTCGGGTCCGGTCCACGATCCCGCTCGGCCGCTGGGCAAGGATTCTAGAAGGCTCATGAAGATCTTGGGGTTCTGGTATTCGCGGTGGCAGCTACGGCAGGCGCCGGTCCAGAGCGCGAGGAGTAACTGCGGTGGAAGGCGACGCGGGCCGACAACAGTGTGTGCTCACCGTGGGGCGTGTGACGCCGCCTGTAGGGTTCCAGAAGTGACGTACAGTATCTGACCAGGCACTTTGCGACTCCGGGCGATCACGACAAGCTCGGGCCCCATGGCACTGCGCCTGCTCTACCTGGTCTTCCTCCGACTCCTCGGACTGCTCCTGCTGCTCTCCCGCTCGCAGCAGACCAAGGACGCCGAGTTGCTCGCGCTGCGCCACGAGAACGCGGTGCTGCGCCGACACCGCCTGTTCACACCCGGCGCCCTGCTCACCTGGCACCGGCGACTACTGCGCTGGAAGTGGAAGCAGAAAACCGCACAGACCGGCCGCCCGCCGATCTCCAAGGAACTCACCGCCCTGATCCTGCGCCAGGCTCGCGAGAACCCGACCTGGGGCTCAACCCGTATCCAGGGCAAGCTGCGGCGCCCGCGGCCACCGCGTCGGCGCCTCCACCATCCGACGCATCCTGCGCAGCGCCGGCCTCGGCCCCGCACCCAGACGAAGCCGCGGCGCCCCGACCTGGCGCGAGTTCGTACGCGCCCAGGCCTCCGGCCTGCTCGCCGCCGACTTCTTCCACGTGGACACCGCCGCGCTGACCAGGCTGTACGCCTTCGTGGTCATGGAGGTCGGCACCCGCACCGTGCACATCCTCGGCGTCACCGCCCACCCGACCGCAGCCTGGGCCACCCAGGTCTCGAGGAACCTCCTCGCCAACCTCCCAGACCGCGCCACCCGCTTCCGCTACCTGCTACGCGACCGCGACAGCCGCTACACCCAGGCGTTCGACGCCGTCTTCACCGCCGACGGCATCGAGACCCTGAAGAGCGCGCCACAGACACCGCGGATGAACGCCCACGTGGAGAGGTTCATCCGCAGCGTGCGGGCCGAGTGCACCGACCGGATGCTGATCTACAACGAGCAACACGCACGGAGTGTCCTCGCCGAATACGCCGAGCACTACAACTCCGGAAGGCCGCACCGGGCCCTGCACCTGCGCGCTCCCGCCGACGATCCGGACGTCATCCCCTTCCCCGCCCAACACATCCAGCGCCACGACGTCCTCAGCGGACTCATCCACGAGTACCGCGACACAGCCTGACGAAGATCACGACAGTCTGGCGAACGCCCAGCTCAACGCATGTGCGGGACTTTTGGCACCCAACAGGAATCCTCCACGAGTACCGGCCTGCGTCCTGACCTGCACGGACGAAGTTTCCGGCAAGGGCAGGACCCTGTTGCCCGTTTCCTGTTGGGCTGCGGCAGGCTTGTCTGGTGGCCGGTTGTCTTCCTCGTTCCCGGTCGCGGGTGGGAGGGTTCGTGTCGATGGAGCCGCAGCCGTGGCCGGAGCCGGCGCCGGAGGTGGCGCGGGCGGTGCGGGCCAAGTACCGCGGGCGTGAGATGCCGCTGCCGGTGGCGGCGCGTGATCGGTTCGGTGAGTTGTTCGCCGATGCGGAGTTCGCCGAAGCGTTCGGGGTGAGGGGGCCGCGGGGCTGGTCGCCTGGCCGTTTGGCGTTGGTGACGGTGTTCCAGATGGCGGAGAACCTGACGGACCGCCAGGCCGCTGAGGCGGTACGTGACAAGCTGTCGTGGGCCTACGCGCTCGGGCTGGGCCTGGAGGATGCTGGCTTCGACTTCAGCGTCCTGTCGCAATTCCGCACCCGGATCGCCGAGCACCAGCTGGAAGAGAAGGTCCTGGACCTGCTGCTGGCCAAGCTCAAGGAGATGGGGCTGGTGGGGGCGGGCGGCAAGCAGCGTACCGACTCCACCTCGGTGATCGCTGCGGTGCGGGATGTGAACCGGCTGGAGCTGGTGGGCGAATCGGTCCGCGCCCTGGTGGAGGCGCTGTCGGCGGCGGCTCCCGGCTGGCTGGCTCAGGTCATCGACGTGCCCGGCTGGTCACGGCGCTATGGACGCCGGATCGACTCGTGGAAGATGCCGGCATCGAAGTCCAGGCAGGACGCCCTCGCGGTGGACTACGCCCGCGACGGCTTCGCCCTGCTGAGTGTCCTCTACGCGCCCGGGCAGCCGGCATGGCTGCGGGAGCTGCCTGCCGTGCAGGTGCTGCGGTGTGTGCTGCTGCAGAACTACACCCGCGCCACCGCGAGGAACGGGCGGGAGGTGATCAAGCGGCGGGAGAAGGACACCGAAGGCGGTGACGGTATCCCGCCCGGCAGTATGCGCATGACCTCGCCGTACGACACCGACGCCCGCTGGGCCGCCAAGCGCGACACCTTCTGGAACGGGTTCAAGGTCCACATCAGCGAGACCTGTGCCACCGCGGCCGACGATGCCACCCGCCCCGCCCCCGTGCCGTCGCAGAGGGCTACGGCCAGGACGCCGCGCGGACGACAGCCCGGCCGGGCGCCAAGGCGCCCCAACCTGATCACGAACATCGCCACCACCACCTCGACCCTGCCCGACAGCAAAGCCCTGGAAGAGATCCACCAGTCCCAGCAACGACGCGGCCTGCTCCCCGACGAGCACTACCTCGACTCCGGTTACCCCTCCGCCGAACTGATCACCGGCTCCCGGGCCCGCTACGGCGTCGCCCTGATCACCCCGGTCCTACTGGACACCTCCCGCCAGGCCAAGGCCAAGGAAGGCTTCGCCGCCCACGACTTCACCATCGACTGGCAGGCCCAGCAGGCCACCTGCCCCGCAGGGAAGACCAGTGCCACCTGGAACCCGGTCGTGTACGAAGGCATCCCCAAGACCGTGGTCTCCTTCGCCGCCCTCGACTGCATCCCCTGCCCCTACCGGCAGCAGTGCACCAGCGCGAAGAAGAACCGCCGCCAACTCTCCCTGCATCCAAGGGAGATGACCGAGGCACTGCGGAGGACACGTACACAGCAGCAGACCAAAGACTGGAACACCGACTACGCGTTACGCGCCGGCGTCGAGGGCACCGTCCGGCAAGCCGCCGCAGTCACCGACATCCACCACGCCCGCTACCGCGGACTGGCCAAGACCCACCTCCAACACGTCTTCAGCGCCGTCGCCCTCAACCTGATCCGACTCCACGCCTGGTGGAACGGACATCCACTCGACCGCACCCGCACCAGCCACCTCGCCCGCCTAGAAGACTGCTGAAAATCTCGGGTTCTGGCCCCGGCTCGGTGGAGTCGGGGCCAGTCTTGTAGGCATGCAGGGGGAATGGGCCGGGGAGCTGGTTGGGCCGGATGTGTGGGAGACCTGCCGGGAGTTGATCCCGGCAGGGAGTGTGTTCGCGTTCCTGGCCGAGCATCGCGAGGTGCTGTTCCCGCCGGGGATGTTCGCGGACATGTATCCCTCGTCCAACGGGCGTCCGAGTCTGCCGCCGCAGGTGCTGGCCGCGACGGTGGTGCTGCAGAGTCTGCACGGGCTGTCGGACTTCGAGACAGTCCAGGAGCTGCGGTGTGACCTGCGGTGGAAGGCGGCCTGCGGGCTCGGCCTGTACGACACCGCTTTCGACCCGTCGCTGCTGACGTACTTCCGGCGTCGGCTGCGTCACTCGGCCGACCCGACGCGGATCTTCACTAAGGTCAAAGAGGTCGTGGCCGCGACCGGCGTGCTGAAGGGCAAGCAGCGGCGGGCGCTGGACTCCACCGTCCTCGATGACGCGGTGGCCACCCAGGACACCGTCACCCAGATCATCTCCGCCGTCCGCCGGGTGATCCGTGAGGTCCCCGGCGCGGAGGAGATGGCGCAGCAGTGGTGCACAGCGCACGACTACACCGACCCGGGCAAGCCGAGGATCGCCTGGGACGACGAGCAAGCGCGCGCCGCGCTGGTCGACGCGCTGGTCACCGACGCCCTCAACCTGCTCGGGCACCTGCCCGAACAGGGACTGGGCGAGAGGGCTGCGAACGCGGTGGGCCTGCTGGCCCTGGTCGCGGGCCAGGACGTGGAGCCGCCCGAGGACTCCGACGGGCGCGACGGCCGCTGGCGCATCGCCCGGCGCACGGTGGCGGACCGGACCGTGTCCACCGTCGATGCGGACGCGCGGCACATCCACAAAAACCGAACTCGTCACCAGGACGGTTTCAAAGGGCATGCGTCCTTCGAGCCGGAGACCGGGCTGTTCACCGCGGTTGCCCTCACCAGCGGCTACGGCCCCGACAACCACGAGGCCGCTGTCGCCTGCGATCTGCTGGCCGACGAGGACGAGGGCAGTGAGTTAACCGTGCTCGGCGATTCTGCATACGGCACCGGCGACCTGCGCGCACACCTGACCGCCGACGGCCACACCCTGGTGATCAAGCCGCCACCGCTGCGGCAGGCCATCCCCGGCGGCTTCACCATCGACGACTTCCACATCGACTCGGCGGCCGGCACCGCGACCTGCCCGGCCGGACACACCGCCAACCTCGGGCAGGTCAAGGCGGACGGCGCTCGCACCGCCCAGTTCAAGCGCGTGTGCGCCGACTGCCCCCTGCGCGGACGCTGCACCACCTCCAAGACCGGGCGCAACCTCAACGTCCACCCCCAGCACGAACTGCTCACCGCAGCCCGCCACCAGGCTGCCACCGACCCCGTCTGGCAGGACGAATACCGCAGATGGCGGCCCCCCGTCGAACGCGCCATCGCTTGGTTGGTCGCCAAGGGAAACCGCCGGGTCCCCTACCGCGGCGTCATCGCCAACAACCTCTGGCTCCACCACCGCGCCGCCGCCCTCAACCTCCGCCGACTGATCAACCTCGGACTCACCCGGGCCAACGGCAACTGGCACCTCACCCCCGCCACCGCATAAGCAAGAAGGGCCGCCCGGCCTACGGCCGGACAGCACCCGACAAGATCTTCAGCAGTCTTCTAGAC
>NZ_AUKR01000048.1:0-7616 GCF_000424845.1 Streptomyces sp. TAA040 | reverse complement strand
CCCTTCCTCGCCCGCACCGACGCAGCATCGACGATCGCGGACGACCAGTCCAGCTCACCCCCGGCGCCGAGTTCGTCCAGCACCGCCCGGTGCAGCCGACGCCACAACCCGACCTCGGTCCACACGGCGAACCGGCGGTGCGCGGTGGCCGGCGAGACACCGAGGGAATCCGGCAGATACCGCCATGCACAGCCGCTCGTCAGCACATACACCACAGCCGTGAACACCGCCCGCTCATCCACCGGAGCTGTACCACCGCCCTGCGGGCGGGATGTGAACCTCGGCAACAACGGAGCCGTCAGCTCCCACAGTTCGTCCGGCACCAGCCGACGCGACAGATCAGCACCCACAGCCCAGCATCATGCCGCATCAGCGAACGACCACATGAGACGCCTTCCTACCTGGCTCCGACTCAGCAGCAGCGGTCGGGCCGCACCGCGAATCCGGCCGAGGGGCGAGAGCACCTCGTGGCAAGGACTTTCTCGACACGCTCGCGCGGCCGAATTCCGTACGGGTGTTCTGGGCCGCGCTGACGGTGCCGGGGCACCCGGGTCGACGTCGGTGCGGTGGTGAGCGGTCTCACCGGCCGCTGCGTCGTGGTGGGCGGCCTGGTCCTCACCACAGTGATGGTTCCGCGCAGCGTAAACCCGGCATGAGCGCAAGACCTGCGCTCTAGGAATACATCTAAATACGACAGGACCGCGTTGACCCCTACAGGGCCACCCAAGACGCTGGAAGCAGTCTTGCCCGCCGGTCGTGCGATAGAGAGGACTCCCGTGAACTTTCTGTTGCTGGGCCCGCTTTCCGTCCGGTTGAACGCGCGTGAGGTGCACGTGTCGGCGCCGAGGCAGCGCGTGGTCATGGCAGCGCTCCTCCTCAACGCCAACCGGGTGATCTCGGTCGACCGGATCGCCGAGTACGTCTGGGACGGCGCCCCGCCGCCGAGTGCCGCCGCGACCGTCCGCACCTACGTGATGCGCCTGCGGCAGTCGCTGGGCGAGCACGCCTCCGCCCGCATCCTCACCCGGGCGCCCGGCTACCTCCTCGAACTCGGCGAGCACGAGAGCGATCTCGGGCAGTTCACGGCCCACCGCCGGCGTGCGGCGGATCTGGCCGAGCGCGGAGACCTGGAGGGCTCCTCTGCCGAGCTGACCGAAGCACTCGCCCTGTGGCGCGAGGAGCCTCTGGCGGACATCTCGTCGCGGACGCTGCGCGATGTGGAGGGCCGCTATCTCCAGGAGCTTCGCCTGCAGACCATGGAGCTGCGGTTCGACGCGGAGCTGGCGCTGCTGCGGCACGCCGAGGTCGTGCCGGAGCTGGTGCGGCTGGTGCGGAAGCACCCCTTACGGGAGGCCCTGGTGGGCAAGCTGATGCTCGCGCTGTTCCGCTCGGGCCGACAGTCGGAGGCCCTGGATCTCTACCGGCGCACCCGGACGCTGCTCGTCGAACAGCTCGGCGCCGAGCCGAGCGCCGATCTGCGCGAGGTCCATCGGCACATCCTCTCGGCCCACGACCAGCCCCGTGCGCCTGACCCGCTGGATCAGTCCGCGAAGGCCCCGGAGGCAACCGTCGGACCGGCGCCAACCGCCGCCTGGGAAAGGCCCTGCTGGCCGAGTCCGGCGCAGCTTCCCTCGGTGCCGCTGCCGCTGTCGGCCCGCTCCGATGCGCTGGCGCGGCTGCAGCGCTTCCTCACGAACGGCACGATGCCCGCGGGCATGGTGGCGACGGCAGTGGTGACCGGCCGGGGCGGTGTCGGCAAGAGCACCCTGGCCCTGCACGCGGCGCACGCCGTGCGCGGTTCCTCGACGCACGGCCAGCTCTATGCGGATCTCGGCGGAGCGGAGCGGCCGCTGACTTCCCGGGCGGTGCTGCCGCGGTTTCTGGCGGACCTCGGTGTGCCCCGGGGCGAGATACCCGAGGAGGAGTCGGAACGGGAGAGCCTCTACCGCTCGCTCACCGCGGGCCGCCGTCTGCTGGTGGTACTCGACAACGCCTCCAGCACCGCGCAGGTGAGGCCGCTGATACCGGGCAGCGGCAGCAGCAGGCTGCTGGTGACCAGCCGACGGCGGCTGGCCGATCTGGAGGGGGCGCGCACCCTTCTGCTCGGCCCGCTGGACAAGGCCGGGTCGCTGGAGCTGCTGGGCAGCATCGTCGGTTCGGCCAGGGTCGGTGTCGAACCGCGGGCGGCCCGTACGGTGCTGACGGCCTGCGCGGGCCTGCCGCTGGCGATCCGGATCGCGGGGACCCGGCTGCTGGAGCGCCCGCACTGGAGCATCGGGCACTTCGCCCGGCGGCTCACAGAGGCCCCGCGGCTGCTGGACGAACTGTGCGCGGGCGACCTCGGTGTCCGGCCCTGCCTCGACGCCGCCCACGCCGGGCTCCAACGGGCGGCGTCGACCGGGGTCGACCCGGCCGAGGTGTTCACCGCGCTGGGAGCCGCCGGTGCCTGTTCGGTCTCCAGCAGCAGGGTCGCGGTGATGACCGGCTGCTCCGAGGCGCAGGCCGAGGAGGCCCTGGACTCCCTGGTCGAGGCGAATCTGCTGGGTCCGCCGACGGGGGGCCGCTACCAACTGGACGCACTGCTGCGGGCGTACGCCCAGGAGCGGGCGCAGGCGGTCGCCGTACGTCAGCACGGCCACCCGTACGTGCGCGCCGGGTGACCGCCCCGGCGACGGGCACCCGGCGGCCCTGTCCCCTTCGCCCCGATTCCTTTCGACCCGATCTCCTTCGACCCGATCTCCTTCGAGAGGACCCCCGCACCATGGCCGACCAGACAGCAGCCACCCACGACCTGCTCGCCTATGTCCGGGGAGTCTCCCTCCGTGACGACGATCTCCTCAGGGAGCTGCGGGAGACCACTGCGGACCTGCCGGGCGGGAGCGCCATGCAGGTGATGGCGGAGGAGGGTCAACTGCTGTCCCTCCTGGTCAGGTTGACCGGAGCGCGGGCGGTGCTGGAGATCGGCACCTTCACCGGCTACAGCACCCTGTGCATGGCCCGCGCGCTCCCGGCCGACGGCGTGCTGGTGTCCTGCGACATCGACGACCGGTGGCCGGCCATCGGCGCCGACTTCTGGAAGCGGGACGGGATCGACGCGCGGATCGACCTGCGGATCGGCGATGCCGCCGCGACGCTGGACGCACTGCTGGCGAAGCGCGGACCGGAGAGCTTCGACCTGGTGTTCATCGACGCGGACAAGGCCAACTACGTCCGCTACTACGAGACGTCTCTGGCCCTGCTGCGCGCCGGCGGTCTGATCGTGGTCGACAACACCCTCTTCTTCGGCCAGGTCGCCGATCCGGCCGCCGTGGACCCGGAGACCGCCGGGGTCCGGGCTCTGAACCGGGTGCTGCACGAGGACCCTCGGGTGGACCTGTCACTGCTGGTGATGGCCGACGGGATCACACTCGTCCGCAAGCGCTGAGGGTGGCGGGCCGGAGCCCGGGAGCACCGGCCGCCGCGGCGGTCACGACGTTCCCGGGCCCCCTTCCGACATGCTCAGGTCGGGTTCGTCCACGCTCATGACGGTGGACACCACGCGCGGGCCAGGGACCAGGTGCAGGCGCTGGAGTCCGGTGTTCTCCGGAGCCGGTGCGAGGACGGCGGCGCACGGACACGGGGCTTCGTCCAGTCCGTCGAAGCCCGCGAACCGGTAGGCGATCTCCATCATCCGGTTGCGTTCGGTCGTCCGGAAGTCCGCCACCAGGTGGTCTCCGGACCGGGCGGCTGCGTCGGCCAGCCAGTTCAGCAGGGTCGCGCCGGCACCGTAGGCGACGACCCGGCAGGAGGTGGCGAGCAGCTTGAGGTGCCACAGGCCCGGGTGCCGCTCCAGCAGCAGGACGCCGACCGCGCCGTGCGGGCCGAACCGGTCGGTGAGGGTGACCACCAGGACCTCGTGCCGGGGGTCGGTGATCAGGCCGCGCAGCACCGTGTCCGGGTAGTGGACCCCGGTCGCATTCATCTGGCTGGTGCGCAGGGTGAGTTCCTCGACCCGGGAGAGTTCCTCGCCGGTGGCCCGGCCGATGCGCATCCGCAGGTCCAGGGAGCGCAGGAACTCCTCGTCGGGGCCGGGGGCGGCGGCCCGCTCGGCCTCGCGACGGAAGCCCGCCTGGTACATCCGGCGGCGCCGCCGGGAGTCGACGCTGCTGGTCACCGGAGTGAACTCGGCGAGTTCGGGGAGGGCGAGGACCTGCTCGGCCGGGTAGCACCGTACGTCGGGCAGGTGGAAGGCCACTTCGGCCCGCTCGGTGGGCCGGTCGTCGACGAAGGCGATGGTCGTGAGCGCGAAGTTCAGCCGGTCGCCGATCCGGCGCACCGACTGGGACTTGGCGCCCCACCCGATCTCCGGCAGGACGAAGTACTCGGCCACGCCGAACGCCTCCAGCCGGGCCCAGGCGTGCTCGTGGTCGTTGCGGCTGGCGATGGACTGGAGGATGCCGCGGGAGTCGAGCTCGATCACCACCCTGCGCACCTCGTCCGGCAGGTGCACCTCGCCGTCCTCCAACAGGGTGCCCTGCCAGAGGGTGTCGTCCAGGTCCCAGACCAGGCACTTGACGGTCTCGACCATGTCGTCCTTCCTCGTCTCGTCGGCCACGGGCCCGCTCACAGTGCCCCCGGAGCGGAGAGGGCGTGCTGGGCCAGCATCAGCCGGCACAGCTCGTTGCTGCCCTCGATGATCTCCATGAGCTTGGCGTCCCGGTACGCCCGGGCCACCACGTGCCCGTCCCGGGACCCGGCCGAGGCCAGTACCTGGACGGCGGTCGCCGCGCCCCGGGCGGCCTGGGTCGCGCCGACGTGCTTGGCCAGGACGGTCGCCACCACCTGGTCCGGCGACCCTTCGTCCCAGCAGCGGCTGGCGTGCTCGCAGACCCGCGTGGCCACCTGCTCGGCCGTGTAGATGTCGGCGATGTGCCCGGCGACGAGCTGGTGCTCTGCGAGCGGTCTGCCGAACTGCTCCCGTCCGGCGGCGTGCGCGGTGGCCGCCGCCAGACAGGCCCGCAGGATGCCCACGCAGCCCCAGGCGACGGACATCCGCCCGTAGGCCAGCGCGGTCGTCACCAGCAGGGCGGTCGGCAGTCCGTGACCGCCCAGGACGCTGTCGGCCGGCAGCCGCACCCCGTCGAGGTGTACGTCCGCGTGTCCGGCCGCACGGCAGCCGAGTGGGGCGGCGATCCGCTCGATCCTGACGCCGGGCGTGTCGGTGGGCACCACGACGGCTCCCGCGCCGTCCTCGTAGCGGCCGACGACGACCAGCAGGTCGGCGTAGTGGGCGGCGGTCACCCACTTCTTGTGTCCGTCGAGGACGACCGCGTCGCCGTCGCGGCGGACGGTCGTCGTCATCGCCGCGAGGTCGCTGCCGGCGCCGGGCTCGCTGAAGCTGACCGCCGCCAGTCCGCCGCCGGTCAGCCGGGGGAGATGGGCGGCCGACTGCTCGGCGGTGCCCAGGCGTCGAATGGTCCATGCCGCCATGCCCTGGGAGGTCATCACGCTGCGCAGCGAGCTGCACAGGCCGCCCACGTGGGCGGTGTACGCGCCACTGTGCATGCTGCTGAGACCCCGGCCGCCGTACTGCTCCGGGACTTCGGCGCACAGCCGGCCCTCGGCGCCCAGGTCACGGAGCAGGTCCAGCGGGATGAGGCCGGTCCGGTCCCACTCCCCCGCCAGGTCTCCGACCCGAAGGGTGACCGAGGTCATGGCGCCGCTCAGGTCCTCACCCATGCCGGCCCCCGGCGGCGGCCACCTGGAGCCGGTCCACCAGCTCCGCCATCCGCTGCACCGTGCGGAAGTTGTCCAGCCGCAGGTCCGCGCCGCGGACGGCGATGGCGTAGGTCTTCTCCAGGTGCACCACCACCTGCATGGCGAACAGGGACGACAGGCCGCCGGTGTCGAACAGGTCGGTATCGGCGTCCCAGGCGGTTCCGGTGCGTCCTTCCAGGAATCCCAGCAGTTCCTTCTCCAGGCCGTGGGTGTTGGGCGTGTTGGCTGTGGTCATGGCCGTCTCCTCGTCGGGGTGATCAGGTGTAGTCGTAGAAGCCGCGTCCGGACTTACGGCCCAGTCGGCCCTCGCGGACCAGCCGGAGCAGCAGTTCGGTGGGACGGCAGCCGTCGTCACCGGTGCGCTCGTGGAGCACGGTGAGGGAGTCGACGAGATTGTCGATGCCGATCAGGTCCGCGGTGCGCAGCGGCCCGGTGGGGTGTCCCAGGCAGCCCTGCATCAGGGCGTCGACGTCCTCGGCGGTCGCCGTGCCCTCCTCAACGACGCGGGTCGCGTCGTTGATCATCGGGTGCAGGATGCGGCTGGTCACGAAGCCGGGTGCGTCCCGGACGACCACCGTCCGCCGCCTCAGTGCCGTGAGCAGGGCCGCCACGGCGGCCATCGCGGGGTCCCCGGTCCTGGCGCCGCGGACCACTTCGGCGGTTCCGATCAGGTAGGGCGGGTTCATGAAGTGGGTGCCGACCAGTTCCTCCGGCCGTTCCAGGGCCCCGGCCAGTTCGTCGACGGGGATGGAGGAGGTGTTGGTGATCAGCAGGGTTCCGGGCCGGACCAGTCCGGCGACCTCGGACAGTGCGGCGGCCTTGATCGCGGCGTTCTCGGTGACCGCCTCGACGACGGCGGTGGCTCCGGCGACGGCCTTGAGCGAGGTGTCCGTGGCCAGGATGCCGAGGGGCGTCCCGGCGGGCAGGGCGCCCATCAGCTCGGCCAGCCGGAGTTCGCCGTCGATCAGGTCCGCGGCTTGGTCGAGCCGTTCCCGGTCGATGTCGACCAGGTGGACCGGCAGGCCGTGTCCGAGGGCGAGGACGGTGATGCCGACCCCCATCACCCCAGCTCCCAGCACGGTGAGGGCGGGTCGCGGGGAAGGGTCGTCGTACGGGGCCGCGGTCAACGGGTTCTCCTTCGTTTTCACAGGTCGTCGGGGGCGCGGAGAGTGGTACCGAGCCAGTCGGCGACGGCGTCGCCCGTGGTCGCGACATGCTGTTCCATGATCGAGAAATGGTCTCCGGGAACGTCGACGACGGTGTCGGCACCGGCCCAGGACGAACGCCAGTCACCGGCTTCGGCGGACGGGCGGCCGAGCGGGGTGGAGGCGCGGACCAGCAGCAGCGGCGCGCGGACCGCCGGGGGGGTCCAGGCGTCGAGCAGACGGAAGTAGCCGCCCATCGCGGTCAGCCGGGTTCCGTCCATCGGGGCCGCGCGGTCCTCGCGGGCGAACATGCCGCTCAGCAGGACGTCGTTGAACTGGGTGATGCCCTGGTTGTCGGAGAGGTAGGTGTCCAGCAGCCAGGGTCATTGCACGAACAGGATCGGTCCGGTTCGTCGGTCTCGTGTGTGACGTGACGTCATGTACCGGTGTGTGGCGGGGTGTCCCTGGAAAGAAGTGCAGGCACGGCCGTCGGTGATCATGTGGTTGTCGAAGACCCATGAGAACCGAGCGAGACCGTGCCTGCCCAAACATCATCGCCCATGCCCGCCGGACTGGGAAAACTGGCCCTTCCGAACCCTCACGTCGCCCTGCAGAATGCCGCTGACCTGCGGCGCTTCCTGATATGGATACCAGATCCGCGCGGCCTGCGAGGACGGAGGTATCCGATGCTCCCGCTGTTGTGCGCGGCGGCCG
>NZ_AUKR01000047.1:0-9322 GCF_000424845.1 Streptomyces sp. TAA040 | reverse complement strand
ACGTGATCACGAGCTTGGACGTCTTCGACGCCACCCCGGCCGAACTCGCCTCCTGGATCAGAGGTCACTGGGGCATCGAGAACCTCCTGCACCACGTCCGTGATCGGACCTTCCGCGAGGACGACTCCAAGGTCCGCACCGGACACCTGCCCCGTACCATGGCCGGCCTACGCAACCTCGCCATCAGCATCTTCCGGCAGAACGGCGACACCAACATCGCCGCCGCCCTCCGGCACACCGGCCGCGACCACCGGCGGCCTCTGACAGCTCTGGGCCTTACGTGATCAACCCGGACAGATCGCGATCACGCAATGACCTTGGTCCAGCAGCACCACGGCAGCCGGGCCCTCGCCGCGCTGTTCCAGAGCGGCGGCCACTCCGTGAGCGAGCGTGCCGCCGGAGGAGGAGCCGGCCAGGACGAGCGTCCGTCCGGGCAGTTCCCGGAGCAGTGCCGTCGCCTGGAAGTCCAGCAGGGCCGGCATGTCGGCGGGCAGTTCCTCCTCGGGGGTGAATCCGGGGGCGTTCAGGGCGGCGACGGCGTAGCGGTCCCGGAAGCGGGAGGCGAAGCGGGCGTACTGGTGGGCGCCGCCGAGGGCGACGACGGAGCCGAAGCAGACGAGTACGGGGGCGTCTGCGCGCTCGTTCAGGCGCACCAGCTGCGGGCTGGTGCTGGCGGTCGCGAGGGCGCTGCCGCTGTGGAAGGCCGGGCGCAGGACGGAGGCGTTCTTGATCAGGGCGATGCCCTCGTCGATCCGGCCGAGTGCGCAGGCCCGGCGGAACAGCACGCTCACCGGGTCGGCGGCGTCGGTGCCGGGTGCAGCGGCCCCGGTTCCGGTTGCCGTTTCGGTTCCGGTTGCCGTTTCGGTTCGGGTGGTGTCCTCCATCGGGGCCTCGGCGGCAAGGCGCGCCGCGAGCGCGGCGGGGGTGGCGCTGTCGAAGACGGCGGAGGGCCGCAACCGCAGTCCGGTGATGGCTGCCAGCCGGTTGCGGAGCTCGACCGCGGTCAACGAGTCGAATCCGACGGAGAGGAAGGGCGCCGTCGCCGACAGCGCCCCGGCGTCGGTGTGGCCGAGGACTTCGGCGGCCTGGGCGACGACGAGTTCGCACAGCACCAGCTCGCGTTCCTGTGCGTCGGCGGCGGTGTCGAGCCGGTGCCGCAACGCTGCGGCGGCGGTCGGCGTCCCCTTCGCTCCGGTCGTCGCGGTCGGGCTGCGCCGGATCACGGAGCGCAGCATCGGGTGCACCGGACCGCCGCCGCGCGCGCTGAGGTCGAGGTGGGCCAGGACGACGGGGCTCCCGTCTTCCGGCGGGGCGGCGCCCACGGCGCACACGGTGTCCAGCAGGGCCATGGCCTCCTCGTCGGAGAGGCCGCGGGCACCACGCCGGTCGATGCGCCGCCGTTCGGCGCCGCCGGGCTCCGCCGTCATCCCGCTCACCCGCTCCCAGGGCCCCCAGGCCAGGGACAGGCCGGGCAGCCCGATCCTTCGGCGTTCCGCCGTGAGGGCGTCGAGCGCGGCGTTGGCGGCCGAGTAGGACGCCTGGCCGGGGCTGCCCAGCACGCCCGCGGCGGAGGAGAAAACGACGAACGCCGAGAGGTCCGCTCCACGCGTCAGCTGGTCGAGGTGGCGGGCGGCGTCGAACTTGGGCCGTAGGACGGCGGCCATCCGCTCCCCGGTCAGCCCGTCCAGCAGGCCGTCGTCAAGCGCTCCGGCGGTGTGGACCACGGCGCACAGCGGATGGCGTTCGGGGACGGCCGCGAGGGCGGCGGCCAGTTGCTGACGGTCGGACACGTCACAGCTGACGGCCGCCAGTCCGGCTCCGGCCTCGGCCAGCTCCGCCGTCAGCTCCGGCACGCCGGGGGCGGCGGCGCCGCGGCGGCTCAGCACGAGGAGGTGGCGTACCCCGTGCACGGCGACCAGATGGCGCGCCAGGACGGCCGCGAGAGCGCCGCCGCCGCTCAGCAGTACCGTCCCCTCGGACGGCCCGAACGAACCCGGCGACGGGGTCACGGGGGCGGGGACGGCAGTGGTGGCCGACGGCCGTGTCAGGCGGGGCGCGTACAGGACGCCGCCGCGCAGGGCGGCCTGTGGTTCGCCCGTGGCGAGGAGGTCGGCAAGCGCGTCACCGAGACCGTCAGGGTCCGGCCCTTCGGTGTCCAGCAGCACGAACCGGTCGGGGTGTTCGAGCTGAGCGGCCCTGAGCATGCCCCAGACGGCCGCCGCGCCGAGGTCCGCCGGCTGTGGCTGCGCACCGAGCGGGCCGGTCGCACTCCGGGTGAGCACCACCAGGGGTGTACGGGCGGTGCTGTCGTCGGCCAGGTGGGCCTGGAGGCGTTCCAGGACCCCGGTCGCGACCACGCGCACCGCCTCGGGGTCCGTGTCCCGGGCGGGGGCGTCCCCGGTCGCACCGTCCGCAGTCACGGTGACGGCGGACGGGGGGCAGGTCAGCAGCACTGCGTCGGGTGTCGCGGACAGGGGTTCGGCGGGGAAGGCGACCGGCAGCAGCCGCTCGTCCCGCGGGCCGAGGAGGCCCCAGCGGGTGACCGGGCGCGGGCTGGGCCCGGCAGTGACCGGCGTCCAGCCGACGTGGAAGACGGAGCCGGAGGACGCTCGGAGTGCGGCGGTGGACGCCGTGCGCAGGGTGAGCGAGCCGACCGTCGCCACGGTACGCCCCGAGAGGTCGGTGATCCGCGCGGCGACGGCGTCGGGGCCGTCGGGGCTCAGCCGGACGCGCAGCACCGGGTCATCGGAGGTTTCGATCGCGACGCGCTGCCAGGAGAAGGGCAGGGGGACGCCGTCAGCGGGCCCCGCGGTCCCGGCGCTTTCGCGCAGACCGGCCGTCTGGAGGGCTGCGTCCAGGAGGGCCGGGTGCACTGCGAAGCCGTCCGCTCCGGTACCGGAGAGGTCATCGGGCAGGGCCACTTCGGCGTGGATCGCGTCCGTGGTACGCCAGGCGGCGCGCAGGCCCCGGAACGTCGGGCCGTAGGCGACGCCCCGGGCTTCGAGCAGCCCGTACAGTTCCTCCACGTCCAGGGGCACAGCGTCGGGCGGGGGCCACGCGCCGCCCGGTTCGGCCGTGTCGTCCCCGTCGGCTGAGGGGTCCCGGGGGCCGACCGTGCCGGTCGCGTGCCGGGTCCAGGGCCGGGCAGCGGCCCCGCGAGTGGCCTCGGGCCGGGAGTGGAACTCCACCGGGCGCCGCCCCGTGCCGTCCTCAGCCCCCACCCGTACGCGCAGTTGTACGGCGTGGTCGTCAGCGGCGTCGCCGGGCAGCAGCAGCGGGGCGGCGAGGGCCAGTTCCTCCACGAGAGCGCAGCCGAGGCGGCGGCCCACATGCGCGGCCAGCTCCACGAGGGCCACACCGGGCAGGAGCACGACTCCGGCCACGGCGTGGTCGACGAGCCAGGGGTGTGTGGCCAAAGCGAGCCGGCCGGTGAAGAGGGTGCCCGCGTCGTCGGGCAGTTCGACCTCGGCTCCGAGCAGCGGGTGGTCCACGGCGGACTGGCCGGTGGCCGCCGGGTCCCGGTCGGCCGGCAGGGCGTCGAGCCAGTAGCGGCGTCGCTGGAAGGCGTAGGTGGGCAGATCCGTCCACCGGGCGCCGGTTCCCGCGAACAGCCGCTCCCAGTCGACGTGCAGGCCCCGGACGTGCGCCTCGGCCAGGGCGAGTTGGAGTCGGCGGAGCCCTCCGGCCCCGCGCCGCAGGCTGTCGAGCACCAGCGTCCCCGGAGCGCCCGCGTCGGCGGCCGTGTCCTCGATCCCGTACATCAGTGCGGGCTGGGGGCTGGACTCGATGAAGACGCGGTGCCCGGCCGCGAGGAGCGAACGGGTCGCCCGCTCGAACTCGACGGTCTGCCGGAGGTTGCGGTACCAGTACTCGGCGTCCAGGACCTTCGTGTCCAGCAGGCCGCCGGTCACGCTGGAGTAGTACGGCACCGCACCCGAGAGGGGGGTGATGCCGTCCAGGTCGGACAGCAGGCGCTCGCGGATCTCCTCCACGTGCGGGGAGTGCGACGCGTAGTCGACTTCGACGGGACTCGCCCATACCCCTTCCGCCAGGAGTTCCTGCACCAGTGCCGTGACCGCGTCCGCGTCACCCGACACCACCGTCGACGACGGGCCGTTGACCGCGGCCACCGACAGCCGGCCCGCCCACGGAGCGGTGCGCTCCCGTGCCACGTCCACCGGCAACGGCACCGAGGCCATGCCACCACGGCCCGCCAGCACCGCCACCGCACGGGAACGCAACGCGACCACACGGGCCCCGTCGCCGAGGCTCAGGCCGCCCGCCACGCAAGCGGCCGCGATCTCGCCCTGGGAGTGGCCGACCACAGCGTCCGGAACGACCCCGAACGCACGCCACACCTCCGCCAGCGACACCATCACGGCCCACAACACCGGCTGCACCACGTCGACCCGCGCCAGCAGTCGCTCCGAGCCCAGCGCCTCCGTCAACGACCATTCGGTGTAAGGCGCCAGAGCCCGCCCGCACTCACTCATCCGTTCCGCGAACACCTCCGATTCGCCCAGCAGCCCCACTGCCATCCCCACCCATTGGGAGCCATGGCCCGGGAACACGAGCACCGGACGGCCCGGAAGCTGCCCACCGCCGGCCACCACGCCCGCCGAGCCCACGCCCCGTGACAGGGCGGCGACACCGGCCATCAGCTCGTCCCGGTCCGCCCCCACCACCACGGCGCGCTCCGCGAACCGCGAACGCCCCACCGCCAGCGAACGACCCACGTCCACCACGCTCAGACCTGGTTTCGCCGCCACCCGCTCGTGCAGCGCCGCCGCCTGCGCGCGCAGCGCATCCGGGGTACGCGCCGACAGTATCCAGGGGACGGCGGCGGGCACCGGTTCCGGTGTGGCGGACCGGTCAACCGGCACGTCGGTGGCCGCCGTTGCGCCGGCCGGGACGGTGGGGGCGGTGGGGGCCTGTTCGAGGACGACGTGGGCGTTGGTCCCGCTGGCGCCGAAGGAGGACACCCCGGTCCGGCGCGGCCGTCCCGTCTCCGGCCAAGCGGTGGCCTCGGTGAGCAGGGAGACGGCTCCCTCGGTCCAGTCGACGCGGGGCGAGGGGCGGTCGGCGTGCAGGGTGCGCGGCATCACGCCGTGCCGCATCGCCAGCACCGACTTGATCACCCCGCCGACTCCTGCGGCGGCCTGGGTGTGGGACAGGTTGGACTTCAGCGATCCCAGTCGCAGTGGACGCCCGGCGGGCCGGTCCTGCCCGTACGTGGCCATCAGCGCCTGGGCCTCGATCGGGTCGCCGAGGGTGGTACCGGTGCCGTGCGCCTCCACCATGTCCACCTCGGACGGGACGAGTCCGGCACGGGCGAGCGCCTGGCTGATGACGCGCTGCTGCGCGGGCCCGTTCGGGGCGGTCAGCCCGTTGCTGGCGCCGTCCTGGTTGACGGCCGAGCCGCGGATGACGGCCAGGACGGGATGCCCCGCGCGCTGGGCGTCCGAGAGCCGTTCCAGCAGGAGCAGTCCGAGGCCCTCCCCGAACCCGGCTCCGTCCGCCGTGGACGAGAAGGACTTGCTGCGCCCGTCGGGGGCCAGGCCGCGCTGGCGACTGAATCCGGCGTACAGGCCGGGGGTGGACATCACGGTGACCCCGCCGGCCAGGGCGAGGGTGGTATCGCCGGAGCACAGCCCCTGGCAGGCGAGGTGGACGGCGACCAGGGAAGACGAGCAGGCGGTGTCCAGGGTGACCGCCGGGCCTTCCAGGCCCAGGGTGTAGGCGATCCGGCCCGAGGCGACGCTGGGGATGGTACCGGTACCGAGGAAGCCTTCCACCTCGTCGGGCACCTGGTCGAGCCGGGACGCGTATTCGCTGTAGATCACTCCGGTGTAGACGCCGGTGCGGCTGCCGCGCAGAGTCGTCGGGTCGATGCCCGCGCGTTCCACCGCTTCCCAGGACGCTTCCAGCAGCAGCCGCTGCTGCGGGTCCATGGCAAGGGCCTCACGCGGGGAGATGCCGAAGAAGCCGGGGTCGAAGCCGGTCGCGTCGTGGAGGAAGCCGCCTTCACGGACGTAGAAGGTGCCGGGGGCGCCGGGATCGGCGTCGAAGCCGCCCTCGACGTCCCAGCCGCGGTCGGTGGGGAACGTCGAGACCGCGTCGCGTTCCTCCACCAACAGCTCCCACAGGTCTTCCGGGGTGCGCACGCCGCCGGGGTAGCGGCAGCTCATCGCCACGATGGCGACGGGCTCGGTGGAGTCGTCGCGGAGCCGTCGGTTCTCCCGCCGCAGGCGCTGGTTGTCCAGCAGCGAGGCACGCAGGGCGGCGACCACCTGGTCCGTGTCGGTGGGCATGAGGTTCGGCTTCTCCTTCTGCGGCTGTCGGTCAGTCACGTTCGCCGCCCAGAGCCATCCGGACGAGTGCGCCGACGGCCATGCCGTTGATGTCGTCGGCGGCGGGAGCCGGTGTCTCCGATCGGTCGGCGAGGTCCAGGAGCGCGTCGAGGAGGCCGGCCCGGCGCAGTGCGGCGGGTGGGATCGCGGCGAGCAGGGAGCTGATCTCGTGGTCCTCGCGGTCCGCCCGGCCCGGCATCCCGGCGGCCTTCCCGGTGGCGGCGAGGCTGCCCGGCCCGTCGGGTACCAGGCGCCCGGTGAGGTAGGCGGCGACGGCGGCCGGGGTGGGGTGGTCGAAGACCAGGGTCGCGGGCAGCCGGCGGCCGGTGGCGGCGCTGAGCCGGTTGCGGAGTTCGACGGAGGTGAGCGAGTCGAAGCCGAGGTCCTTGAACGCCTGGTCCGGGTCGATGCTCCCGGCTCCGCCGTGGCCCAGGATGTCGGCGCCCCGGCTCCGTACCAGGTCGAGCAGGGTGGCGACGCGTTCCTCCGGGGTGAGGGCGGTCAGCCGGCGGCGCAGCGAGTCCGCTTCGGCGGCGTCCGCCCCGGAGGCGGGGCGGCGTGCGGTGCCGGGTACCAGAGCGGAGAGCAGGGCCGGGACGGGTGCGGTCCGGGCCGCTGTCCGGAGCCGGCCGAGATCGATCTTGACCGGCACGAGCAGCGGTTCGTCCAGGGTGAGCGCGGCGTCGAACAGCGCCAGACCTTCTTCGCTGCCGATGGCCGCGGTGCCTCCCCGGGACATGCGCCGCAGGTCAGCGGCGGTGAGCGTACCGGTCATGGTGCTGCGGTGCGCCCACAGGCCCCAGGCGAGGGACTGGGCGGGCAGTCTCAGAGCCCGGCGATGCTGGGCGAGCGCGTCGAGGAAGGCGTTGGCGGCCGCGTAGTTGCCCTGCCCGGCGTTGCCGACCGTGGCGGACGCGGAGGAGAACAGGACGAAGGCCGACAGCGGCAGATCACGGGTGAGGGCGTGCAGGTTGAGAGCCGCGTCGACCTTGGGCCGCAGTACGTGGCGCATCCGCGCCGGGGTCAGCGACTCGACCGGCCCGTCGTCCAGGACGCCGGCCGCGTGGACGACTGCGCTCAGCGGACGGCCGGCGGGGATGCCTGCGAGCAAGGCGGCGAGCGCGTCCCGGTCGGCGACGTCGCATGCCTCTACGGCCACCCGGGTGCCGAGCCCGCGCAGCTCGGCGGCGAGGTCGGCCAGGCCCGGGGTGTCCGCGCCGCGCCTGCCGACGAGCAGCAGGTTCCGTACACCTTGCGCGGTCACGAGGTGCTGTGCCACCAGCCCGCCGAGCGCGCCGCCGGCCCCGGTGACAAGGACGGTTCCCCCGGGCGCGGCGATACCGGACGGTGTGTCCGGGTCCGCGAGCACGTCCGTGCCCGGGTCCGGGGCGATGGCGGCCCTGGTGAGACGGGCGGCGAGGAGTTGTCCGCCGCGTATCGCCAGTTGGGGTTCCGTTCCGGCCAGTGCCTGGGCCAGCAGGCCGGTCACGGCGGCCGGGTCGTCGGTGTCGATCAGCACGAAGCGGTCCGGATGCTCGGACTGGGCGGAGCGGACGAGGCCGCGGACCGCGGCGCCGGTGAGGTCGGTGACCTCCTCACCGGCTGCCGTGGAGACCGCGCCCCGGGTGACGAGTACGAGCCGGGTGCCGTCGTCCCACCGCGGGTCGGCCAGCCAGTCCTGGACGAGCCGCAGCGCATCGTCCAGTGCAGTGTGCACCGATGCGGCGTCGGGCATGGATGCGAGGTGCGGGGTGTGGTCACACCAGGCCAGCACCGCGGCGGGCGACGGCGCTCCCCCCTCCAGCGCGGCGCCGAGCGCGGCCAGGTCCGGATGGCTGTCCGGGAAGAATTCCCGGCCACCGAGGACGGCCCGGTGTCCGACGGGTTCGGCGGGTGCGGTATCGGGTGCCGCCGACCACCGCAGCCGGTAGAGGGAGTCCGGGCCGCCGACCGGGCGGAGGGCGTCGAGGTCGATCGGGCGGACGGCGAGCGCCTCGATCGACGTGACCGGGAGGCCGTTCGGGTCGGTCGCGTCGATCGACACCGATCCGTCCGGTCGGAGACCGAGGCGCACCCTGAGCGCGAGGGCTCCGGAGGCGTGCAGCCTGACTCCGCTCCAGGAGAACGGCAGTCCGGCGGACGGCCGGTCCAAACCCGGTTCGGTCTCCGGCTGAGCGAACAGGAACAGTCCCTGGAGGGCAGCGTCCAGGAGGGCCGGGTGCATGCCGAAGGCGGAGCCGGACCGGTGCTGGTCCCCAGGCAGGCGTACCTCAGTGAAGATCTCGTCGCCGCGGCGCCAGGCACTGGTGACCCCGCGGAAGGCGGGTCCGTAGCCGTACCCCGAGTCGTGGAACCGCTCGTACAGGTCATCGACGGGGATCGGGACGGCGCCCGGCGGGGGCCAGGAGCCGGCGTCGTCGGGTACGGGTGCGGGCAGCGGCTTGCGGATCGTGGCGTCGGCGGTGAGTACGCCGGTGGCGTGCGCGGTCCAGTGCGGGGGCGTCGCGTCCTCGCGGCAGGAGAACAGGTCCACGGAGCGGCTGCCGTGTGCGTCCGCGGCGCCGACCCGCACCTGCAGTCGGACGGCGGTGTCGGCGGGCATCAACAGCGGTGACTGGAGAGTCAGTTCCTCCACCGTGTGGCATCCGGCCTCGTCCGCGGCGCGCACGGCAAGTTCCGCGAAGGCCGCGCCGGGCAGCAGGACCGTACCGGCCACGGCGTGGTCGGCGAGCCAGGGGTGGGTACGCAGCGACAACTGGCCGCTGAGTAGCAGTTCACCCGTGTCTGCCAGCTCGACGGCCGCTCCGAGGAGGGGGTGGTAGGCCGGGTCGAGCCCGGCCGAGCCCACGTCGGCAGCCGTGATGGGCGCCGGCTCGGGCCAGTAGCGGTTGCGCTGGAAGGCGTATGTCGGCAGTGCGACGCGCCGCGCCCCCGGGAACGCCCCCGACCAGTCCACCCCCAGCCCGCGCTCC
>NZ_AUKR01000046.1:0-9459 GCF_000424845.1 Streptomyces sp. TAA040 | reverse complement strand
CCGCATCACGCCGTGGTCGAGGTCGCGCCACCGGCGTCGGCCCCGGCCCGCGTCGAACCAGACGGCCGGCCGTCGGCACCGGCCGCACCGCTGCCGACGGCGGGCATCGGGCCGTACCGACACGACCACACACTGTTCGTTCTCATCGATCCGGACGCCCTCGACCACGGTGTTCTCCGCCGTCAGGGTCCGCTTCCATATGCTGAAGAGGGACACGCCGTTTTCCTGCTTGATCAAACTTGAGCTCAGACACCTCAAGGATCACAGGAAGCGGCGTGTTTCCCATATCGGCCCAGGCCACGGCACCCACACATGCGGCAGGAGAGCCTGACTTCCCGGCCTGCGGAGACGTGGGTACCGACCAGGTGGCCGCCAGGGCCGAGGCCGACGTCCCGACGAGTGCCACGCCCAGCGTCAGCGCCACGAACGTACCGGCGAACAGGGCCCAGTAGTGCCGCACCGAGAGGAGCGAAACTCGCCACATCACCGCTCCCACTCGCTCAGTCGGCGGGCGACGACGTCCGCCGTCGGGTGGTCGAGCCACCCGACGACCTTGCCGTCCGAGAGGAACACCACCCGGTCCGCACACGCCGCCACCGCAGGATCGTGGGTCACGATGACCACTGTGCGCCCCGCCCGGTCCACCACGGCGCGCAGCAGGTCCATGACCTGCCGGCCGCTGCTCCGATCCAGGGAGCCGGTCGGCTCGTCGGCGAAAACGATCTCCGGTTCGGCCACCAGGGTCCGGGCGATGGCCACCCGCTGCTGCTGTCCGCCGGAGAGCTGCGCGGGCCGCCGGTCGGCCTTGTCCGCCAGACCCACCTCGTGCAGCGCCTCCATGACCCGAGCCCGCTTGACCGACCGCCGCCGCAGGCGCAGCGGCAGCGCCACGTTCTCATATGCGTTCAGCATCGGCAGCAGGTTGAACTGCTGGAATGCAAAGCCGATTCGGCTGCGGCGCAACACTGTGAGCTCCCGCTCGGTGCAGGAAGCGAGGTCGGTGTCCCCGAGCAGGACCTTGCCGCTGTCGGGTTTGTCCAGTCCGGCCGCGCAGTTCAGCAGCGTCGTCTTGCCGGAGCCGGACGGTCCCATCACGGCGGTCAGTGCCCGGTGTGAAATGCCCAGGCTGACCTCGCGCAGGACCGGGATGGGACCCGCGGGCCCCGGGTAGCTCTTGGAGAATGCTGCCAGTTGGACAGCCGGGAGCTGGATGTCGGTGAGCAGTGACATGTTCCCAGTCCAGCAGAGCGGACCGCCCGGGTCAGTGGACCTGCAAGGAGTCCTGGGGGTGGGGTTCTCCCTACCATTGGAGAAGGCCGCCGGGCGGTTAGAGTGGCGTGGACCCGCACGTGAACCGGCCCCGGAGGGAAACGCACCATGACCGTCGCCGCATGGGAGGTCGTGCGGAGGCGTCCCTTGCGTTTCGTCCTCTCCGTCTGGCCGCTGCGCTGCTGGGCGTTCGTGCTGAGCGGGACCGTCGTGGGTTTCGGCGTGTTGCTCCTCCTGGCCGCCCTCCTCTTCGTCGGGATCGGGCTGTCCGTGGTGGGCGTCGGGCTCATCATTCTGATGGGGGTCGCAGTCCTGGGCATTCCCGTCGCTGCCCTGGAACGGCGCCGGTTGCGACTGGTCGAACCAGAACCGCTCCTCGACCCGCACGGTTCCCTGCCCGGTACGGGCGTCCTGCCCTGGTTGCGCACCCGACTCCGCGAGCGGGCCACCTGGCGGGAGCTGGGGTACACCCTCGCCCTGGGGGTCGTCTTCACCGCCACCGGGATTGGTTTCACCGCCCTGCTCGGCCTGTCGGTCCTGCTGACGGCAACGCCGGTCATCGTGTGGGTGATCGCACCCGACACCGTGATGCTGGTGCCCGGCCGGACAGTCTCCGACCCTGTCGCCGCCTTGCCGGGAAGCGCCGTCGGCCTGCTCGGATTGCTCGTCTCGGCGTACGTGGGCGGACTGCTCGCCAGCGCCCAGGTGTGGATCGCACAGGCTCTGCTGTCCGCGCGGAACGAGGACTTGAATAGCCGGGTCATCGAACTCACGCGCTCTAGGGCCCGGTTGATTGACGCGTTCGAGGCCGAGCGACGGCGCATCGAGCGGGACCTGCACGACGGTGCCCAGCAACAGCTCGTGGCGCTCAGCATGACCCTTGGACTGGCCGAGCTGGAGCTGCGTGACCAGGGCTCGGGCGCCGCACCGCTCGTCGCCCGAGCCCGAGGCGAGGCCCGTCAGGCTCTGGAGCAGTTGCGCTCCCTGGTGCGCGGTATCCACCCCCAGGTCCTCACGGATCACGGGTTGTCGGCGGCCGTGGCCGAACTGGCCCTGCGCAACACGATCCCGGTGACCGTCGATGTCGACCTTCCGGACCGGTTGCCCTCGGCCGTCGAGACGACGGCGTACTTCACCATCACCGAGGCGCTGACGAACGCCTCCAAACACAGTGGCGCCGACCGGGTCACCGTCGTCGGCCGCCTGCGAGAGGACAAACTCGTGCTGCTCATCACCGACAACGGCCATGGCGGCGCGGACCCCGTCGCCGGGGCCGGTCTGCAGGGATTGGCGGACCGACTGGCCGTGCTGAAAGGGAGACTCATCGTGACCAGCCCCGTCGGCGGACCCACGCAACTGCGGGTGGAGGTGCCGTGCTCCGCGTAGTGCTCGCCGAGGACTCGGTTCTGTTGCGCGCTGGCCTGGGGGAGCTGCTGTCCCGGGTCGGACACGAGGTGACCGCCTCGGCCGGGGACGCGGCGGAACTGGCGCGTGCCGTGGACGCAGACCGCCCCGACGTGGTCATCACCGATGTGCGGATGCCACCCGGCTTCCGCGATGAGGGGTTGAAGGCAGCACTCGAATTGCGCGGGCGGCACCCCGGCCTGCCGGTCTTGGTGCTGTCTCAGTACGTCGCCACGGCCTACGCGACCCGGCTGTTCACTGGGGGTTCGCCAGTCGAGGGGGGCCTCGGCTACCTGTTGAAGGACCGGGTGGGGGAGGTCACCGACTTCCTTGAGGCGCTGGACCGCGTCGTCGGCGGGCAGACCGTGATCGACCCGGAAGTGGTCCGCGTACTGCTCCAGCAGCGGACCGCTGAGCAGCCGTTGCAGCGGCTGACACCCCGTGAGCGTGAAGTTCTTGCCCTCATGGCGGAGGGACTCAACAACCAGACTATCGCTCGGCGGCTCACCATCACGGAGGCGTCTGTGGTCAAGCACTCCAGCAACATCTTCATGAAGCTGGATCTCGATCCGGCTGAGGGCAATCGGCGCGTCCTCGCCGTTCTCGCCCACCTCCGCGGCGAGGCCCCGCGAACCTGACCAGACCGCCCGGTCCGCAGGTAGGCCGTCAGCTCTTTCTGCCGTCCCGGTCGGATACGACCGATGCAAGATCTGCGTCGGAGCCGAGTAGCCGCGTCAGGCGTCGGGCCGACATGTCCCATGACCAGTGGGAAGCCACCCAGTCGCGGCCGGCCCTGCCCATCGCGGCGGCCCGCTCCGGTGCGTCCAGCAGCCCAGACACGGCCCGGGCCACGGCCCCCGCGTCCGTGCCGTCCACGACGTTGCCCGTCACCCCGTCGATGACCGTGTCGGCCGCGCCGCCCGAGTCGCCGGCGATCACGGGCAGGCCGCCGGCGGCCGCTTCCAGGAACACGATGCCCAGACCCTCGGCCTCCAGCCCGGCTTTCCGGGTCCGGCGCGGCATGGTGAAGACGTCCGCCGCCGCGTAGTAGGGACCCGTCGAGGCGTGGTCCAACCCGCCCGTGAAGACCACGTGGCCGTCGGCGTGCCGACGCGCGAGCCTGCGCAGCCGCTCCTCGTCGGGGCCGCCGCCTACGATCACCAGTACGGCTTCCGGCACGGTCCGCCGCACGGTCGGCAGCGCCTGTATCAGCATGTCCTGGCCCTTGCGCCGGACCAGCCGCGAGACGCACAGCACGACCTTGCGGCCCGCGAGACCGTGCCGTTCCCTGACCTGCCGGGCCCGGTCCGGCTCGGGCAAGAAAGCCGCCGGGTCCACACCCGGGACCAGCCGCACCAGTTCGGCCCGCGGCCCCAGCGCCGGCGCGATGCGGCGACGAGTGTACTCGCCCAGGTAGGTGACGGCGTCCACGTGGTCGCCGATGCGCCGCATCACCCGACGTGCGCCCGGGGTGCGCGCCCACCAGATCTCCTGACCGTGCGTCGTGGCGACGATCCGCCGGATTCCGCCGCGCCGCAGCGCCGGTGCCATTGCCGCGAGCGGGGCGGCGGCACCGAACCAGACCCGGTCGCAGCCGTAACGGCGGGCGATCTCCAGCGTGCGCCGGGTCACCGTCGGGGTGGGCAGCAGCGTGCGGGCCGGGTCCCGGACGACGGGGAACGGCAGTGTGGCGTCGAACGCGGCGGCACCGGGTTCGCTGGACGTGTGGACGACCACGTCATGTCCGGGGACGCGGATCGCCATGGCGTGGACGAAGGTCTCGATACCGCCCTGGCGGGGCGGAAAGTCGTTGGTGACGATCAAAGTGGTGCCCATGGTGGACGCTGCCTTCGGGACGTGGGGTGGTGGGGTGTCAGGTAGTGAAGAGGTAGTTGCGGCGGTCCTCCGTGACGCGGACGACGGGGACCCAGCGGCCGCGACTCCGGCGGTGGGCCTGGTAGCCGAGGCCCAGCAGGTGCCGCAGCACGTCGGCCGGTTCGGCTCCGTACTTCGCCAGATGACGCCGCTCGATCTCCAGTAATAGCGTGTGACGGTGTCTGCGCAGAGTGACCGAACGGCCCTGGAGGAGGCCGAGTTCGGCACCCTCGACGTCGGCCTTGACGAACGCCAGTCGCTGCATGCCGACCTCGTGGGCCAACTGTCGAGGGTGCGGACAGGGGTCACGACGGTGCGGTAGTCCAGGAACTCGGCATTAGGGCCCGGCCCGTTCGCGCCGTTGGTGAGGTAGGCCCGTCCGTGCACGGGCAGTCCACGCCGTACCGGCACGCTGAGCTTTCCGCGCCCGCACCATGCGCCGAGGGCAGTCCGGTGCACGGTCACGTTTCGGGCGCCCAGCAGTCGCGCGGTGTTCCGCAGCCAGTGGTAGGGGCCGGGGAGCGGCTCGACGCTGTACACCCGGCCGGACGGCCCGGCCAGGGCAGCCAGCACCCAGGTGTACGGCCCGTACTCGGCGCCCGCGTCCACGCACACCGACCCCGGCGGCACGAACGCCCGCAGGCTTGCCACCTCGTCCTCCACGAAGGGGAACCGGTGGGAACTCCTCCGCAGGGCTGCCGCCACCGCCGTGGTACGACGGCCCTTCACCGGACACTCCACGCCGTCGGAGCCGGGAGCGGACGCGGAAGCCGTACGCCCCGGACAACGCGGCCCCGCGGCGGATCCGCTCGGCGGGTGCCAGCGACCAGCCGGGCCAGGACGGCCAGGGTGGCGGGGAGCGCGAGGTACCCGAAGCGGCCGGCTGGCGCGAGGAGAAACGCCACACACAGGCCGACGGCGAGCCGGTCGGCTGCCGGCACCAGTCCGTCCGGCGGCCGGAGCAGGAGAGAAGCAGCGACCGCCAGCCCGCCCGCCAGCAGTAGCCCGACCGCCGCGTACCAGCCGGCGGGGCCGAGGTCCGCGAGCAGACGGCCCGGCAGCGGACTGGCGGCCGGAGTCTCCCACGGCCCACGCCCGGTCGGGAACGCGAAGACCTGCTGCATCAGAGGCACGGGCGCGAGCAGCGTGCTCGGTAGTACGAGCAGGACGGTACCCCCCACCGCAACGGCCGCCCCGCGCACGGCCTCCCGGCTGCCGGCTCGGTGGGCGAGCAGCGAGACGACCACCGCGATCGCCGGCCATGCCGTCCACTTGAGGGAGCAGGCGGCGGCGAGAGCCAGCCCGGCGGCCACCGGTCGGCGGCGTGCCGCGTACGCCAGGGCCAGGAACAGCAGCCCGGCCAACGGCAGGTCCACACCGCTGACGCAGAGCGGGAGCGCGACGACCGGTGAGGCGACGAAAGCGCCGATGGCGTGGCGGCTCAGCCCGCCACCGCCGGACGCCGGCGAACTGCCGGCCGGAAGCCGGATCGCCCGGCGAGCCGCCCAGAAACAGCCCAGGAAGGCCGCGGCACACCAGAGCCGGGCGTCCCCCAGCAGCGCTGCCGACGGGCCACTGTCGCCGAGCACCGCACGCGGCAAGCCGAACACCGCCATCCCCGGCAGGTACGGGGTGACCTCAACCACTGACCGGGGATCGGCCAGGTAGGGGGTCGCCTGCTGCAGGGTCAGCAGCCCGGAGCGCTCGACCACGCCGACTTCGCTCTGTGCCGCGCCAGTCAGGAGCAGCAGAGCGAGCGGCACGACGACGGCACCACCGACGGCGCACCCGACCGAGATGGCCCGCCCGTAGGGACGCGTCCACAACGCGGCGACCGCCGCGCAGAGATACCCCACGCACGCGCTCGCGCCCCACAGCCGGTGCGGTGCAGGCGCCGTGATCAATGGGAAGACGGCGGCCCACGCGGCGGCCACGAGCCAACCTGCGGACATCAATCGGTCAGTGTACAGATGGAGTTGAGCACCTCGTTTCAGCACCCATCCATTGCATCGGGGGCGTTGCCCAGGTCATGACGGCCAAGTCGAGACCTGGAGGTCGGGTTTTCCCCACCATCGTGGGCCTGACGCCTCGCAGCACGTTCTGGGTGCCGGACTCCGTACGGGTGGGACTGGGCGTACCGTCAAGGCTGCCGTCGTACGAGTTCGGCGGCGACCTCGTCGGCCGTCGGACAGTCGATCTTGCCGACGACACGGCCGCCGACGAGGAAGACTGCGCGGTCCGCACAGGCGGCCACCATCGGGTCGCGGGTAGCCACGACGACGGTGAGTCCGGCCTTTTCGACCAAGGTGCGCAGCACACCCATGATCCGCTGACCACCGGCTTCGTCGAGCGAGTTCGTCGGTTCGTCGACGAACAGGATCCGTGGTCCGGAAGGTAGGGCTCCGGCCACGGTCGCCCGTACCCGTTACTCTGCGGAGAGGCCGGCGAGCTTCCGGTCGGCCTCCTTCTCCAGACCCACGTGGTGCAGCGCTTCCAGCACGGCGGTCCGCCGGGCCGTGCGGCCGGTGGCGACGCGTACCCCGTTACCTTTTCTGCCCCGCAATGGGGCGCCTGGCCCCCGGGTCCGGTATGGCTGTGTGCCCCCTGTCGTATGCATGACCTGGGGGGTGTTGCCGCCGGGCTTCGGGGCACCGCTTGACCGCTGATGAGGGGCCTGACGACCGTCCGGTCCGGCGCAACGCCGGGCCGCTTGAGGGCGGGGATGTCTGCGTAACGTGGTTGCCGGCGTGTGGTGCCGCAGGGACGGCCGGGGTGGATACGAACGTGCACGACCGAAGAGGGGCAAGGCACCGCGCATGACCGACATCGCTGTCGACATCTTCGACATAGGTCTCTTCCTCGGCCTGGACCTGGGCAAGGAGTTCCACCACGCCCACGGCCTGACCGGGCAGGGCAAGACCGTCCACGACAAGAGACTGCCCAACCCCGAGGCCAGGCTGCGGGAGTTGTTCGACAAGCTCACAGCCAAGTTCGGCACCGTCCTGGTGATCGTGGACCAGGTCGCCAACATCGGCGCGCTGCCGCTGACCGTGGCCCGCGCCACCGGCTGCCGGGTCGCCTACCTGCCGGGACTGTCGATGCGCCGGGCCGCCGACCTCTACCCGGGCGAGGCCAAGACCGACGCCCGCGACGCCTTCATCATCGCCGACACCGCCCGCTCCATGCCGCACACCCTGCGCGCGGTGGACCGCGACGACGAGAAGCTGGCCGGGCTGACCATGCTCACCGGCTACGACAACGACCTGGCCGGCGAGGTCAACCGCACCTCCAACCGGCTGCGCGGCCTGCTCTCCCAGATCCACCCCACCCTCGAAAGGGTGGTCGGCCCCCGCCTGGCCTACCCCTACATCCTGGCCCTCCTCGAACGGCACGGCTCCCCGGCCAGGCTGAAGAAACTGGGCCGCGCCCGCTGCGAGGCCCTGCTCAAGGCACACGGCTCACGCAAGGCCCATCACCTCACCGGGGAGATCTTCGACGCGCTCGCCGAGCAGACCGTGGTCGTTCCCGGCACCGAGGCCAGCACGCTGATCGTGCCGGGACTGGCCGCCCAGCTCGCCACCGCCCACACCCAGCGCCGCCAGGCCGAGCAGGAGATCGCCGCCCTGCTGGAGGCCCTCCCTCTTTTCCCCCTCCTGACCTCCCTGCCCGGCCTGGGCGTCAGGACCACGGCCGCCGTCATCGTCGCGATCGGCGACGGCACCACCTTCCCCACCGCCGGACACCTCGCCTCCTACGCCGGACTCGCCCCCGCCACCAAGTCCTCAGGCACCTCCATCCGCGGCGAGCACGCACCCCACCGCGGCAACCGGCTCCTCAAACAAGCCCTGTTCCAAGCCGCGTTCGCCGCGATCGGCTGCAAAGCCGACCCGTCCTCCCGGACCTACTACGACCGCCAACGCGCAAGCGGCAAGACCCACACCCAGGCAATCCTGCGCCTGGCCCGCCAGCGCGTGAACGTCATCCACGCGATGATCCGCACCGGCACCCTCTACGAACCCCGCACCCCGAGCGACGTCGACCTCGCCGCCTGACCACCCCACCACCCCTACCCTTTCCGCCCCCGCACTTCCTGCCCACCGGCACCGGCACCCCGCCCTGCCGACCGTCAGCCTGCCCACCCCCACCCGAACCACCGAGTTCGTCCCACCCCGCGGAACGAACCCCAAACCCCAGCAAAACCCCAGAAACACCACCCACCACGGTTGACGAAACAGATAGGGGCACCCCCCGGTCCACGTACTTGTACGCCGTGAGCGCCGGAGGCAGTAAGGGCGCGTACGGCACGTAACGCCCACGCAGCTCCATGAGTTCCCGCTCGTCCATGACGTCCAGCGCCCGTGAGCCTCGGAAGATCCGGCCCCGGCTCGGTCGCTCCACCCCCGAAGCGCACCGCAGGAGGGTGCTCTTGCCCGCGCCGGAGGGCCCCACGACCGCGGTCAGGAGGCGCTCCGGGAAGCCCACGCTGGCCTCGCCGAGGGCAGGTCCGCGGCCGGTGCCTCCGCGGTGGTCGACGGAGACCCTGACTAACTGGACGACGGGAAGGCGTATATCAGTGGGCGGTGTGCATCGTGAAACGTGCAGGTCAAGTGGGTTGGTGTGCGTGGGCTTCGGGGTGCTCATGCTGGTCGGGGGCGGATGACTCCCGGCAAGGTCATCCGTCAGCGGGCGACTTCGCGGTTCGTCAGGACCAGCAGGGCCCTCACCAGCGCGGTCGCCCACTTCGGGTCGGTGCGGACCTTGCCGAGCACACGCCAGTTCTTCAGGTGGGCGAAGCCGTGCTCGACCGGTGCCCGGACTGCGGCCAGCGCCTGGTTGGACAGTTTCTGGCCGCGGGTCAGGGGCCGGTTCCGGGCGGCCTTGTAGCCGGTGATCACTGCCGGGTCGGTGTCC
>NZ_AUKR01000045.1:0-10411 GCF_000424845.1 Streptomyces sp. TAA040 | reverse complement strand
CCTAGAAGACTGCTGAAAATCTCGGGTTCTGGCCCCGGCTCGGTGGAGTCGGGGCCAGTCTTGTAGGCATGCAGGGGGAATGGGCCGGGGAGCTGGTTGGGCCGGATGTGTGGGAGACCTGCCGGGAGTTGATCCCGGCAGGGAGTGTGTTCGCGTTCCTGGCCGAGCATCGCGAGGTGCTGTTCCCGCCGGGGATGTTCGCGGACATGTATCCCTCGTCCAACGGGCGTCCGAGTCTGCCGCCGCAGGTGCTGGCCGCGACGGTGGTGCTGCAGAGTCTGCACGGGCTGTCGGACTTCGAGACAGTCCAGGAGCTGCGGTGTGACCTGCGGTGGAAGGCGGCCTGCGGGCTCGGCCTGTACGACACCGCTTTCGACCCGTCGCTGCTGACGTACTTCCGGCGTCGGCTGCGTCACTCGGCCGACCCGACGCGGATCTTCACTAAGGTCAAAGAGGTCGTGGCCGCGACCGGCGTGCTGAAGGGCAAGCAGCGGCGGGCGCTGGACTCCACCGTCCTCGATGACGCGGTGGCCACCCAGGACACCGTCACCCAGATCATCTCCGCCGTCCGCCGGGTGATCCGTGAGGTCCCCGGCGCGGAGGAGATGGCGCAGCAGTGGTGCACAGCGCACGACTACACCGACCCGGGCAAGCCGAGGATCGCCTGGGACGACGAGCAAGCGCGCGCCGCGCTGGTCGACGCGCTGGTCACCGACGCCCTCAACCTGCTCGGGCACCTGCCCGAACAGGGACTGGGCGAGAGGGCTGCGAACGCGGTGGGCCTGCTGGCCCTGGTCGCGGGCCAGGACGTGGAGCCGCCCGAGGACTCCGACGGGCGCGACGGCCGCTGGCGCATCGCCCGGCGCACGGTGGCGGACCGGACCGTGTCCACCGTCGATGCGGACGCGCGGCACATCCACAAAAACCGAACTCGTCACCAGGACGGTTTCAAAGGGCATGCGTCCTTCGAGCCGGAGACCGGGCTGTTCACCGCGGTTGCCCTCACCAGCGGCTACGGCCCCGACAACCACGAGGCCGCTGTCGCCTGCGATCTGCTGGCCGACGAGGACGAGGGCAGTGAGTTAACCGTGCTCGGCGATTCTGCATACGGCACCGGCGACCTGCGCGCACACCTGACCGCCGACGGCCACACCCTGGTGATCAAGCCGCCACCGCTGCGGCAGGCCATCCCCGGCGGCTTCACCATCGACGACTTCCACATCGACTCGGCGGCCGGCACCGCGACCTGCCCGGCCGGACACACCGCCAACCTCGGGCAGGTCAAGGCGGACGGCGCTCGCACCGCCCAGTTCAAGCGCGTGTGCGCCGACTGCCCCCTGCGCGGACGCTGCACCACCTCCAAGACCGGGCGCAACCTCAACGTCCACCCCCAGCACGAACTGCTCACCGCAGCCCGCCACCAGGCTGCCACCGACCCCGTCTGGCAGGACGAATACCGCAGATGGCGGCCCCCCGTCGAACGCGCCATCGCTTGGTTGGTCGCCAAGGGAAACCGCCGGGTCCCCTACCGCGGCGTCATCGCCAACAACCTCTGGCTCCACCACCGCGCCGCCGCCCTCAACCTCCGCCGACTGATCAACCTCGGACTCACCCGGGCCAACGGCAACTGGCACCTCACCCCCGCCACCGCATAAGCAAGAAGGGCCGCCCGGCCTACGGCCGGACAGCACCCGACAAGATCTTCAGCAGTCTTCTAGACCCGACGGCCTGTTGCGGAGGCGAAGCCCAGCCAGGTGTGCCGGTTGCCCGCCCAGCACCAGCCCACCTTGGGGGCGTTGTGGCGCTCGCGGCCGTCTCGCCCGGTGCCGTTGCTGATCCAGATTGCCGGGGTGCGGGCGTCCAGGGCTCCGTTGGTTTTGCGCAGCCGGGATCCGATGGTCATGAAACAGCGGTTGCGCTCCAGGACAGTGGGCTGCTGCATCACCCAGTGGATTCCCTCGGTGAGCAACAACGGGGTGCTGGCCCGTGCGGTGAGAGCGGGCAGCGCTTCTTTCGGGCTCCAGTTGGCCGTCCCGTCGCCGCGGTCGAGACCGGTGAGCAAGTAGAGGGGCGCATCGGGCAGCGCGACCGTTTCGAGTGGGGCGAAGAGGTCGACGTCGGGCATGTCGGTGACGACGAAGCCCGGCTTGCCCTCACGGCGGAGCAGCGGCGCGAGGGCGGAAGCAGGGGCTCGGTCCGGGTGGACAGCGAGCAGGGTGCCGTCGACGGACGCAGGAACCGCGGCAGCCTCGGCGAAGGTACGCATCTCGGCGGCGGACAGTCCGGCGATCTCGTGCACCCCCAGCTCGATCAGACGCTCGGCCTGCACGTTCAAGGCCGGGAGCACCGGGGGAACGCCGGAGGCGACGGGCATGGTTTCGGGGGGCATGGTTTCGGGCACGGTGCTCCCTGGGGCAGCGACGCGGACGGGACCAGAGGGAACGCGGCGTCCCGCCGAAACATTCCCGCCGCTGCCGGCTCCGTCCCTCGCGTCGGCGGCCGGTGTGCCGACGGCAGTATCGAGGGGGCAGCGTTCTGCTGGACCCGAGCGTCAGCGAGCCGGGCAGGGGAGTACCCACGAGCAGGAGCCCCCGGCCGGGTGCGGTGCCTCCGGGCCGCTCCGTGCTCCACCTACTCGTTCGACTGCGCTCGAACCGGCTTGCGGACGTCGTGGAGTGAACTGCCGGAGCCGGCCCGGGACCGGCTGAGGACGCTGAAGCGGCCATTGGTCTCCAGGATCACCGCGGTGACGTCCTCGACCGCGCCGATGCCCTTGGAGCGGATCGCCTGAAGCACCTCGCTCTCGGTGACCCGCTGCCCGGCCATGGCGTCGTTGAGCATGCGCCCGTCGCTCAGCAGCAGTGTCGGCTCCGCCTTGATCAGGCACCGGAAGCGGCGGGAGCGAACCGAGGCCCTGGCACTGACCAGCTGGAGGACGACCAGCAGTGCCAGGGCGAGAGCCTCCTCGGCCAGGGAGACATCGCGGTTGAGGAGGATGGTGGCCAGGGTCGAGCCCAGGGCCACGGTGACGACCAGTGCGTCGGGCGTCCGCCCGCAGACTGTCCTGCCCCGCGATCCGAGAGGATTCCCCCACCGCTGTCTCTCGTCTCCGGCCAAATGGACGATCTCGTCCGCTTGCCAGCCTACGCTCGGCGCCACGATCCCCCGCACGGCAACTGGTGGCGAAGGTGAGAACGCAACGATGGACGACCGCACGATGAAAGCCGTACTGTTCGACCGCTTCGGCGGCCCCGAGGTGCTGTATGTGGGCCGGGTGCCACGTCCCGGGCCGGCACCCGGCGAGGTCCTCGTGCGCGTGCGCGCGTTCAGCGTGAACGGCGGCGAACTGGTGGCCCGTTCCGGTCGGGCCCGCCTCGTCACCGGCCGGAGGTTCCCGCAGCGCATCGGGCTGGACTTCACTGGTGAGATTGCCGCACTCGGCACCGGCGCGATCGGCGTAGCGGTCGGCGACCAGGTGTGGGGCGTCCTGGGCCGCAGCTCCGGATTCGGCAGCGCCGCCGAGTACGTGACGGTACGGCCCGAGCGGCTCGGCCGGGTCCCGGACGGGCTGGACCTGGTGGCCGCTGCCGCGCTGCCGGTGGCCACCACGGCCGTCACGGCCCTCCGCGACAAGGCCGCACTGCGCCCCGGCGAACGGCTGCTTGTACGGGGCGCGGCGGGCGGCGTCGGCAACGCCGCCGTTCAGCTGGGACAGGCGTACGGTGCCGAGATCACGGCCCTGGCCCGCGCTGCCAACCTCGACTTCGTCCGTACACTCGGTGCCCACCACGCCGTCGACCACCGGACCGTGTCCCCCGCGGAACTGGGACTGTTCGACGTGGTCCTCGACACGGCGGGCACCGACCTGCGTAGCGTAAGGCGGATGCTGAAGCCGGGCGGACGCATGGTCACCATCGCCTTCGACCTGACGCGGCCCGCCGCCTCGCTGGGCTACATCGCGGCCAGCGCCGTCCACGGACGCGGCCGGGTGCGCTTCTTCAGCGGCAACCCCGAACGTGCGCTCTTCGACGACCTCGCCCGCCAGGTGACAGAGGGGAAGCTGCGGCCGGCGGTGGACACGGTCTTCCCGCTGAAAGAGACAGCGGCCGCGCACCGGGCGCTGGAGGCGGGCGGTGTGCGGGGCAAGTACGTGGTCAGGGTCGACTAGGGATTGTTGGGAAGGTGCTGGTCACAGCCACTTGTTGAGGACTGCAACCAACACGGTCGCCTCGTAGCGGACGGCGAGCTTGTCGTATCTCGTGGCCACGGCCCGGCGGCGCTTGAGGCGGTTGATCCCGCACTCGACGGCATGCCGCGCGCGGTAGTCGGTTTTGTCGAGCTTCGGCGGCCGACCGCCTCGGGCACCGAGCTTCTGGCGGTTGCGGACGCGGTCGGCGGGGACCGGGATGGTCGCCTTGATCCCGCGTCTGCGCAGGTGGGCCCGGTTGCGGCGGGAGTCGTACGCTTTGTCGGCCCGCACCCGGTCCGGCCGCCTGCGGGGCCTGCCCGGACCAAGGCCGGGGTACCCGGATGGCTTCCAGGACCGGCTCGAATTGCGGCGAGTCGCCCCGCTGGCCGGCTGTGATCACGACGCTCAGCGGCTTCTGCCGCTGCTCGACGGCAAGGTGGATCTTGGTGGTCAGGCCGCCCCGGGAACGTCCGGGACCATGGTCGGCTGGTTCAACGGCAATGCCGCCGGGCGGTTCCTCTTGCAGATCCCTTTCTTCGAGGCCTCGGCGGCGTGCTGGTGGGCCCGACAGACGGTGTAGTCGATATTCACGTCCCAGGTGGTCAGGCCCTTCGCGTCCGCCTGAGCGTGGAGCTGAGTGACGAACCTGGCCCAGGTGCCATCGCGCTGCCAGCGCCGGAACAGGTCGTAGACCCGCTCCCAGGGCCCGTAGCGTTCCGGCACATCACACCAGGGAGTCACCGGTACGGGTCCGCCACCGCATGCCGTCTATCAGCTGCCGTCGCGTCCACACCGGCGGACGGCCCGGCTTGATGCCCTGCGGCAACGACGCCTCAAGTTGTGCCCACTGTCCATTCGTCAGATCACCGCGCCCCGCAGGGCGTGATCATCCACGACCAGGATCCACTTTCGCGACAGACCCTAGCTTTGGTCGTCTCGTCGAGAGAAGGAGAACCCGAATGAAGCGCCGTACCCTGTTCCGCGCCGCGCTGGGAACCACCGCGGCCGTCGCCGCGGGCGGCGGGCTGAGCGCCCTCGCCGTGCCCACCGCGTCCGCCGCCTCCACGGGGGCACCCGCTCGCCGGACCGGCGGGCTTCCCCGAGTACGCCTACCTCCGCACCCTGCCGACCCCCTCGCAGCTGTCGTACAACCCGACCGGGGGATCATCTTCCCCTGCACTCGCGGCGTCTACGACCGGCTGAGCTCCCCGCTCGCCCGCTACTACGTCTACTACGGACCGCACGACGCGCCGGGCGGCGAATCTGCCTGGCCTACAGCGACTCGCTGGCGGGCCCGTACACCGAGTACCCGGGCAACCCCCTCGTGGCCGACCGGTGGTCCCCGCACTACTCGGTGAGCCACGTCACCTCGCCCCACGTCATGGGGAACGCCGAGGCACGCGAGACGTGGAGGTACTTCCACGGCGAGGACACCACCACCCGCCTCGCCCGCTCGAAGGACGGCATCCACTTCACCTACGACCGGACGGTGCTGACCACCTCGATGCTGCCCGCCGGGACCACCGGGACGTCCTACGCCCGGGGTCTTTTCGCACCGCCTGGCCGACCGCGGCAGCCGGTACCTGACGGTGTTCATGGTCAACGACACCAGCGACCGGCGCTCCACCGGCTGGGGCTGGTCCGCCGACGGCGGAACCGGACGTACTCCCAGGAGCCGCTGGCCCGGCCGCAGCAGGTCGGTGCGGTCGACCTCAGCGGGCCGCACCTGCCGCACCGCGACGACAGCACCTACGTCGTCTACCACACCGACAAGGGCAGCGGCGGGAACATCCTGATCACGGAGGTCGGCAACGGCTTCGACCGCCGCAACCACCTCGGTGTGTTCCACCGGCCGATGGCGGGCGGGTCCGACGACGGCCGCTCCGCCGCCCCCAGCTTCGGCACCGACCGGGGCGTGGAGTACATGGTCTACGAGGCCGGCGAGCGGCTGACCGGATCGATCGCGGTGGCCCGCGCCCGCCGACCGGGCACGGGGCCCGGTGGGTGCCGTCCGGGCCGGACGGCACCCACCGGGGGAGGTGCTCAGGGGGCGCGGTACTTGGCGAACTGGTGCAGGGTGGCCTGGGCGAAGGCCAGCCGGCGGTCCAGCCGCTCCTCCTGCCACAGGTACTGGGAGCGCAGGTAGCGGAAGTCGAGTGCCGCGCGGTGCTCGCCGTGCCGGCGCCAGACCGTCCGGCGCGGACAGCCCCAGACGATCAGCTCGGTGGTGTCGCCGAGCGTCACCAGGGTGATCAGCAGCGAGACCGCGAAGAACAGCAGCCACAGCGGCAGCAGCAGGACGAACCCGAGCCAGCCGAGCACCGTCCCCTTGCACCCGGTCACCGGCGGTCCGCCGTCCGCCGGTTCGAGGCGCCAGAAGGCCCGCCGCGTCCAACGGGTACGGCCCCGGGTGATCGCCCCCAGCTCCGCTCCGTTCGGGTCCCGTACCGCGAACCGCCGCGGCTCGCCCTTCGGCAGTGCCTCCGGCCGGACCTCGCACAGCACCCGCGCCGGGTCGTGCGGATCATGCAGCACCAGGACGGGATGGTCCTCGTGCTCGGCGGACAGGGCCGCGGTGCGCTCCTCCACCTCCATCACGGTCGTCCGGCTCGCCGCCTCCAGCAGCCTCACCGGCTCCGGCGGCGCGTCCGGCTTCGCCAGCGAGATCCGGGCCAGCGACGCCTCCGCCCGGTGCTCGCCGTCGGGCAGGATCATGAAGCACTCGCCCTCCGGCCACAGCCCGGAGTGTGAACCGGAGGTTCCGCTCACCTCCACGGTGAAGTCCGTCCTCGTCATCTGCCGCTCCTGTCCGCCCGGTTGCCGTCCGCGGGAGATTGTGCCAACCCGGGGCCGTCCGCGGCAGGGTGCGTGGCGCGCGGATCGGCCGGACGCCCGGGGCGCCGCGCGGACGGGAAGCGCCCGCGCGCAGGTCGGCGCACCTCGGGGAGGTCGATGCCGTGGCCGTGCGGCAGACGAAAGGGGAACGCCCCGGACCGCTGCGAGGGGCTCCGGAGCCGGAGGGGCCGCCGGCGCCGCTCAGTCGCCGAGGGCGCCCGCGCCGGTCGGTTCGGCCAGCTCCTCGTACTCGACCCGGACGGTGCGGTCCAGGCGGTGGTGGAACTCCTCGGCCTCCTTCGCCGAGGCGTGGTGCGAGAGCACCAGCGCCGGGCAGCCGGAGTACTCCGGGCAGCCGAAGGGGCCGGGGGGAGCGGCCGGCACGGGGCCGGGGAGAACGACGTCACCCGGCGCCAGCAGGGGCACCACGTGGTCCACCCGCGGATCCGACGCCACCTCGCCCAGACCGCAGACCGTCCGCAGCACACCGGAGCCGCCGGGCCGCACCGGGTAGACCGCCGCCGCTCCGCGGGCCCGGGGCTCCGGATGCCGCGGTTCCTGTCCGACGGCCAGCCGCAGCGTCTCGGCGGCCAGGTCGACCCCGGTGGTCCGCTCGGTGACGTAGTGGGAGACCCCGTGACCGCCCAGGCGGACGTCGGTTCCCAGCAGGCAGGGCTCCATGCCGCCCCGCAGCCGCAACCGGGTGTGCGTGGGGCCGTCCGCCACCCGCAGCGCGCGATGCGCGTCCACCACCGCGGCGACCACCGCGTCCCGCACGGAGGCGGGCAGCGCCGTCGGCACGCGGTGCGTCGGCTCAGCGGTGCGCGGGACCGTCGGGGACCCCTTCTCCCCGACGGCGAGGACCCGTACCCGGCCGCGATGGACGAGCGACTCGACGGCCAACTCAGGACCGTCCGGGATCTCCTCCACGACCAGACCACCGGGCGGCACCGTGCCGCCCGGTGGTCTGCGTGCCGCGTCGATCGCGGCGTCGAGTTCGGCGGCGGACTCCGCCCGGCGCAGTCCCGGCCGGGAGAGTCCCCGTGCGGGCCCGACGAGGACGGGCGGTCCCAGCCGGTGGGCCGCGGCGCGGCCCTCGTCCCCGGCCCCGCCGTGCAGTACCACGGACGCGGGCGTCCGCACTCCGGCGGCCCGGAGCGCTGACCGGGTCAGCCCCTGGTCGTGGAGACGGGCGGCCACCCCGGGCGGCAGCCCCGGGAGCCCGAGCGCGTCGGCGGCCTGGGCCGTGAACGGCACCGCCGGGCCGTGCAGCGTGACGACACCGTCGAACGGGGCACGGGCGTGTCGCCGGCGCAGTTCCGCCAGGGCCCCGGCCGGGTCGCCGTCCACGTCCAGCGGCAGTACCTCCACCACCGCCGGGGGCAGCTCCCCGGGGCGGGGCGTGCCGCCCGCACGCGGCACGAGGACCACGTCGATGCCGGCCCGGTGCGCGCCTTCGAAGATCCAGGGCAGCGCGACCCGTTGCTGAACCAGGACGACGGTGGGGCGTGCCACGGGAGGTGCTCCTGACTCGGTACCCGGACCGGCGGCCCGGTACCGCGGGTGAGGCGTGCGCGCGGTGGCCCCGCGCGCGGGGACCACGGCGGCCCTCCGGCCCCGGCGGCGCCCCGGAGCCACCGCCCGGCGGCCGACCTGTTAAGGCGTCGCACATCCCGGGGCTCCGCGAGCGCCATGTACAGGCCAGGACGCCCGGACATGAAGGAGGAAGCCGCCGTTGTCCCTGCGGTCCTTCTGCCCGGAACAGGAGCCACCACCCGTGACCGTTCCCCTCGCGCCCCCGGCCGCACGCTCCCCGTACACCGCCGCCGACCCGCCCCTCGGCTCCACTGCCCCCGAGACGGGCGACGCCGCCGCCCGGTACACCGTCTCCCTCGCCCGCGATCCGGCCGAGGTGCGCGCCGCCCAGCGGCTGCGCCACGAGGTGTTCGCCCAGGAGTTCGGCGCCCGCCTCGACGGCCCCGAACCCGAACCGGACGCCGACGCGTTCGACGCCCACTGCGACCTCCTGCTGATCCGCGAGTCCGCCACGGGCAGCGTCGTGGGAACCTACCGGTTGCTCGAGGTGGGCCGCTCGTGCGTGCACCCCGACCATCGTGACGGCGCCGTCATCGCCCTGATGTGGGCCCGGATCGCGCGCTACCTGACCGACTCCGGGCACAACTGGCTGGCCGGCTGCTGCTCGGTACCGCTCGCCGACGGCGGACGGACGGCCGCCGGGGTCCGCCGCCGGGTCCTGGAACGCCATCTCGCGCCCGAGGCACACCGGGTGACCCCGCACCGCCCCTGGCAGCCGCCGGCTGACGTGGAGCCGCTGGGACGCGCGGACCTGCCCCCGCTGCTGCGCGGCTACCTGCGCCTCGGCGCGCGGGTGTGCGGCGAGCCCGCCCACGAACCGGAGTTCGGGGTTGCCGACTTCTACGTGCTGCTCTCGCTCCGCGACATCGGCCCCCGCTACCTGCGGCACTTCCTCTCCCTCGACCCGGCATGACCGCCCGCCCCCCCCGTTATGTTTTTCGTGGTCCTGCAAGAGGGCCGCTGGCCTCCGGGCCCGGCATGACTGTGTCCCCCTGTCGAAGGCATGACCTGGGGGGTGGTGTCACCGGGCCTGGGGGTGTCGTCGGAGACGCTGATGAGAGGTCTGGCTACCGTCCGGTCCGGCGCAATGCCGGGCAGTTCGCGGGCGGCAGGTCTGTATAACGTGGATGCGCGCGCACGACACCACTGCCGAGGCCGGCACCGCCAACCCCTGGGAAGGGCGCGATGTTCGACACCGAAGACGTAGGGGTGTTCCTGGGCCTGGACGTCGGCAAGAGCGCCCATCACGGGCACGGGCTCACCCCGGCGGGGAAGAAGGTCTTCGACAAGCGGCTGCCCGACAGCGAGCCGAAACTGGGGGCCGTCTTCGACAAGCTGGCCGCGAAGTTCGGTACCGTCCTGGTGGTCGTGGACCAGCCCGCCTCCATCGGCGCCCTGCCTCTGGCCGTGGCCCGTGATGCCGGCTGCCGCGTTGCCTACCTGCCCGGCCTGGCCATGCGCCGGATCGCCGACCTCTACCCGGGGGAGGCGAAGACCGACGCCAAGGACGCCGCGGTGATCGCGGACGCCGCCCGCACCCTGCCCCACACCCTGCGCGCGCTGGAACTCACCGACGAGATCACCGCCGAGCTGACCGTCCTGGTCGGCTTCGATCAGGACCTCGCCGCCGAGGCCACCCGCACCAGCAACCGGATACGCGGCCTGCTCACCCAGTTCCACCCCAGCCTGGAACGCGTCCTCGGCCCGCGCCTGGACCACCGGGCCGTCACCTGGCTCCTGGAGCACCACGCATCCCCCGGCCGCCCTGCGCAAAGCCGGCCGCCGCAGACT
>NZ_AUKR01000044.1:0-10591 GCF_000424845.1 Streptomyces sp. TAA040 | reverse complement strand
CTCAGGCATACGCCTTGTGCCAGCTCGACGCGCTCGCGGAGAAGATGGAGCAGAAGACCAAGATCGGTGACCTCACCGCGACGGCCAAGGACGCCGAGTCCGAGGTGCGTGAGTGGCTCGCCGTTCTGGCCCGGTGTTTCCAACTGCAGGACGCGGGCGTCGTGCTCGAACTGGACCGGGTGCTGGACGCGTCGCCGGACGAGTTGAACGGACACCGTCTCGGGCTGAAGGCTGCCCGGAAGGCCCGGATGGAACACATCTCGCGGACCACCGAGCGTCTGGTGGCCAGGATGAATACGGCTGCCGGTACGGCCAACGCCAAGGTGCTGCTGAATCCGAACAAGTCTCCGACCCTGGTCCGGTCGATCAATCACGTCACTACGGACGTCCACGGCTTTCATGCCCGACTCGGGATCGAGTCCGGTTATCAGCCGTCGGAGGCCAGGCGATGGGCGGACGCAGCTACCGAGGCGAGGGACAAGGCGCTTGTGACAGGTGCGAGGCGTGTCGATGCCGCCGTGAGCCTCGGCAACGAGACCCTTGGCCGGGCCGGCTCGGTCACGGAGAAGCTCTCCACAGGTCTCGCCGAGCGAGCCCGCCGTCTGTTCGGGGACAACGAACAAGGCGACAAGAAGAGCGAGTAAAGACGTCGAATCGCCTTCTCGCAGCATCGAGGAGGGGCGCTCTTCCCGGGACGCAACCGTCAGTCCTGGCTGTCCTGGTCCGTTTGCCTTCTGTGGACGGGTCTCGTTGCGTCTGACCGGCCCGAGGGCTGCCGTTCGGGGACGTCGATGGACAACCGCTGGACGAGCGTGCAGTGGGGGCGAAGCGCGGTGAACGAGATCGCTTACGAGGACTGGTCTGTCGCGAAGGGGCAGGAGACTATGTCTTCACGGTTGTCGGCAGCGACGCTGTTGGGGAGGTTTCCAAAAGATAGGCTAGCCGAGACAGCGACTGGTGAATCAGCCCGATGGACAACGAGTTCCAGCTGATCAGTGGCGGTGACTGAATGGCGGTTGTCGGGGGTGAAGCGGATGTCGTGAGTTCCTGGTCTGGGGGCAGCTGTCGTCGAGAGATCGCGGGTTGGTGCGGATCAAGTCCATCGCCGGTACTGGGGCTAAAGATTCCGTCCGTCGGCGACGTGACAACGGGCGGTTGCGGCGAAGGTGAGGGAAGGTGCTTGAGGCGGGAGCGAAGATGTCGGTGCCGTCAGAAGCTCGACAACAGACTCTCGAAAGGCCGAGATCGGTAAAGGACAAGCTTTCCAGCGGGGCACCGAGCGAGTACAACGTCGACGCCGGCGTGAGGAGGGACTCGACGAGGAAGGCTGAGAGGGCACCGAGCGCCAGCCACGTGTGCAGCCGGAGCGACGTTCAATGCGCACCTACAGTGCGAACACCCATCGTGCTCGCCGCCGCGCCGCGTTGCATGGGGAAGGAGGGGAAGAGCGAGGATGCCCAAGCGCACTGAACGGGCAGCCGTGCTCGCTGCGGAACAGCGCGCGGTCGATCACGCCTATTCCTGTTTGGAGCGGTCCCGGGAGGAGGCGTCGAAGCTGAGCGGTCTCGACGCCGCAGCCAGCGGTAAGGACTCCATCGACGTCCGGCGAACCTGGGAGCGGGAGCTGGCGTCTCTCGACACCGGAGGCAAGTCCCTCGTCTTCATGAGGGCCGATGTCGACGAAGGACAGGGGCGCGAGACGTTCTACGTGGGGCGCCGCCTAGTGCGGGATGAGCAGCGGAATCCCGTGGTAATTTCCTGGAGTTCGCAGGCTGCAGTCAACTGGCGGTTGACCAGTGAGCAGAATCCGGGGCAAGTGTCGCTGTTGCGTCAGATCATCTGTGATCAACAGGTGGTCAAGCGCTATCTCGATCTCCACGGCTCCGAAGCGGGACGACCGGTGCTACCAGGGACGTTCACGGCACCTGTCGCCAGCGACATGCCAAACTCGGCGGCTGGAGAACCGGTGTGGCGTGATCCGCTCGTCGACGAGATGGACCGTGCACGCGACGGCTCGATGCATGACATCGTCGAGACCATCCAGCGGGAACAGCTCCAGCTGGTGGCGGAGGAGCCTGCGGGCGTACTCGTGATCCAAGGCGGCCCGGGCACGGGCAAGACAGCGGTCGGCCTGCACCGGGTGACTTGGCTGCTGGACAACAAGCACCGGACAGCCAGGGAGATCCTCGTCATCGGCCCCAATCGGGCGTTCCTCGACTACGTAGGTGTCGCCCTGTCCGAACTCGGCGCCGACAAACTGTTGCTGCTCGAACTGCCTGCGCTCTGGTCAGCGGCAGCGTCGCCCCGGGACCCCCGCCCGGTCGCAGCGCTGAAGGCCGACCCGAGGATGGCTGAGGTGCTGCGCAGGGCCGTCAACTGCGAGACGATGAGCTCGGCGGAACGCTTGACCGCGCTGGTGGGTGGGCCGGTCTTCACCTACGAGCTGAACCGCCGCGAAGTCGTGGTGCCTGTGGAGGAGATTGCGGAGATCGCTGGTGCGGCGCTGGGTGGCGACAGTCCGTACCAGGTGCGCCGGGAGCGGTGCGTACAGCAGATCACGCAGCACTTGACCGATGTCTACGTCGGGCTGCTGCCCGGCCCTGCCGACATCGACTACCTGGCCGAGACAGCCAAGGCTCGTCCCGTCGTACGCCTTCTCAAACGAATCTGTCCCAGTTTTGCGGCCCTGGACGTGCTGCGGGGCCTGTTCACCGGCGGGTCCACCCTCAGCCGGGCCGCCGAGGGCATTCTCTCGGCCGCCGAGCTGGACCTGCTCACCGCACCTCGCCCGGGAGCCAGCCCAGGTAGCCTCACGGCGTGTCCGCCCACCAGGCTAAGCCGCGAAGACCTGGTCCTGCTCGATGAGCTGGAGTATGTACTGGCCGGACGCCCCCAGAAGGTGTACGGGCACCTGGTCATCGACGAAGCACAGGACGTCACGCCAATGGAGGCCAGAGCCCTGGCACGTCGATGCCCCAGCGGTTCGATGACGGTGCTCGGCGACCTCGCACAGTCGTCCGGTCCATACCTCCACCAGGACTGGGGCGGGCTTGGCAAGGCGCTCGCCGGCCAGGACGGGTGGCGGGTCACTCAGCTGCGCAGGGGCTTCCGCGTGCCGGGAGAGGTTATGGACTTCGTGGCCCGGCTTGGCAGGCACTGCGCACCCGGCGTGGCAGTGCCCGAATCAGTGCGCGAGACGGGCGCGGACGTTGCCGTGGTCCAAGGGGCCAACGTGGGCACTCTGGCCGCCGAGGCCGTGGCACGCCTACGAGCGAGCGCGCCTGCCGGAGCGGACGAACGCTCGATCGGCGTGATCGTGCCTCCAGGCGGTGAGCGGGGCAGCGACATGGTGCGCGCGCTCGGTCCGGAGAGTCTCGGGAACCTTGCCGTGCTCACTCCAGTTGAGGCGAAGGGCCTGGAATTCGACCACGTCGTCGTGGTGGAGCCGGCCAGGACCATCGCAGACGAGTCCGTGGGCCTGCAGCATTTGTATATCGCGCTGACACGTTGCACCCAGTCGCTTACCGTCGTCCACACCCTCCCTCTGCCTCCGCAGATCGGCGGCCCCGTCCCGGTTCGCGCACCTGCCGCCGCGTCCGCTTCCTCCCCGCGTGACGCGGGCGGCTCTGCCGCGGAGCCTGCGGCGAGCCGGTGCAGTCGATACCTTGCTGATGGGACTCCGTGCATCAATTACACCCACCACGCGGACAAGTGGTGCAGAACAGCCCCCTGCGGGGGCTTCCGCGTTGCTGAACCGGTGATCGTGGCAAAGCCCCGCCGCCTTGCCCAACTGGTTGGCGCGCAGGACCAGGCCTGTCTCAACCTCGATGCGCGGCAGCTTGACGCCGTGCGGGTCAGCTCGGGGGCGTGCGGGGCCTTCGTTGTACGGCACCGGGGCGGTCTACGTGAGGCAGCGGTGGAATTGCAGGCCATGCTGGCCCCGTTCGTGGAGCGGGCCCGGCACCTGCGCGCCGCGGACGGCACCTGGGTGCTTGACCTTGCGGGATTCCGCATGGTGCTCAGTCCCGAGGCTGATGTGATCACGGGCTACGACGCGGTGCACGCGGAGCGGAGCTTCGCGCAGTTCGAGGCGGGCGTCGCGTCCAGGGCGAGCAAGGACGCACGGGCCGCGCGGAGATCGGGGCTAACCGCGTCGGTGCGGGAGTGCGGACCACCGCTCGGTGCCGTGGAGCCGGTCCGCTTACTCAACGCAGGCGCAGTGCACGCCACTGCCTCGGCCTGCGCTGGCTACGAGCGGGTAGGGCGGATACGCGGGATGGTCGATGAAGCCTTCGTGCATGCGATGCGGTGGACGCTTGCTGATGACCTGAGAACCGCGGACGTCGAGTTGTTCGAGACCCTTGTCATCGTCGAAGGCAGCCGCTTCCAGTGGCGGCTCTCGCCCGACGGCCGGTCCCTGCTCACCGTGCACGAACCTGGAACGGAGTACCGCGGACAGCTGACCTTCCCCGATAGCCCTCCCCAGCCCCGAAGGGGGACCATGTCCGCCACTGACCCGACACCCCAACTGGTCGAAAAGAAGCGGGCGGAGGAAGAGTGTCCGAACGAGGCGGGTAGCGGCTTGGAACGCCTGGTGACCGCCGCCGTGCTGGTGGCGCGGGCGGACCGGTGTCACGAAGCGCTCCGGCACCGCCTGCTCGCGGACCTGTACGACAGTGCGGCTGAGGCCGGGGAGAGTGCCTTCGTGGATGCCTGGTGCACGCGAGCCAACGGCACCGTGCTCTTCGACGTACTGGGCAGCGAGGACAGCACGTACCAGTCCATTCGGGAGTCAGCGCTGCACCTCATGGAGGCGTCCCATTTGCGTACCGAGGGCCAGGCGGAGTTCCTCGTCGCTGTGTTGGGCGGCGAGCCGACGGAGCCATGGGTGGTCGACGCGGTCGACGGTGCTTTCAGCGTGCTCCTCGCCTGGCGCGCCGACGGGACCTGGGCTGGGCCGGGCGCAGAGCACATAGTGGTCTAGCTGGGGCCCTGCCGTCGGAGCAGGAAGTCCTGTCAAAATACGACGCGGGTTGCGAACACGGGAGACAAGCGGGGGCGCATGGGGAACGAGGACGCTTCGTTCGATCGGCTCGGCAGCGGATTCGGAACGGGGACAGAGCCGATTGCGGGGTCGATGACGCGGGCTGAGATGGTCGAGGCATGGCGGGCGCGGCGGTCCGCTCGTCGATCCGGCGCGATCACCGGCCCCGGAAACGTGGTCGACGGATTCGCGTTGCGCAAGTGGCGTAAGGCCGGAGTCTTCGGCGCGGAGGCGGTGGCCTGTGTCGAGAGCGTGCTGCGTGGGCTGTTGGAGTCCACGAACGTCGAGGACGGAGCTCTGCGGTGGAGCACTGACACCATCCGTGCCTGTCTGGACGGACAGCCGACACCTCAACTTCTTCCTGCGGTCAAGGCCCTGCTCGAAACCTCTGAGCCGGGCCGAGCCGTCGCGCAAACCACCGCCGTGCTCTCAGCCGTCCACGAAGTCGGCCTGCCCTGGCTCTCGCTCGCCGGTGAGCGCCGGCTCGCGGTCATCATGGGAGCGGTCCCGGCGACCGGTCTGGGTTCGGAGGACCTCCCCCGACCCGGGGAGGACCCGTCTGGGGCCTTCGCGCTTCAACAGGCCCTTGCCCGGAAAGACCTGGGCAAGCTGACCGCAAGCCACTTGGGGGCCATCGTCCCCTGGGCGCCCCTCGGCGTCATCGACGACCTGATCGAGGCAGGCGTACTGAACCGTGGTCATAAGCCGTGGGCTATGCGGGCGGACGCGGACGAGCAGCATTACCTGCTCGCCAGACTCGCCCCAGAGAAGTCGGATGCCGCCCTCGCCCGCTCTCTCGGCTGGGACGAGCCCGGAGAGCGAGAGGCGTTCCTGGCGGGCGAGCCGGTCCAGCCGGCGCCTGGCAGCCTCTACGACCTGCTCCTGTGCATCGCGGATGGTGAGACAGCTGTTCTCAAGGAACTGGAGGGGTTGCTGCCTCGCGAGCAGGTGATCCGCCTGCGCAAGGTGCGGGATGGTGCTGTGACGGGCTCCTGGGATCCGGACATCCCCGCCGACCGCGGGCTGTGGCGGCTGATGTGCTCCCTGTGGGAGCCGAGGGTCGCGGTAAATCCGGCGCGTGGGCCATTTTACGCCCTCGTGGCGCTGCGGCATGCGTACGACCTCATCTGCCAGGGTGAGAGGAAGAAGGCTCGGGCGCAGGTCGACAAGCTCGTCGATCACCATGGCTCGCCAGCCGAGCACGCTGCCGAGGCGTGCAACATGTTCGCCTACCTTGCGCTGCTCGACGACGATCTCGACCTTGCATACGTCTCGTTGGCGCGCGTCGCCCGCACCGACCGGCGGGTCGAGGACAACCTGGCTCTCCTGGATCGTCGGCGGGGCACCATGCGCAATGATCGGGACCATCCTGCCAACCCGTATCTGGAGCTTGGGCTGCCGCACAAGAGTGAGCACTGGAAGCACCAGTGGCGCGAGCGCAGACGGGTCGACAAGGACGACCTCGATCTGGCGACGCAGGCCAACTGGGCGAAGCGCCGGATCGAGCAGGCGGAGAGGACTGAGGACTGGTCGGACTTCTTCGTACTGCCGCTGGACCCCGCGTCCCTGCGACTGCCCACAGTGAGACCAGAGTCCCTGGCACCGCGTACTGCCACTATGCCGCGCCGGACCACGTACCGGGCCGATGAGGACCTCGCGACGGTACGCTTCCGCGCGATCGCCGACCTTCTCCCCACCCTACTTACCGCGCCCCGGCGCCCCGATCACGATCACAGGACGACTTCATGAGCAGCAAGTCCGCACGCCGCAAGAGCAGCCCGAACGCGGCCGGACAGGCCAAGAAGCCCACGGGTCGCATTCGCCGCAAGGAGAACAGGGAGTTCGCGGCGGGCATGAAGCTGCGCACCCTCAGGCCGGAGGAACTCCTCCACCCGGCGCAGCTCCTCGCCCGGTTCACCGAACGGGCCGAGGAGCTCATCGTTCAGATTCCGCAGGACGTCCGTCCCACCCCGGCCATGGTCAGCGCTGCACTGCGACAGGGCGTGCTCGAGGCGTTCCGGACACGGGACGAGCACATCGCCCGGATGGTCGAGACCGATGTTCTCGCGAGCACGCCCGAACAGGGAGCGAAGGCCATCCGCCGTGCGGTGCGCGCCTCCCTTATCGACATGGGCGTCCGTGTGGTCGAGGAGCCAGACGAGCAGGAACTCTTCGTCGTCGTCGAGGGGGAAGGCGAGGGCTTCGAGCTGGTCCGGCCGGCATATGTGGACCAGGGGACGGACAAGCTGCTGCTCGCCGGGCAACTGCGCCGAATTCCGGCCCCGAGGGCCCTGCCGGTCTGTGATGGGACCAGCGCGGTGGATGCGCAGGGGGATGACGCCAAGTGATCCCAACAGGAATCGACTTCGGTACGACCAACTCCGTCGTGGCCCAGTGGCAGCATGATGAAGCCGAGGTGCTGCCGCTCGATGCCCACCACATTGACGCCGACTGGCGACGGCCGGGGTTCGAACAGCTCTTCCCCTCGGTCGTGGGCGCCAGCTCGCTTCGGCGCGGCCCTTTGTTCGGCTGGGAGGCCAAGCTTCGCTCCGAGGAAGCGGCCGAAGCCTGTAAACGGCTCCTCAAGAGCGACGAGTACGTGACCATTCAGGGCAGGCGCTTCGCGGCGACCACCGTCGCGGCGGGTGTCTTCAGCGCCATGCGTGACGGCGCCCAGCACAACCTCACTGATATCGATCGCGCCGTCATCACTGTTCCCGCCAACGCCACGGGTGCTGCCCGATACCGGACCAGGGCCGCGGCCCGGTTCGCCGGCATCGACGTCCAGGCCCTGCTCAACGAACCCACAGCGGCTGCCATCTCGTATGTCCACGACATCTGTGAGGACTCCCAGATCTTGGTCTTTGACTGGGGCGGTGGCACCATCGACGTGACCGTGCTCGACTACTCGGACGGTTTTTTCGAAGAGCGCGCTTCTCGTGGAGTAACGGAGCTGGGCGGTCTGGAGATCGACCGGCGGTTGCGTGAACTCGTCCTCGGACGAGCACCCCGGCGCAGGGCCTGGACTCCGGCGCAGGAGCGGCAGTTCCGTCTGGACGTGGAGCGGAGCAAGATCCTGCTCTCTTCCCAGCCGTTCGTCACGGTGGTCACCCCCGACGGCGTGGGTGTCGATATCCACCAGGCTGAGCTGGAGGAGGCGATCGGCGACCTCGTCGACCGGGCCCTCGGGCCTGTGGAGCAGTGCCTGAAAGACCTGCACATGGCCCCGCTCGATGTGGACGACATCCTCATGATCGGTGGCACAAGCCAGATCCCCAGTGTGCGGGCCGCGGTCGCCGAAGCGCTCCAGACGGAGCCCGTGCCCACCGAACTGTGCGACCCGATGGCAGCAGTCGCGCGCGGCGCTTCGATCGCCTCGGCGGTGCTAGCCGGTGAGACCGAGGGGGTTATCCAGGTTGCCACCAGCCATGCGCTCGGCACGATGGTCAAGGACTCCGCGAGAGGCAAGCGGTTCAGCGAGATCATCCCCAGGAACTCACCGCTGCCCTGGAAGGAACGCAAAAGCTACACGCCGCAGAAGGACCACGCGCGGAAGCTGTCCGTGGAGATCTGGGAGGGAGACCCGGACAAGGAGCTCGCCCATCGCGACAACGTGCAGCTCACCGAGCTCACCCTCACTTACCCCTCGCCGCGGGTCCGAGACGAGTCCCGCTTCGACCTGGAGTACACGTATGACTCCAACGGCCTGCTCCATGTCAAGGCCACCCTGGAGCACACGGGCGAGGTCGTGGTCGACCAAGAGGTCGAGAGCTTCGGTTCGGGTGGCCCCACGCCCGAGGTACAAGAGGAGTTGGACCGCCTGCTGAAGGGCAGCTCGAATCCGGACTCCCTCTGGTCGACTGCATTGGTCGCCGGCGCTCGCCCCGTTCCCATGCCTTTGAAGGCGCGGCCAGCGCTACTCGACGGCGGTCCGCGGACTCTGGTCGTCGACGGATCCAATCTCGCCTGGATCGGTCACTCACCGGTACGCCCGGGTGTCTACGAGGATGACGATCACCCGCGTTTCTTTCAGCTTCAGGCCGCGCGGGTGGCGCTGGCCAAGAAGTACCCAGAGGCCGACATTCATGTCGTGGTCGACGCCAACTTTCGCCACAAGGTCGCGGATGTGGAACGTGACGCTGTGGAGGCCGCCCTCGGCAAGGGGGACATCATCCAGCCTCCGGCCGGTACTGAGGGCAAGGGCGATGCCCTCGTGGCGGTCATCGCGGACGAAGCCGGTGCGACGGTCGTGACGAACGACAACTTCGTAGAACTGCAAGGCCGCTATCCGTGGCTTCGGGAGAAGGGTCGGGTTCTGGGCGCCACCTGTTCCAAAGGGGGCTGGTTCTTCACCGAACGTACCTGTGTGGCGCCGCGGGGCCGAGGATAGGGAGAAGCCGCCGATACTCTCAAGATGTGGGTAGGCCTGATGGAGATCATGCGAGCGGATCGGCTCACGCGGAGGCTGTCGCCTCGGCCTTCCGGGGATGGGCATCCCATGGTGAGTAGAGTGGCGAGGGTGTTGGGATCCTGACGCGTGATGTTGGTACGCACGGGACACGGCGACGCGTCCGGCGTGCGTGAGCGATGCGTGAGCGGACCGGATGGCACGGGCGGATCAGGCGGCAAGGTGATCCAGAGGCTCAGGCACCTGAGCTGGGAAAACAGGACTCCGCGGCACCTCCCGCCATCACCCGTCACGATCTTGCACCCTCTTGTAATGCGTAGGTCGTCGGTTCGAATCCGACAGGAGGCTCAGCGACAAGTCCAGGTCAGACGGTGTCTGACCTGGGCTTTTGCGTCACTGCATGCGTCGGCGGCGCTTCGATCGGGCGATCTTTGCTGGGCTGAGCGACTCTGCTGCGCAATTCGTTCAGGCGGAGAGTCGGTAGCTGAGCCGTTCGAGTCTGCTGGTGCGTGTGCGGTCGTGGGGGCCGGTGGTCCAGTGGGCGTCGAGCCGGATCACGTTGAGTGCGGTGGCGGAGAAAGCGTGGTGGAGGCGGACTTTCGGTAGGCCGCGGTAGCGGGCCCGGCGGATGCCGGTGATGTCGAGGGTCTGGTTGATGGTGCCCTCGACACCGGCCCGGAGGGCGTACTTGTTCTTCCAGGTCTCCGTCTTCTGCTCGGTGCGGGCCCGGGCGAGGTTCTCGTGGAGTTCCTTCGGTCGCAGGGTGAGTATGCGGCGCTGGTTCTTCGAGGTGGTGCACTGCTGCCGGAAGGGGCAGTCGCGGCAGGTCAGGACGCTGAAAGTGATCACAATGGCGTCGGTGCCGTGCTGTTTGACGGGGTTCCAGTGGGAGCTGGTCCTCCCGGCGGGGCAGCGGACCTGGCGGGTCTTCCAGTTGATGGTGAAGGCGTTCTTGTCGAAGCCTTCGGCGGCCCTGGCCTGCGCGGAGTGGTCCAGGAGGACCGGGGTGACCATACGGATGCCCTGTTCCAGGGCCGTGGTGATCAGGTCGGCCGAGGGGTGGCCGGAGTCGGGGTAGTGCTCGGCGGGCTTCACCCCGTGCCCGGCGAGCTTGCTCTGGATCGGTGCGGTCGTCTTCA
>NZ_AUKR01000043.1:0-10693 GCF_000424845.1 Streptomyces sp. TAA040 | reverse complement strand
ATCCAAACTCAAACCACCCGCCACACACGCCGCAGCAACCTCACCCTGCGAATGACCCACCACCGCATCCGGAACCACACCGAACGACCGCCACACCTCCGCCAACGACACCATCACCGCCCACAACACCGGCTGCACCACATCAACCCGCGCCAACAAACACTCCGAACCCAACGCCTCCACCAACGACCACTCCACATACGGAGAAAGAGCCCGCTCACACTCCGCCATCCGCCCCGCAAACACACCCGACCCACCCAACAACCCCACAGCCATCCCCACCCACTGCGAACCCTGACCCGGAAACACCAACACCACACGACCGTCAACCGTGCGACCGCCGTCCCACCCTCCCGAGTTGTCGTCGGCCATCTGGCCGAGCAGGGCGTGGAGTTGGTGCCGGTCTCCGATCAGTGCCTTCCGGTACTCGAAGGCGGTGCGCGCGGCCAGGGCGGACCCGATGTCGCGCGAGCCGGGTACGGGGCTGTCGTCCAGGTCGTCCAGGTGGCGGCGTAGGCGGTCGGCCTGGGAACGCAGTGACCGCGGGCTCTTCGCCGACAGCAGCCAGGGCACCGCCGGCAGGGGGGTGCGTTCGGCTGTCGGGCCGTCGTCTTCAGGGGGGGTGTGTTCGAGGACGGTGTGGACGTTGGTGCCGCTCAGGCCGAAGGAGGACACTCCGGCCCGGAAGAGGCGACCGTGGGGCGGCCAGGGCTGCTGCTCGGTCACGAGGGCCAGCGCTCCGCGCGTCCAGTCGACGTGGCCGGAGGGCCTGTCGGCGTGCAGAGTGCGGGGCACCTGCCCGTGCTGCATGGAGAGCACCGTCTTGATGACCCCTGCCACACCCGATGCCGCCTGGGCGTGGCCGAGGTTGGACTTGAGGGAGCCGACCAGCAAGGGCCGGTTGGCGGGCCGCCCCTGGCCGTAGGTGGCCAGCAGGGCCTGGGCCTCGATGGGGTCGCCGAGAGTGGTGCCAGTGCCGTGCGCCTCCACCACGTCCACCTCGGACGCCGTCAGCCCCGCGTCCGCGAGAGCCGCACGGATCACCCGCTGCTGGGACGGGCCGTGGGGGGCGGAGAGGCCGTTGCTGGCGCCGTCCTGATTGACAGCGGAGCCTCGTACCACCGCGAGTACCGGGTGTCCGTTGCGGCGGGCGTCCGACAGACGCTCCAGCAGCAGTACTCCGACGCCCTCGCCCATGCCCATGCCGTCCGCGTCCTCCGAGAACGCCTTGCAGCGGCCGTCCTCGGCGAGTCCCCGCTGACGGGAGAAGCTGATGAGGGCGCCGGGGGTCGCCATCACGGCGACGCCGCCGGCCAGGGCGAGGGAGCAGTCACCGCCGCGCAGCGCCCGGCCTGCGAGGTGCATGGCGACGAGTGAGGAGGAGCAGGCCGTGTCGATGGTCACCGCGGGGCCTTCGAGGCCCAGAGTGTAGGCGACCCGGCCGGACACGACGCTGGGTGCGCTGCCGGTGAGCAGGTGGCCGTCTCCTTCCTCCGACTGGGCGACCACGGCCGCGTAGTCGGCGTAGTTGACGCCGGTGAACACTCCGGTGCGGCTGCCACGCAGGGCGGCCGGGTCGATGGCGGCGCGTTCGATAGCCTCCCAGGTGGTTTCCAGGAGGAGTCGCTGCTGAGGGTCCATGGCCAGGGCCTCGCGCGGCGAGATGCCGAAGAACTCCGCGTCGAAATCGGCCGCGTCGTGGAGGAAACCGCCCCGCCGGGTCGTCGAGGTGCCGGGGCGATCGGGATCGGGGTCGTAGAGGGCTTCGATGTCCCAGCCGCGGTCGGTGGGGAAGTCGGAGACGGCGTCGCCGCCGTCGGCGAGCAGACGCCACAGGTCTTCGGGGGTGCCAATGCCTCCGGGGAAGCGGCAGGCCATGGACACGACCGCGATCGGCTCGTCGTCGGGCGCGGGCCAGTGTGCGGCGGGGGCCGGGTCGGCGGGGCGCGGCTCGGTGGCCTGTCGGCCGAGCAGTTCGGCGCGGATCTCCCGGGCGAGCGCGGTGGACGACGGGTGGTCGAAGATCAGGGTGGACGGCAGCCGCAGTCCGGTGGCGGTGTTGAGCCGGTTGCGGAGTTCGACTGCGGTGAGGGAGGCGAAGCCCATGTCCTGGAAGGCTCTGCCGGGCCGGATCGCGTCCACCGTGGGTTGGCCGAGGACGGCTGCCGCGTGGGTGCGGACCAGGTCGAGCAGCAGGCGGTGCTGTTCGGATTCGCCGAGGGAGGCGAGCCGTTGGCGCAGCAGTGCGGCGGCGGGCATCTCCGAGTCGCCGGTCGCGGCCTCCAGGGCGCGGCGGGCTTCGGGGACACCGGTGAGCAGCGGGCTGGGGCGGGTGGAGGTGAAGACGGCGGCGAACCGCTCCCAGTCGACGTCGGCGACGGCGAGTACGGTCTCGTCGTCGCCCAGCGCCTGGCTCAGGGCGTGGACGGCGAGGTCGGGGGCGATCCGGGGCAGGCCGTGCTGCTCCAGTTTGAACAGGTCGGCGCCCTCCGGGGCGATGCGGTCCTGCCAGGGGTTCTCGGCCTGCCAGATGCCCCAGTCGACGGTGGTGGCGGTGAGGCCGCGGGCCCGGCGGTGCTGGGACAGGGCGTCGAGGTAGGCGTTTGCCGCGGCGTAGGCGCCGTGGTCGCCGCTGCCCCAGACTCCGGCGATCGAGGAGAACAGGACGAAGGCGTCGAGTTCGCGGTCGAGCAGGGCGTCGAGGTGTTCGGCGCCGGCGGCCTTGGCGGCGACGATCTGTTCGAACGCGGACATCGGTGTGCCGTCCAGGGGGGCGAGCGCGACGAAGGCGGCCGCGTGGACGACCGCGGTGACCGGGTCGCCCGCCGTCTCCAGGCCACTGAGCAGCGCCGCTACCGCCTGACGCTCCGCCAGATCACAGACGGGCAGGGTCAGTCGTACGCCGAGGGCGGCCAGCTCCGCGGCGAGCTCGGCCGCGCCGGGCGCATGGGGGCCACGGCGGCCGGGCAGGACGAGGTGGGTGGCACCGCTGCGGGCCAGCCAGCGTGCGAGGTGCGGGCCGACGGCTCCGGTGCCGCCGGTCAGCAGGACGGTGCCGCGGGGCCTCCAGGACTTCGCCCGACCGTCGCTCCGGGGGGCACGCCGGAGGCGGCGGGCCAGGAGGCCGGTGGGGCGCAGGGCGAGCTGGTCCTCGCGGCCGACGCCATCCGTGCCGGGGGCGGAGGCCGTCAGTACGGCGGTGAGCCGGGTCCTGGCGCGGGCGTCGAGCTCGGGCGGCAGGTCGATGAGTCCGCCCCAGCGGGCGGACAGTTCCAGCGCGGCCACCAGTCCGGTGCCCCAGACCAGTGCCTGGCGGGGGTGGGTGACCGGGTCGTCCGGGCCCGTGGACACGGCCCCGGCGGTGGCGCACCAGAGGGGTACCGCAAGGGCGAGGTCGCCCAGGGCCTGCACCAGTGCGACGGTGAGTGCCGTCCCGGTGGGCAGGGCCGGGTGGTCGGGGTGGGGCTGGTCGGCGGCGGCCAGCAGCGACAGCGCGCCCGTGGGGACGCGGTCGCCGAGGGCGCTGGCGAGCGTGTCCGCGAGGTCCGTGCGGCGGACGGCGTCGGCCGTGAGTTCGGCCGTGACGACGGTGGCGCCCGCTTCGGTGAGTGCGAGCAGCGGGCCGCGTACCTGTGCGTCGTCCTCGTGTCCGGCGGGCAGGACGACGAGCCAGGTGCCGGCAGCGGGGGTGGCGGCCGCCGGGTCGGGCAGGGGCTGCCAGCCGACGCGGTAGCGCCAGGAGTCGATGACGCTCTCGTCTCGCCGCTGTTTGCGCCAGCCCCGCAGGGCCGGCAGTACGGGGGTGAGGGCGTCCTCGTCCACGGCGAGGTGGGCGGCGAGCTCGGCCGGGGCGTCGTGGTCGACCATGTGCCAGAAGGCCGTGTCGTGCGGGTCGGCGGCGGCCGGTCCGGTGTCGGGCACCGCCTCCGGCTCCAGCCAGTAGCGCCGCAGTTGGAAGGGGTATCCGGGCAGGGCGGTCGGGCGGGCGCCGGTGCCGGCGTACACCGCGGACCAGTCGACGGCCGCGCCCGCCACCCACAGTTCGGCGGCCGAACGCAGGGCCCGGCGCAGTCCGCCGTCGTCGCGGCGCAGGGTGCCGACGACCACGGGCGGCTCCGCGGCGCCGGTGGCCTCGGCGGCGTCCTGGAGGGCCGTGGTCAGCACCGGGTGCGGCGACACCTCGACGAAGACCTCGTGGCCCTGCCCGACCAGGGAGCGTACGGCCGCGTCGAAGCGGACGGTCCCGCGGAGGTTGCGGTACCAGTAGTCGGCGTCCATGGCCGTGGTGTCGAGCCGGTCGCCGGTGACGGTGGAGAACAAGGGAGTCCGGGCCGGGAGAGGGCGTACGCCGGCCAGCGCGGCCAGCACTTCGGACCTGATCCGTTCGACCTGGGCCGAGTGCGAGGCGTAGTCCACGGGTACGGACCGGGCCCGTACGCCCTGTGCGGCGCACTGGGCGAGCAGTGCGGCGAGGGCCCGGGGCTCCCCCGAGACCACCACGGCGGCGGGCCCGTTGACGGCGGCCACTGACAGCTTCTCGGCCCAGGGAGCGATCTCGGCGCGGACCCGGTCCTCGGGCAGCGACACCGCGACCATGCCGCCGAGTCCGGCCAGCGCCCGGATGGCCCGGCTGCGCAGGGCGACGACCTTCGCCCCGTCCTGCAGGCTCAGCGCTCCCGCCACCACGGCAGCGGCGATCTCGCCCTGACTGTGCCCGACCACGGCGTCGGGCCGGATGCCCCAGGACTCCCAGTGCGCGGCCAGTGACACCATCACCGCCCACAGCGCCGGCTGCACCACGTCCACCCGCTCCAGGGAGGGTGCCCCGGGAGCACCCTCCAGGACGGCGGGAAGCCGCCAGTCGACATGGGCGGAGAGGGCGGCGGCACAGGCGGCGAGGTGGTCCCGGAAGACGCGGCTGGTGGCGAGCAGGTCCCGTGCCATGCCGGCCCACTGGGAGCCCTGGCCCGGGAACACCAGTGCCGTCCCGCCCTCGACGACCCTGCCGGTTCCCGCGACGACGTCAGCGGGGGTGGCCGAGGCTGGGCCGGTGGGCAGGTCCGTGCCCGGTCCGGACAGGGCGGCGAGCCCGTCCAGCAGTGCGGGGTGCCCGTCGCCGATCACCACGGCCCGGTGTTCGAAGGCGGACCGGGTGGCCGCCAGCGAGAACCCGATATCGGCCGGCCGTGCGGGTGCGTCCGTGGCGAGCCGGGCGCGCAGCCGGGCCGCCTGGTCACCGAGCGCGGACGCGGTGCGGCCGGACAGCACCCAGGCCAACGCGCCCCCGGACGCGCCCGTCGGCTCCGCCGACGGCCCGGGCCCGGACGCCGGACCGGCCCCCGCGCTCGGCCCGGCCACGATGTCCGGCCCGTCGGTCACTGTTTCCGGTCCGTCGGCCGGTTCCGGCTCCGGTGCCTGTTCGAGGACGACGTGCGCGTTGGTGCCGCTCATGCCGAACGAGGACACCCCGGCTCGGCGAGGCCGGTTGACGGCGGGCCAGTCACGGGCCTCGGTGAGGAGTTCGACGGCGCCCGAGGACCAGTCGGCGTGCCGGGTGGGCGCGTCCACGTGCAGGGTTCGCGGCAGGGCAGCGTGCCGCAGCGCGAGGACCGTCTTGATGACCCCGGCGACCCCGGCGGCGGCCTGGGTGTGCCCGATGTTCGACTTCAGCGACCCCAGCCACAGCGGACGTCCGGCGGGCCGGTCCTGGCCGTACGTGGCCAGCAGCGCGTCGGCCTCGATCGGGTCGCCGAGAGTGGTGCCGGTGCCGTGCGCCTCCACCGCGTCGACCTCGGAGGCGGACAGTCCGGCGTCGGCGAGGGCGGCCCGGATGACCCGCTGCTGGGAGGGTCCGTTGGGGGCGGTCAGGCCGTTGCTGGCGCCGTCCTGGTTGACGGCGGAGCCGCGCAGCACGGCCAGCACCGTACGCCCGTTGCGGCGCGCGTCCGGCAGCCGTTCCAGCAGCAGCATCCCCACGCCCTCGCCCCAGCCGGTGCCGTCCGCGGCCGCCGCGAACGGCTTGCAGCGGCCGTCGGGGGACATCGCGCCCTGCCGGCTGAACTCGACGAACACCGCCGGGAGCGCCATCACGCTGACCCCACCGGCGAGCGCGAGCGAGCACTCACCGGCCCGCAGGGCCCGCGCCGCGAGGTGCAGCGCCACCAGCGAGGCCGAACAGGCGGTGTCCACGGTGACGGCGGGGCCTTCGAGTCCGAGCGCGTAGGACACCCGCCCGGACATCACACTCATCGAGTTCCCCGTCATCAGGAACCCCTGGACGGCTTCGGCGGCGCCGGAGCCCAGCGTGGCGTACCCCTGGTCGATGGCCGCGGCGTACACCCCGGTACGGCTGCCCCGCAGGGTGAGCGGGTCGATACCGGCCTGCTCGACGGCCTCCCAGGACGCCATCAGCAGCAACCGTTGCTGCGGGTCCATCGCGACCGCCTCGCGGGGCGAGATGCCGAAGAAGTCGGGGTCGAAGTCCGCCGCACCGTCCAGGAACGCCCCCCGCCCGGGTACCGTGCCGCCGGAGGGCCAGGCGGTTTCCCAACCCCGGTCGCCGGGGACGGGCGCGACGGTGTCGCGGCCTTCGGCGAGCAGTTCCCACAGGTCCTCCGGGGTGCGGACACCGCCGGGGAAGCGGCAGCTCATCGCCACGATCGCGATCGGCTCGCTCGCGCGGGCCTCGGCCTCCCGGAGCCGCTGCCGGGTGTCCCGCAGGTCGATGGTCACCCGGTTGAGGTAGTCGCGCATCCTCTGGTCGCTCACTGGACACCGCTGCTTTCGTCTCGGGCTGCTCGGGTCTCGTCTCGGGATGTGCGAGGCGCGCGGGCCGGTGCCCTGGTCATGTGGATCCCAACTGCCGGTCGATGTAGTCGAACACCTCGTCGTCGCTGGCCGCCTCGATCAGGTCGGGGGCCAGGTCGTCCACGTCGCCCGTGGGGCGGGCGGTGGTGGCCGGTGTCCCGCCGGGCCGCGGGCGGGACAGCATTCCCCCTATCCGGGCGGCGAGCTCGTCGCTCAGGCATTCCGGCGGCAGGGCATCGAGCAGGGTCTCCAGGGTGTCGATCCCGGCCCGGACCGCCGCGTCGCCTGTCGGGCTGGCGGCGGTGGTCCGCTCGGCGAGGTGGCGGGCCAGTGCCTCCGGGGTGGGGTGGTCGAAGACGAGCGCGGCCGGCAGCCGCAGCCCGGTCGAGGACACCAGCCGGTTGCGCAGTTCGACCCCGGTGAGGGAGTCGAAGCCGACGTCCTTGAACGGGCGGGCCGGGCGGATCAGGTCCGGCGAACTGTGGCCGAGTACCGCCGCGGCGTTGCCGCGCACCAGGTCGAGCAGGGTCCGGTACAGCTCGGCCTCGGGCAGCTCGGCGAGCTGCCGCGCCATCGAGCGGGCCGGTGCCGCGGCGGCGCCGGTACGGGCGGGACGTACCAGGCCGCGGAGCACGGCGGGCAGCCGGTCGTCCGCCCGCAGCACGGACGGGGCGATCCTGGCCGCGAGCCGGTAGGCGTAGGGGGAGTCCAGCGCCGCGTCGAACAGGGCCAGGCCCTCCGCCGAGGTCAGTGCGCCCGCCCCGGCGCCCCGGCCCGCGGTGACCTCGGCGGTCATCTCGCTGCGCTCTTCCCACAGGCCCCAGCCGATGGACAGGCCGGGCAGTCCTTCGGCCCGGCGTTCGGTGGCGAGGGCGTCGAGGACCGCGTTGGCGGCGGCGTAGTTCGCCTGCCCGGCCGCGCCGAACTGGGCGGCGCCCGAGGAGAACAGGACCAGGGCCGCGAGGTCGAGGTCACGTGTGAGTTCGTGCAGGGCAAGCGCCGCGTCCGCCTTGGGCCGCAGGACGCGGTCGAGCCGGTCCGGGGTCAGCCCGGCGATCGTGGCGTCGTCCAGGAGACCGGCCGCGTGGACGACGGCGGTCAGCGGGTGCGCGGCGGGCACCGCCCCGAGCAGGTCGGCGAGCGCGGCGCGGTCGGCGACGTCGCAGGCGACGACGGTCACCGACGCCCCGAGCCTGGTCAGTTCCCGTACCAGTTCCGGCATTCCGTCGGCGGAGCCGCCCCGGCGACCCGCCAGCAGCAGGTGCCGGGTGCCGTGCGCGACGACCAGGTGCCGGGTCAGGAGCCGTCCCAGGGTGCCGGTGGCCCCGGTGACCAGGACGGTCCCTTCGGGGTCCGGCGGAGCGGGCAGCAGCAGGACGTTCTTGCCGACACCCCGGGCCTGGCTGAGTGAGCGCAGGGCGGCCGGGGCCTGCCGGACGTCCCAGCCGGTGGCGGGCAGGGGATGCAGCACTCCCTGCTCGAACAGGCCCAGGACGTCGGCGAGCATCTCGCCGACACGCTCCGGACCGGCCTCCATCAGGTCGAACGCCCGGTAGCGCACCCCGGGGTGCTGCCGCGCGACTGTCTCGGGGTCTCGAACGTCGGTCTTTCCCATCTCCACGAACCGGCCGCCGTTCGGCAGCAGCCGCAGACCGGCGTCGACGAACTCCCGCGCCAGGCTGTCGAGTACGACGTCGACGCCCCGGCCACCGGTGGCCGTCAGGAACTTCCCGGCGAATTCCGTGGTCCGGGTCGAGGCGATGTCTCCGTCGTCCAGCCCTCCGGCCCGCAGGACGTCCCACTTGGCGGGGGAGGCGGTCGCGAACACTCGCGCACCGGCGTGCCGGGCGAGTTGCACCGCCGCCATGCCGACACCGCCGGCCGCAGCGTGGACCAGTACCGATTCCCCGCGCCGCAGTCCGCCGAGATCGAACAGACCGTAGTAGGCGGTGAGGAACACCACCGGCACGGATGCGGCGCGGGCGAAGGACCAGCCCGCGGGTATCCGGGCGACGGTGCGGCGGTCGGCGACGGCGGTCGGGCCGAACGCACCCCCGAAGACCCCCATTACCCGGTCCCCGGGCACCAGGTCGTCCACACCCGGGCCCACCTCGATGACGGTTCCGGCGCCCTCGCTGCCCAGTCCCTGCTGTTCGGGGTCGGGGTCCAGTCCGAGCGTGGCGATGACGTCGTGGAAGTTCACACCGGCGGCGCGCACCGCGATCCGTACCTCGTCCTTGCCCAGCGGGGCGAGGGCCTCGGGAGCGGGCTCCGCCGTGATGTCCTCCAGGGAGCCCCGGCCGTCGGTGGTGAGCCGCCAGGCGGCGCCGTCCGGCAGGGACAGCGTGTCGTCCGGCCGTCCGCCTCGGACCAGGCGCGGCAGCAGCGGCGGGCCGGTCCGCAGTGCCAGCTCGGGTTCCCCGGCGGCGAGCGCCGCGGTCAGGGCGTCCGCCGGCTCGCCGGTCCCGGCCGCGTCGATGAGGACGAAACGCCCGGGGTGCTCGGCCTGCGCGCTGCGCACCAGACCCCACAGCGCGGCTTGGGCGGGCTCGACGGGACGGTCGACCGGTCCGGTACGTACCGCGTCCGTGGTGAGCAGGGCCAGCCTGGCCGCGGCGAACCGCTCGTCGGCCAGCCACTGCTGTACGAGGGCGAGGCCCTGGTGTGCGGTGGCGCGGACCCGGTCGGCGGAATCGGGCAGGTCCGGCGTGGCGACGGTCGCCACGATCACCTCGGGGAGGGTGGCGCCCGCTCCGAGGGCAGCCCCCAGGGCGTCGAGGTCCTGCCATGACACCGCGCCCGGGAAGGCACCGCCGAGGGCGGCCCAGGTGGGCACGGCGCTGCCGGCCGGTTCGGTGGCCGGGGTCCAGTCGAGGCGGTACAGCAGGTCGGCGTGGGCGGTCGCGGAGAGCGGCCCGCCCTCGGCCGGCGGCCTCAGCAGCAGGGACTCCACGCCGAGCACCTGCCGGCCGGACAGGTCGTGGACGTGCAGGGTCACGGCCTCCGGCGCGTCGGCGGCGAGCCGTACGCGCAGCATGGTGGCCCCGGTGATCCCGCAGGTCACACCATTCCAGCTGAAGGGCAGCCGGGCCCGACCGTTCTGGTCGGGCAGCAGTGCGGCGATCTGGAGGGCCGCGTCCAGCAGCGCCGGGTGCAACACGCATCCGGCGGCGTCGGCGTGCTGCGGCTCCGGCAGCGCCACCTCGGCGAACACCTCACCGCCGCGGAGCCACGCGGCACGGATACCGCGGAAGGCGGGGCCGTAGTGGTGGCCGGCCTCGGCGAAGCGCTCGTAGAGGTCGCCGGTGTCCACGGGTTCGGCACCGGAGGGCGGCCAGCTCAGCAGACCAACCGCGGCCGGGTCCCCGGCGGGCCGGGGTGCCAGGGTGCCGGTGGCGTGCTCGGTCCAGGGCGCGTCGGCGTCCCGTGCCGTACGGGCGAACACGCTGAGCCCCCGCCGACCGTCGCCGTCGAGCGCGGCGATCCGGAGCTGTAGGTGGACGGCTCCCTCGTCCGGTAGCACCAGCGCCGATCCGAGGGTGAGTTCCTCGACCACCGGGCAGTCCGTCTCGGCCCCGGCACGCAGTGCGAGTTCGAGAAAGGCGGTGCCGGGGAAGAGGACGAGGCCCGACACCGCGTGGTCGGCGAGCCAGGGGTGGGTGTCCAGCCCGATCCGGCCGCTGAGCAGCAGCTCATCGGAGTCCGCGACCTGCACCGCCGCACCGAGCAGCGGGTGTCCGATCGTGGCGAGACCCGCCGAGGCGATGTCCCAGCTCTTGGTCGGAACGTCGAGCCAGTAGCGGTTGCGCTGGAAGGCGTATGTCGGCAGTGCGACGCGCCGCGCCCCCGGGAACGCCCCCGACCAGTCCACCCCCAGCCCGCGCTC
>NZ_AUKR01000042.1:0-10851 GCF_000424845.1 Streptomyces sp. TAA040 | reverse complement strand
CGAGGTCGCGCCACCGGCGTCGGCCCCGGCCCGCGTCGAACCAGACGGCCGGCCGTCGGCACCGGCCGCACCGCTGCCGACGGCGGGCATCGGGCCGTACCGACACGACCACACACTGTTCGTTCTCATCGATCCGGACGCCCTCGACCACGGTGTTCTCCGCCGTCAGGGTCCGCTTCCATATGCTGAAGAGGGACACGCCGTTTTCCTGCTTGATCAAACTTGAGCTCAGACACCTCAAGGATCACAGGAAGCGGCGTGTTTCCCATATCGGCCCAGGCCACGGCACCCACACATACGGCAGGAGAGCCTGAAAACACCCCCGCCCACAGCCGCCACCCGCCCTCCGGACCCACAGCAGGCCGACGGCTGGGACGACGACAGCCTCGACGATCTCCCCGACGACGCAGAGCAGACCGACGGCGAGGACGAACCCGGCGGCGACACCGCCGATGCCCCCGTCCCCTACACCGGCCTCGGCCTCTACGACCCCGCCCAGGAAGCCCTCAACTGGTGACCACCCGCCCGCACATCACCACCGCCGGCCCGGCAAGCAAGCCTGCCCGCACACGCGCCGACGGCGCGTGGCCGGACGCCCATGACAGCGAACCGGAGTGGCCGATCACCACCTGGCAGGGCTGGGAGGACTTCGCCACCACCCCACCCCCCACCCCGCCCCAGCCCGGCGACGCCCCACGCAGCACGGAAGAACGCCTCGCCTACCACTCCGCGTTCGTCACCGTCCGCACCCCCGCCATCAACACCCTCGCCACCCAGGTCCGCACCCTGATGCTGCTCGGCCGCCACCAGAAGACCACCGCCCGGCCCTCACTGATCGTCACCGGCCCCGCCGCGGCCGGGAAGACATTGCGACCCGGCATCCGAGTGGTGGATCAACTCGCCTGGCTGAACCGGGTGTTGGTCGCGGTCACGTTGCCACACGGCCATCTGCAGGGCGTCCAGGACGAAGACCGTTTCCTTCACGGTGGCCGCGGACCAGCCGACGATCCGGCGGGAGAACGTATCCACGACGAAGGCGACGTAGACGACACCGGTCCAGGTCTTCACGTGGGTGAAGTCCGCGACCCAGCAGCGGTTCGGGGCGGCAGCGACGAAGTCGCGGTCCAGCAGGTCCGGCGCCCGTTCGGCCTGCCCCCCGGGCAGCGTGGTGATCACCTTCTTGCCGCGGACGGCGCCGGTGATGCCGAGTTCGCGCATGAGGCGCTCGACGGTGCAGCGGGCCACGGCATGTCCCTGCCGGTTCAGTTCGCGCCAGATCTTCCGGGCCCCGTAGACGCGGTAGTTGGACGTGTGGACCTCTTGGATGCGCTCTTTGAGTTCCTCGTCGCGCACGGAACGGGCGGAGGGAGCTTTGAGGCGTTTCTTGTGGGCGTAGTAGGTGGAAGGGGCGATCTTGCAGTCGTGCTCGGTGAGCGTCCTGCAGATCGGCTCGACGCCGCCGAAGCGGTCCCGGTGCTCGTCGATGAACGCTACGAGCGTGTGTGTGGCCGGTCGAGCTCGGTCGCGAAGAAACTCGCCGCGGCCTTCAGGATCTCGTTGGCCCGCTTCAGTTCGGCGTTCTCCTTCTTCAACGCCTTGAGCTGGGCGGACTCCTCCGTCGTCGCCCCCGGACGTGTCCCCGCATCGATCTCGTGCTGCTTCACCCAGTTCCGCAGTGTCTCGCGGGAGCCGATGCCGAGCTTCTCGGCCACCGCCTGCAGGGTGGCCGTCTCGTTCGGGTAGTCGTCGCCCACCTCGGCGACCATGCGCACCGCGCGACGGCGGAGCTCAAGCGGGTAACGGGAAGGTCGTGCCATGACTCGATCCTTTCACGAAATCGAGTCTCCATTCGAACCGGGGCGATTCAACCCGGGCCGCCCCGACTTCCGCGCTGTCCTGGTCGCCCCACCCGGCAAGACCGTCCCGCACCTGTCCCCGGCCGCGCTCGCCGCGGTGTGGGACCTGCCCGAGGGCACGGTCACGCTGGAGCCGATGCCCGGACACGGCCCCGGCCACAAGCTGATCACCGCTCGCACCACCCTCGACCTCGACAGCCTCGGGGACGGCGAAGGGCCAGGCGGCGGGCAGGGGATCGACCCGGACCTGGCCGCGCTGTGGCGCGCCCGCCTGGCCAAACCCGGCGGTCCCCTGGACGGCGTGCACCTGCTGGAGACGAAGGTCGAGCCGAACCGGCTGGCGTTCCGGGTCCGCGCCGCCGCCGACGAGGTACTGCGCCTGCCCAACCAGGCGATCGCCCGCGCCCTGAAGATCGACGACCTGGAACTCGTGGTCTGCCAGACCAACGGAATGGGCGACGGCATCATCTCCGTCTACGAGACCCACCCGCTGCTGACCATCCGCGAAGCCACCGCCGACGACCTCACCATGAACGACCGCGGTGAGATCGCCTTCGGCCTCCAGCACGACGGCCGACCGGCCCGCATCAACCTGTACAAGCCCGGTCTGGGAGCCACGAACGACCTGTTCGTCGGCGCTCCCGGCGCGGGCAAGAGCGTGGCGCTGAACACCCTGCTGATCGCCGAGCGGATCAACGGCGTGGTCTCGATCGTGGCGGACGCCTAAGACGGGATGAGCCTGCCGGAGGCCAACGGCCGCGTCGCGCACTTCGGCGCCGGTATCGCCGCGGTCGCCGCGGCGCTCGCCGCCGCCTACGCCGTCGCCAAGTACCGGCAGAAAGTCTCCAGCACCAACGGCTGGGGGGCGTTCAGCATCAACGATCCCTGGCGGCTGGCGATCATCACCGTCGATGAACTCAACCTCATCCTGGCCGAGGAGGCCGAGGCGGACATCCCGCCGGCCTTCAAGACCTGGGTGCTCGGTCTGATCAGCAAGTTCCAGATCACCGGGCGGAAGATGGGCTTCGGTATCCGCTTCGCCGCGCAGGGCATCCACTCCGCTGATCTCGGGGACAAGGTCAAGCTCCGTGCGAATGCCAAGACCGGAACCGTGTGGCTGGGCCGCACCACCAGCGGAACCACCTCCCACATGGCCACCGAAGGGATCCTCCCTCCGGGCGTCGACCTGGTGCCGGTCCCGGAGACCTTCGGCGGCGACGACGTCGACGCCGCCTTCCGCGGTGACGAGACACCACCGGGCCCCACAACTGCCGACATGGCCAACCTGACCCGGCAGGGACGTCTCACCCGCATGCGGGTCTGGCGCGCCGACAAGGACGCCAACAAGCAGTACACCCGCCTGATCGAGCTCTACGAATCCGCCCCCATCCCCCACACCTCACCCCCGAAGAACAGGCCGTGTTCGACGCCGAGCACACCCGCGCCCTCGCGCACGCTGAGCAGCTCCTCGCCGGAGACGACCATGACGACCAGGACGACCCGGACGACATCGACGACGGCCTGGACGAACTCCTCGGCACCCCGCAGGCGGCGGCCGGACCGCCCACCGTGCAAGCGCGAATCCTCGACCTGCTGGCGGATCACGGCGCGATGAAGCTCCGCGAGATCCAAGAGCGCCTAGAGGACGTCCAGCCCGCCACGGTCAGCAACACCGCCAGCCAGCTCTGCACGAGCTGCCAGCTCCACCGCGCCGGCCGCGGCATCTACACCCTTCCCGACTGACCGGCAGCACCTCGCCGCCACCGCGCCCTCCCCGTCGCCCCGGCGGGGAGGGCGCACCCGATTCCGCACCCAGGAGGCCCCTCATGAGCACCCCCGCACCGAACGAGCCGCACACCCAAGCCAACGCCGAAGCTGAGGCCGCCCGGCTGATCGCCGCCGCCTACGCCCCCGACCCCCACACCCCGCTCACCACGGCCAACCGGGACACCACCCCCGTCCCCGCCCACGGCGACAGTCCGCCCGTCCACCAGCCCGACCGGCGCGTCGTCCCCGAATGGGCCGCCGGCGTCGCCGTGGCCGGGATCGGCCTCGGCTGCTTCGCCGCCCTGACCGGCGTCGGCATCTACGTCGCCACGGCCGGCCTCGCCCAGCTCACCATCTGGGGCGTCGCCGCCATCGCTGTGCCCTTCGTCGGCATCAGCGCCGTCGCCATCGCGATCGGCACGGTCATCCGCCACGTCCGCACCGCCGCCCCGCCCACCACCCACCACCACTACCGGGGCGCTGTCACCCAGCACCACCAGAGCATCACCACCCGCGGCGCGATCGCCCGCACCCGCATCCAGCAGTGAACACCTGCCACCTAGCCCTGCACCTCATACTCCGTCAGCCGCAGACGGCCATCCCGATCAACGTAGGCGTCCCAGATCTCCCCATCGATGACCACACCGTCGATCAGCACCTCAACGGGCTCCTCGACATCGATGTACACCCGGCCCTTCTCATCCGTGCCCGCAGGCCAGATCACGCCGTCGCCGGTCACCTCATCGAAGTAGAAGTCCGGCCGCCGCCGAAACCACGCCATAACCACCCCTCCTCTCCCTCCCATTCTTCCCACCGGCACCCCGGCAAGCACCACTCCCGGCCGGACACCGGCCGTGGACACCAACTTCCTCGCCCCGATCAGGAGAGTGCACACATGCCGAAACTCCCGTGGATGACCCGCGCTGACCGACGCCGCTGGAAGTCCGCCCGAACCGTCGCCGACCTCGGCGAGCTGATGGCCCTGTGGCTGGAGGGCGCCATCGCCTCCCGCCCCGGCTACGCCGCCCGCTACGGCCCCGACGAGGAGACCGAGCACCTGGTGCCCACCCTCGTCGCCCTGTGCCGCGCCGGATACATCACCACCTGCTCCCAGCCCGGGTGCGCCGGCACCGGCGTGGACGGCCTGTGGTGGGAGCAGCGCGCCGCGGTCGAGCTGGTCGTCACCGACGCCGAGCTGCTGCACCGCCTGGTCGATGCCGCGCACGCCGCTGGTCTGACGGTCCGGATCAACGACTACCGTCACGGCGGCGTCCAGGACGAGCCGGTCACCGCGACGACCCGCGACGGCGAGCCGGTCACCGCGTTCGGCGGCCGGATCAGCCGGGCGGACATGGCCACCCAGTGGCCCGGCCTCGACCACCGCCTCTACAACCAGATCAGCCACGGCACGTACGTCTCGATCACCGCCTCGGAATTCGGCCCCGCCGGCGAACGGCTCTGGGTGGTCCTCGACTACCTCACGGGCGTGCGCACGCACTCTGCGGCCGACCGTGACGGCCGCGTCTATGCCGGTGGTGCGTGATGGCCGCCCGCCTCCAGCGCGCGCGCCGGAAGGGCCAGCCCGGCATGCCCCCGGGGGCTGTCTATGTCGGGCGCGGCACCCGGTGGGGCAACCCCAACCGCGTCATCCGCTCCCGGTCCGGGATCTGGCTGGTGACGCACCCGCTCGGGTCACCGATCGGCGACTTCCCCACCGCCGAGGCCGCGCGCCGCTTCGCGACGGCTGCCTACCGCCCTCATCTGCGCAGCCACCCCAAGCTGGTGGCCGCCGCCCGCACCGAGCTTGCTGGCCGGGACCTCGCCTGCTGGTGCCCGCTCCCGGACTCCGATGAGCCCGACCACTGCCACGGCGCTGTCCTGCTGGGCGTCGCCGCCGGCGGGCCAGTCCTGCGCCCGGCCGCCACCACCCTCCACCCACAGGGAGAACGCCCGTGAAGACCAACGGCAACCAGCCGACCGTCCCCGCACCCCGAGCACCGGAGCCCGCCACCGGCCCGGCCCGCACCATCGACGCCGCCCGCATCGCCGCCCAGCGCCCCGAAGTCGCCGCCGTGCTGCGCCGCATCCACCGCCTCTGAACCCCACCCCACGACGCCCGCCGACGAGCACGTCGGAGGGCGTCGTGCGTGCCGACGACCGCCCCGTGGAGGAACCGCCCGTGCTCATCCCCCGCCGCCCGCTGGTGGCCCGCCGCCTAAGCGCCGCTCTGCTGCTGGCCGCCGCCGTCCCGCTCGCCGCGGCGACGGCCACCACCGTGCGCAAGGCCGGCCGCTGGCAGCTGCACGCCGACCGGCACCGCATCACGCTCTCGCCCCGCCCCCGCCGCTCCTGCCCCGGCTGCCGGGGCGCGGGCGGCCGGTGGGTCAGTGGGGCGACTCCGGAGATGGAGGCGTGCCCCTGCTGGTCGGACCGGCGCGAGCTCCGCAACCCGCTCCTGCCGCTTCCGACCCGGCCGGACGAGCCGCCGTTCTAGCGTCACCGCCCCGGCGGCGAAGGCCGGCCCCTGGCGCGACCCGTTCAGCTGGACCAGCACGAGCAGCTACGAGCTGTAGATACGCCCCGAGGCAGGCGCTCACGGCCTGGTAACCGACGCCTGCCTCGGGCCTACCCATCCCGTACAAGACGAGAGGGAGTCACCAGTATGGCCTTCACCGTGCGCGCACAGGGCCCGATCGGGCAACGCGCTCTACTCATCACCAGCCTCGCCGTGCCGTTGACCGGCTGGACCGTGCACGCGCTCGCGCTGCACCGGAAGCTGTCCGCCGCCCGACGCGACCCGCTGACGGGCCTGCTCGGACGCGACGGCTACACCGCCAGGGCCCAGCAGATCACCGACCGGTACCGCGCCAGCGCCTTGGCGGTCCTGGTGGACCTGGACCACTTCAAGCAGATCAACGACGGACCTGGCGGGCACGCCGCCGGCGACCGCGTCCTGGCCGCCACCGCGACCCGGCTCACCGCCTGGGCGGGCAGCCGCGGGGCGGTCGGCCGGCTCGGAGGGGACGAGTTCGCCGCAACGGTCCGGATCGCACCTGCCCGCCGCGAGCTCCGTCTCGCCCAGCTCACCGCGCTGCTCGCGCAGCCGGTGGAGGTCGACGACGGCGCCCTGGTCGACGTCGCCGCGTCGGTCGGCGCCGCTGCCCCCGACGTCCTCGGCACGACGGACCTGGGCGTGCTCCAGCGAGCCGCCGACGCCGCGATGTACGAGGGCAAGCACACCGGCCGCGCCATCCTCGCCGGACCGCAGCACGCCACGGTGCCCTCCATCAACGGCCGCCGCGCCGGACGGCCGGGCACCAGCACCCTGGGACGGGCGGCATGAGCGAGACCCACACCGCCGACCCGGGCACCTGGATCCGGGGCATCACGATCCGCCAGCCTTGGACGGCCTGCATCCTCGCCGGTAAGGACGTGGAGAACCGGCCGGCCCCCTGGTTTATGAGCAGCTCAGTCGGTGGTCGTGGTGTCTGAGCTGCTCATTCGCGTGATGGACATGTCCGTCATGGAGGGCTGGCTGGGCATGAGACTTGCAGATCTCGCCGTTCGCGGTTCTCAAGCGTTCGATGAGGCCGCTTCGGTTCGGTCGAAACGAAGTCGAGGTCGAGGTCGAGTGGCGTCGTCCAGCGGCCGCAGGACGCCATCCAATGGACTCCCTGTTTCTGTTGCAGTATCAGCAGCCGCCTGCAGTAGGTTCGTTCTCCGTGTTGCCGATCAGCCGGAACGCCTTGCGTGCCTGCCGCAGCCGCAGTTCCGCGCGATCGGAGCGGCTGGCAGCCAGGTGCAGTCGGGCGGCCAGGGATGCGCTCTCTCCCAGCCCCCGATTGCCGCCCAGCCTGGCGTAGATGTCGGCGGCGGCCTCTGCGTCGGCCAGGGCATCAGCAGGTCTGCCGAGCCGTTCTTCGCACATGGCGCGCCAGTACAAGGCGTCGGCTTCTCCCAGCGGATTCCCGACCCGCCGGTACTGATCGAGGGCATGCGTGAACAGGGGCTCAGCGTCGGCCTCATGGCATTCGTCAAGGGCGACTCGGCCGAGGAGTTGCATCGCGTGTGCCGCACCCAGGGGATTTCCGACCTCTTCGTACCGTGTGCGGGCGCCGAGTGCCGCCTGAACCGCCTCATCGGTCCGTCCGGCGGCAAGATGGACGGTGCCGAGCAAGTGCAGGGCATTGGCCTGCCCGAGCCGGTTGCCCGTACGTTCGTGCACCGACAATTCGACGCGGGCGTCGCTTTCCGCCCCAAGTAGGTCGCCCGCCGCCAGCCGGACCCTGCCGAAGATGTGCACCGCTCCTGCCTCGCGGAAGGCGTCACCGGTCTGTCGGTAGATGCTTCGGGCCCGGTCCGCCGCCTCGGTGGCCTCCGCTACGTATCCCTGGAGTAATGAGATGTCAGCGACCAGCCCCAGGGTGGAAGCAAGGCCACGCAAGTCTTCCTCGCGGTCGTACAGGGTGAGCGAGATCTTGATGTGCTCCTTGGCACCCGCGAGGTCGGCCTGTCCGAGCCGGATGTGCCCCAGCAACTCCAGGGCGCGGGCCTGGCCCAGCGCGTCACCCTGGGCGCGGAACAGGACGAGGCTGTCGGCGGCCGCCTGGCTGGCTCCGGCGATGTCCATGTGCGCCAACCGAAGATGTCCCAGCCGGTGCAGACTCTCGGCGCGCCCTCGCACATGGTGCTCCCGTTCGAACAAGATCAACGCGTCGTCGACCGCTTCGGCCGCTTTCGACACGTCCAGTCTGCGGTGGCTCAGTTCAGCCAGGTGTAGAAGGGCTGTGGCTGCCCCGACGCGGTCACCCCCCTCGTCGGCGATGTCCCGGGCGCGGCGGTAACTGATCTCGGCGTCGTCGAGGCGCATCTGGAAGAAGGCGATCCGTCCCGCCGCGATGTGTGCCTCCACCATGAGCTGCGCGCGGTCGGCCGTCGCCGGACCCGCATCGTCGGAGACGACGAGTTCCACAAGGCGCAGAGAGGTACTGAAGTCGTAGCGGGACAGGGCAAGGTCGAGCTGTTCCTTCCAGGTTGCCATCGCCGCGTCCTCCCCGGTCGACAGGGCATGGAACAACGCGTCCATCCAGTTGCCCCTTGCGTGGTGGTGGCCGGTGGCCGCCTTGTGCAGGATGCGCAGCTGACCGGTCTGTTCACGCTCCAGGTAGGAGAGGAGCGCGCCTCGCACCAGCGGATGCATGCGGTGCTCGAACCCGCCGGATGGGGTGCGCTGACTGTGGACGAAACTGTATGAGCAGAGGTCTTCGAACCAGTTGCCGGACAGGCCGTCGGCATGCGGCTCGCCGCCCTGGTCTCCGGCGGCTTCCAGCACGTGGGCAGCGCGACCGGCCAGGGCCGCGTGAGCCGGGTCCACGGCATCGAGGAGAGCGACAAGGGCGTCACGTTCGATGCGACGCAGGACTGAAGCTGCGGCCACTACCCGGCGGCGCTTCTCCGGAAGCCTGGAGAGTAGAACCCTCGAGGTCCACATTGGATCCGGCTCGTAGGCGGACGTCGGCAGCACAAGGTCCGAGGCCGGGGATCCGGCTGTCGCGCAGATCTCGGCGAGCACGTTCGCCCACAAGGGCAGCCCACCGGAAAGCTGGTGCACGGAGCGGGCCGCTGTGGGTGCGGTGATGCCGTGGGCGCTCAGGTAGGTGTGAGTGTGGTGCTCTCGCCACGCGTCCAGCCGGACCTGTTCGGCGCGATGCCCCGCAGGCGGGGTGAGCGGCTCGCGTCCCGCCAGTACGACGGCCAGTCCGGGCCACGCGTCGAGCAGGTTCGCCAGCACGTCGGACACGAGCCAGTGGCGGACGCCGTTGCCGCCGTCCGCCCGGTCGGCTGCACTCCCGTCGAGGAAGTGCAGGCGCTCGGAGGTGTCTATGCACAGCATGTGGCGGGCGCCGGGCGGAAGTTCGCCCCGGTGAGCAGCCACGCCGCGTAACAATGCCTCGGTCATGCGGCTGAGTTCGTTGTCCCGCAGCAGGGCCAGGCGGCGCCCGTCGCTGTGTCCCTCCCAGGAGATCGACACATTGGAGATCGAACTGTTGCGGGACGCCCGTTGGCGCAGCCGCAGGCGTGGCACGGAGGTAAGGAAATTGCGGACGGTGTCCGCCGCGATGCCGCGGCTTCGGCGGTATTCCTTCAGGACCGTCCCGCTGTGCATCTCGAAACACCGGGCTACGGCATCCAGCGCGCGCCCCGCGAAAGCGATGCCGTCGGCTGTGCTCGCCTCGAAGTCGGTGAGGTGCTCCAGGTCGAGAAGATTCCCCGTGAGTCCGTGAGCGGGAGCGAGGGTGTCCACCAGATGCGAGAGCAACGTGGTCTTGCCCTGCCCGGCCATGCCGTACACGAACAGCAGCCGCTCATGCGGATCCCGGCACAGCCGATGGAACGCCGCCAGCGCTTCCTCCCGGTCGACGAGGACGTTTCCGTCGGCCCGGACGAGCGCGGTCACCCTCGGGCGTCCGTCTGCTGACCGTCGATGGTGCCCTTCTTGGCATCCCGGACGACCCTGGCGTCGCGCGCCTGCACGGTGGAACGGCTGATACGGCCGTTGCGTCGGGCTCGTTCGGTGACGGTAGCCGCTCCGCGCGCAGTAACTCGCCCGTCGGTGATCGAGCCGCCACTGCGTACCGCCTGACGGACCTCGGTTCGCCCGCCCGTCGACGCGCCGTGCGCCTGAACCCAGGCCAGTCCAGCGGAGAGAACGACGAGCACCGCCAGGCCCGTGCCGAGTGCCCAGGACAGCTCGTCGGTCAACAGGTTGGTCGCCAACCCGGTCGCGGCCGAAAGGACGACGGACAACGCCGCCGAACTTGTGACGGAAAGGTAGGGCACGAGTCGCACGCTCCTCCCGGGGCCGGGAATGGGACTCTCCCAGAGTAGAGCGACGGCATCGACGCGCGCGGGTTCTTAGCCGTATTTGGGCTCTCCTGCCGTATGTGTGGGTGCCGTGGCCTGGGCCGATATGGGAAACACGCCGCTTCCTGTGATCCTTGAGGTGTCTGAGCTCAAGTTTGATCAAGCAGGAAAACGGCGTGTCCCTCTTCAGCATATGGAAGCGGACCCTGACGGCGGAGAACACCGTGGTCGAGGGCGTCCGGATCGATGAGAACGAACAGTGTGTGGTTGTGTCGGTACGGCCCGATGCCCGCCGTCGGCAGCGGTGCGGCCGGTGCCGACGGCCGGCCGTCTGGTTCGACGCGGGCCGGGGCCGACGCCGGTG
>NZ_AUKR01000041.1:0-11171 GCF_000424845.1 Streptomyces sp. TAA040 | reverse complement strand
TGGTATCCCCTGGTCGGTTTGCTGCTGATCTGCGCTTGCGCAGTCGTCTCCGGCGCCCGGACCATCACCGAGATCACCGAGTGGGGACAGCGCGCCACCACCACGGTGCTGGAACAACTCGGCATCCGCCGCCACCTGCCCGGACGTCGACGCGCCCCGTCCCATGCCACCCTCACCCGGCTCCTGGCCGCCCTCGACAGCGATGCCCTGGACGCCGCGAGCGTCCGGCTGCGCGACGTGCTCGCCGTCGCCGTCCGCGCCCTCCCCGGCACCGAGCTGGTGTACGGCGCCACGGTGCGCGCCCTGGTGCGGCGCGACGGGACCGCCCCCGGGGTGCGCGGCATCGAACTCGAGGACGCCCACGGCGTGCGCACCCTGTACCCGTCGCTGATCGTGGGCTGCGACGGCAAGCGCTCGGTGGTCCGGGAGATGGCCGGCATCGGCGCCCCGGCCCGCGCCTTCAAGTGCGGCTACACCGAGCTGCGCCTGCCACTGCCCGGGTCCTGGGGCCGGTGATGCGCGCCGCCTTCACCGCCGACGGCTACGTGCTGGGCACCCCGATCTCTGACGAGACCCTGCTGTTCGCTTGGATCACCGACCCGGACACGGCCGGCGCGGCCGTCGACGGTCCGCTCGAAGCACAGGACATGCAGGAGGGCGCACCTCGACGCCCTCGCGGCGCGTGCGGGCCGGGCCGCCGGAGGGGACGCGGGCAACGGCGCCGGCCACCTGCCGGACTTCGCCCCGCCGGCCCTGGGCCAGAGCGAGCTGCGTGCCGTGTTCGCCGCGGCCGTTCCCGAGGGCGTGCCGTCCCTGTCGGCCGCCGTGTCCACCGGCGCCGGGGCCCGCCCGTGAACCTGACCGGCCAGCAGCGGCGTTCGTACCTCGCGCGCATCGGGTACGACGGTCCGCTCGAACCGACCCTCGACGTGCTGACCGCGCTGTGCCGGGCCCATGTGTTCGCGAGGTGGGCCACCCGCGCAGCCCGCAGCCCGCAGCCCGCAGCCCGCAGCCCGCAGCCCGCAGCAGCGTCGGCTCCCCGGCCTCCCGGGCAGTGCGCGCGGATCGGTCCGGTGTGCCGCACTCTGGCGGCGTCCAGGGAGTGGTTGGAGGCGGTGGAGCAACTGTCGTCATCGGTGTGCGCGAGTGCTTCCGCGAGCTGCGGAGGCGAGCGGAACAGCGGATACCCGGTGAACGGGCAGTCCTCCGGGGAGTACGGGGTCTCCACGTGGCACAGGGCGAGGTCCGCGGCGGTGACCTGCGGCCGCACCCCCGCGAGGATCAGCCGGAAGTCGTGCCCCGTCCCCCCTGCGTCGGCACGGGCCTGCTCGATGATCGAGGGGTACGGGATGAGGTCCCCGGTGGCCAGCAGGGTGAAGCCCGCACCGGGCCCCGTCCCGGCGTCGTGTCCCTTCTCGGTGGCCGAGCCGTTCCCGGCGGCCTGCCGGGCGGGGTTCCCGGGGCCCGCGGGGGGCCGGCGCAGGCCCCGACCGTCGCGAGCAGTCCGGCCAGTGCCAGTGCCGACCGCCATGGTGCTCGTGCCACCGCGCCCTCCTCCGTCCCTGTCCCTGCCGCTTCCCCACGTCAGCGTGCGTCCGGCGGGGCGGGACCGCAGCCCGGGCCCCGGCCGGTGGGTGGGTGGGCCGAACGGCGGGACGCGGCGGTGGGTGGCGGAAGGCGGACGGTGGGTCCGGGGCGGAGAGAGGCGGATCGGGGGCGCGACCGGAAGCGCTCAGCCGGCCTGTGCCAGCACGGAGGTGACCACCCGCTCGCAGAGCTCGTGGGTGCGCAGGGCGTCCTCGGCGTCGACCGGAGTACCGTCGTGGACCGCGTCGAGGAAGCTCAGCGCGGCCTGCTCGATGCCGCGCTGCCGTGCGACGGGGACCCAGTCGCCCCGACGCCGGACGCCGGGGCGGCCGCCGTGGTCGACGACCTCGGCGAGGTTGCGCACCTCGCGCTTGCTGTCCCCACCGGAGACCTCCAGGATCTCCTCGGCCGAACCGGACCTCCGGTTCATCGTCCCGATCGCGGTGAAGCCCGCACCCGTCAGGTGCAGGACGACGTGGTGGAGCAGTCCGTCCACGAGCCTTCCGTGCACCTCTGCCCGCTCCACCTCGCCGGGCGCCAGAAACCGCAGGGTGTCGACGACGTGGATGAAGTCGTCGTAGACCATCCGCCGCGGGTCCTCGGGCAGTCCGACCCGGTTCTTCTGCATCAGCACGAGGTCGCGCGGGTGATCGGCGCACTGCGCGTAGTCCGGTGCGAAGCGCCGGTTGAAGCCGACGGCGAGCGGGACCCCCTGCTCGGAAGCGGTGCGCACCAGCTCCCGCGCGTCGTCGAGTTCGTAGGCCAGCGGCTTGTCGACGTAGGTGGGCACTCCGGCCGCCAGGAGGCTGCGGACGATCCCCGGATGGGTCTCGGTCGGGGCGTGGACGAACGCGGCGTCCAGACCCACGTCGATCAGCGACCGCAGTGCGGTGTGCCGGTTCCCGGCGGGCACCCGGTGGGTGTCGGCGACCCGCTCCAGGGTCTCGGGCGAGCGGGTGTGGAGGTGCGGGTCGAGTCCGCGGCGAGCGGTGAGGACCGGCAGGTACGCCTTGCGGGCGATGTCACCCAGTCCGATGATGCCGACCTTCACGTCACGCTCCTCGTCTCGGTGCCTCGACTGCCTCCGGTTCCGCGGAGCCGGCACGGGCCCGCGGGGACCGCTCGCGGCTCGGCCGGGGCGTCCGGGCAGCATACGCGGGGCCCGGGGGCCTTCTTCCACCCCCGCGGCTGGTCGCACGACCGGGGCCTGGGGCGGCCTGGGCCCGGGGCGACCGGATGGTCTACCGCTGAGGATCAGCCGACGGGCCCCGGCCACCCTCGCTCCCGGCGAGCAGCCGGTCGAGTCTGCCGACGGCCGTCCGCACCCGGAGCGCGTGGTCGGTCGCCGGCAGCTCCGCCGCCGCGGCCCGCGCCCGTTCCAGTTCCCGTCGCGCCGCCGTCCGGTCACCGAGCCGGGCGTGGTCGCTCGCCAGGCTCAGGAGCAGCGAGGCACGGCCGACCGCCCCCGCGGACGGCCTGCCGCTGCCCGGGGCTGCGTCGTCCGCTGCCGTTCCGGCGGCCAGCGCGTCGGCCGCCGCCAGGGCGCGCAGGTCCCACAGGACCGCCTCACGCGGATCGTCCTGGGTGCCCGCGAGGTAGTGGGCGACGGTGCAGCGGTGGGCCGGTGCGCCGCGCTCCCCCAGCTCCTCCCACAGGGCGGCGAGCCGGTTGCGGGCCTCCTCGCGGTCGCCGCCGCGGTGCAGGATGACCGCCTGCCCGATCCGGGTGGTGATCGGGATCCTGGCGGCGGGTACCTGCGATGACTCGGCCACGCGCTCCTCCTGGGGTGCCGGTGTGCGTCGACCCGACGCTAGCCCCCGCGCGGCGGGACACGGCCGAGGCTCACGCGGGACGCCGCGGCCCGACCGCCGGTGCCGCCCGCCGCAGGCGCCGGGGCCGCCCCGGGCTCAGGCCGCCAGCCGGGGCAGCCGCCAGTCGATCGGCCGGTGTCCGTGCGCGGTGACCGCTTCGTTGATCCGGGTGAACGGCCGCGAACCGAAGAAGCGGCGCGCCGAGAGCGGCGAGGGGTGCGCGCCCTCGATCACGGTGTGCCGCCCGGTGTCGATGAGCCGCATCTTCTTCCTCGCGTAGTTGCCCCAGAGCACGAAGACCACCGGGTCGGGCCGCCGGTCGACCTCCCTGATCACGGCGTCGGTGAAGTGCTCCCAGCCCCTGTTCCGGTGCGAGTTCGCCTCGCCGGCCCGGACGGTCAGCACGGCGTTCAGGAGCAGCACCCCCTGCTCGGCCCAGGGCAGCAGGCAGCCGTTGTCCGGCACGGGGACACCGAGTTCCTCGTGCATCTCCTTGAAGATGTTCCGCAGTGACGGCGGAGTGCGGACGCCGGGCCGCACCGAGAAGCTCAGCCCGTGCCCCTGGCCCTCGCCGTGGTAGGGGTCCTGGCCGAGGACCACGACCTTCACCTGTTCGTACGGGGTGGCTTCGAGGGCGGCGAAGACATCCTCGGCGGGCGGGTAGACCGGTCCGGCCTGCCGCTCGTCCGCGACGAAGTCGACGAGTCCTTTGAAGTAGGGCTCCGCCGTCTCCTCGCCGAGGACGTCCTGCCAGGAGCCGGGCAGTGTGGGGGCGTTCACAGCGGTCAACCTCCGGTGCGCTTTGCGATCACGTGCCCGGAAACCTACCGGTCGGCACCGACAGTGCGCTCACCAGCCGGACTTCCGGTGAAGTTCCCACATCCGCATGATGGTCGAGGCGTCGAGGGCCCACTCCACTCCGGCGATACTCGCGTGCGCGGCGAGGTGGACGCGCCCCTTCACAGCGGCAGCAGCCTGGCGTCCTCGGCCAGGACCCGCCGCGCTTCCCGCAGCGTCTCGCCGGCCGTGGCCCGGTCGCTCTGCTGCCGGGACTTCGGCAGCAGCCGCTCGGTCAGCTCCGGTCCCCCGTACGGGATGTCCAGCGCGTTGTCGTTCCCCACGAAGGGGCCAATGTGATTGTCGGCGTCCCGGTTGAACACGAGGTGGCGGATCTCCGTCCCGGTCACTTCGCTCAGCTCGATCTCGGGCTCCCCCGGCCCCGTGTTCCAGAACGCGATGATCTGCTCGGGGGGGGTGAGGCCGCGGGAGGTGAGGTCCGCCTCGCCCGCCTCCAGCGACTCCACCAGCGGGCCGGAGCCCTGGAAGTAGCAGCTGGTGGCGGCGCACCGACGCCCCGGGCGGACTCCGTCGGTCCACGGCGGAGCAGGCCCCACCGCAGCGCCGCGCCCGGGCATCGTGGACAGATCAAACCCGGCAGCGCGGCGGTTCGGTCCCGGAAACACCGCTGCGGCGCCGCTGCCGAGCGGGGTGTGCTCGGCAGCGGCGCCGCCGTCGGGGAGCCGGCGGTACCGGGTGGGGCGAGCAGCGGCGGGGCTGCCTCCCCGTTCCCGGTGGGACGGGTCTCAGGAGACTCCCGCGTTGAGGAAGAGCCCGCCGTCCAGGACGAGGGTCTGGCCGGTCACCCAGCCGGCCGCGTCCGAGGCCAGGAAGGCGACCGCGCCCCCGACGTCCTGGGGGACGCCCAGCCGTCCGAGCGGGTAGCTGCGGTTGGTCTCCTCCTCCCGGCCCTCGTACAGCGCGGTGGCGAACTTCGTCTTCACGACCGCCGGAGCGACCGCGTTGACCCGGACGCCGGGCGCCATCTCGTGGGCCAACTGCTGGGTGAGGTTGACCATGGCCGCCTTGCTGATGCCGTAGGCGCCCACGAACGGCGACGCCGACAGGCCGGCGACCGAGGCCACGTTGACGATCGACCCGCCGTGGTCCCGCTGCCAGGCCGCCCAGGTGAGCTGCGCGAAGCCGAGGGCGGAGACCACGTTCATTTCGAACACCTTGCGGGCGACGTCCAGGTCAAGGTCGGCGATGGGGCCGAAGACGGGATTGGTGCCCGCGTTGTTGACCAGGTGGTCGACCCGCCCGTAGGCCTCCCTCACCCGCTCGACCGCCGTCGCACGGTGCTCCCCGTCGTGCGCCTTGCCCGCGACCGCCATGGCCCGGTCGGGTCCGAGCGCGTTGACGGCCTCCTTCAGCGCGTCCTCGTTCCGGCCGGTGATGCACACCCGGTCCCCGCGCGCCACCATGGCCTCGGCGACGGCGTAGCCGATGCCGCGGCTGCCGCCGGTGATCAGGGCCACCCGGCCGCTGTCCTGCTGTGTCATCGAGGGTCTCCCTAGTCGAGCGGTCCGCCGGCCACGTAGAGCACCTGACCGGAGACGAAACCGGTGGCGTCCGCGGCGAAGTACGCGATCGCACCCGCCACGTCCTCCGGGCGGCCGACCCGCTGGACCGGGATCTGGGACGCGGCCGCGGTCTGGAAGTCGTCGAACTCCATGCCGACCCGGGCGGCGGTGGCCGCGGTCATGTCGGTGGCGATGAACCCGGGCGCCACCGCGTTGGCCGTGACCCCGAACCTGCCCAGTTCCTTGGCCAGCGTCTTGGTCAGGCCCTGGAGCCCGGCCTTCGCCGCGGAGTAGTTGATCTGCCCGCGGTTGCCCAGCGCCGAACTGGACGACAGGTTGACGATCCGGCCGAAGCCCGCGTCGACCATATGCTTCTGGCACGCCCTCGACATCAGGAAGGCGCCGCGCAGGTGCACGTTCAGCACGGTGTCCCAGTCGTCCTCGCTCATCTTGAAGAGCAGGTTGTCCCGCAGGACGCCGGCGTTGTTCACCAGGACGGTTGGCGCACCGAGCTCCTCGGCGACCCTGGCCACCGCGGACGCGACCCGCTCCGCGTCGGAGACGTCGCAGCCGACCGCCAGCGCCCGTCCACCCGCACCGGTGATCTTCCCGACGGTCTCCCCGCAGGCGGCCTCGTCGAGGTCGAGCACGGCGACCGCGCGCCCGTCCTCGGCCAGCCGCACGGCGGTGGCCGCGCCGATGCCTCGGGCTCCGCCCGTCACAATCGCGACGCGCTGCTCGGTGGTGGACATCCTGGTTCTCCTCGCACTGGGATGAAGGGTGAGCAACCGCTTAGTAGGTTCCGCAGGGGCGACGCTAGAAGTTGGCGGGTCCGCTGTCAACGGCCCGGTCGCAGCCACGGCCGGCCCCGCCCGGAACGGGGCGGGCGGGGCCCGATGGCGAGGGCGGTCGGCGGGGTGGGGGTCCCGTCCGGGGTCAGGAGCCGCGGGACGGCAGCGGCGGGGAGACCAGTGCCGCCAGGAGCCGGTCCAGCTCCGCGGCCGGGTCGGCCGTGAGGCCGGTGTGCACGGGGCCCGGTTGCAGGACGGTGCTGCGCGGGGCGACCAGCCAGCGGAACCTCCGGCCCGCGTCGTCGGACGCCGCCTGCCCCGCGTACGTCCCTCCCCGGCACACGTCCTCGACGGCGCGGAGTGCAGCCCGTACTCCGGCCACGTCCACCGTCGGGTCCAGTGCCAGCAGCCGCTCCTCCGCCAGCCCGGTGCGGGCCGCGACGAAGGAGTGGGCCCGGCAGTAGAGCAGCACGCCGGCGTTGATCCGCTCGCCCCGCTCCACCCGGGGCACCACGCGCAGCAGGGCGTACTCGTAGACGTCGAGGCCCGCGCCGGGCCGTCCCTCGTCCCGCACGGCGCTCACTCCCCCGCTCCGGTCAGCCACCCGGGGGCCCTCGACGGCCCGTCGGGGGTGGGCGTCCCGACGACCACCCGCTCGTGCAGGCCGACGACCCGGTCGCCGAGCACGGAAACGTAGGCCTCGCGCAGTTCGTCCGGTGAACCGAAGCCCGGCTCGTCGGCGAGCCACTCGTCCGGGACGTCGGCGAGGCAGCCTGCGAGCAGCTCCCCGGTCACCAGCGGGGCGAGAGCCGCGGCCGCGGCGGCGACGTCCGGGCCGAACGGGGCGAGCACGTGGTCGGACGCGTCGTACGGCTTCTCGGCCGCCCGTTCCGCGCCGGACCAGTTGTGCTGCCAGATCATCGTCGCGCCGTGGTCGATCAGCCAGAGGTCGCCGTGCCAGACCAGCAGGTTCGGGTTGCGCCACGAACGGTCCACGTTCCCGACCAGGGCGTCGAACCACACGATCCGCCCGGCCTCGGCGGCGGACACCGTGTAGGCCAGCGGATCGAACCCGAGGGAGCCGGGCAGGAAGTCCATCCCGAGATTCAGTCCGCCGCTGGCCTTGAGCAGTGCCTGGACCTCCTGGTCCGGTTCGGCCAGCCCGATCACCGGATCGAGCTGCATCCGCACCAGTTCGGGCACGCGCAGCCCCAGCCTCCTGGCCAACTGCCCGCACACGACCTCGGCGACCAGGGTCTTGCGCCCCTGACCCGCCCCGGTGAACTTCATGACGTACGTGCCGAGGTCATCGGCCTCGACGATCCCAGGGAGCGAGCCGCCCTCACGCAACGGCGTGACATAGCGGGTCGCTACGACCTCTTGCAACACTTTCCTAGGCCACCCATCTCTTCAACCTTGCAATCCACGAAAGGCTCCTCTGGAGCGAAGAGACCGGGAACCCGGGTCAATAGCGCTGGGGAGAATCTGGGGAGTTTCGACTAGCAAGCTGATCTCCCGCGCTCCCCAAGCAGACCGTCGATGGTGCCCCGTCCCTTGCTTCCAGCCTCCGGCATGAAGTGAGCATAGTAACCGAGAGTGATAGCAGGCGAGGAGTGCCCGAGCCACCGAGCCAGGGTCACGACGGACTCTCCGGCTTCCAACATGATCGAGGCGTAGGTGTGCCGAAGCGCATGGAAGCCGTCTTTCTGAGCCGCCGCCCACTGCCAGGCTTTCGCCCCCTCAGCGCGCGGCGGGATGATGCCCACCGACTGGGTCTGTCAAACGAGCGGTGCAGCCGGGGTTGTTGAGGGTTACTGACGGGCTTCCGACAGACGGCCGTCGGAGGTGATGTCGAAGGCGTTCAGGGCGGTCTTCCAGCGCATGGTCCAGCGGGCCTGGCCCTTGCCGGTGGGGTCCAGACTCATGGTGGCCGTGTAGACGCACTTGAGGGCGGCGGTCTCGCGGGGGAAGTGGCCGCGGGCCTTGACCGCTCGCCGGATCCTGGCGTTGACGGACTCGATGGCGTTGGTGGTGCAGACGATGCGGCGGATCTCGGTGTCGAAGCGGAGGAACGGGGTGAACTCTTCCCAGGCGTTCTCCCAGAGTCGGACGATCGCCGGGTACTTCGTGCCCCAGACGTCGGCGAACCCGGCGAACCGCTCGAGTGCGGCTTCCCCGGTCGGCGCCGTGCAGACGGGCTTCAGAAGCCTGGCGATCTTGTCCCAGTCCTGGCGGGCGGCGTAGCGGAAGGAGTTCCGCAGCAGATGGACCACACACGTCTGCACCACCGTGCGGGGCCAGACGGTCTCCACCGCGTCGGGCAGGCCCTTGAGCCCGTCGCAGACGAGCATGAGGACGTCGTGCACGCCGCGGTTCCTGATCTCGGTGAGGATGTGCATCCGGTGCTTGGCGCCCTCTCCACCGTCGCCGGCCCACAGGCCGAGGATGTCCCGCCGGCCTTCGACGGTGACAGCCAGGGCCACATAGACCGGCCGGTTGGCCACGGCGACGTCGCGGATCTTGGTTCTGTCGACGATCTTGTGATCCGGACGGGCTGGACTCATCGCGCGAGCAGGACGCGTCTGCGAAGGAGATCGAGGCTGGCCCGCCCGAACATCTGCCGCTTCAGCATCTTCAGCCGGTTGATGTTGCCTTCGACGGCTCCGGAACTGTGCGGCAGGGACATTCCGTTGCGGACGGCGGCGAAGTCACGGCGGAGGTTGCGGGCGAAGCCCGCCAGTGGGGCGAGGGAGTCGCATTCGACCTCGGCTATCCAGTCCTCGAGGCGGTCGCCGTGGCGTGCGGTCATCATGACTGCGAACTTCCTGACATGCCCGGTGAGCCGGTCCACCTCCGGATCACGCTCACGCAGCCGACGGAGCTTTCCGGCGTCCTCGTCCCGCAGGTGATCGGGGTGAGTCATGATCCATGAGGTGACCTCACGGACCGACGGAGGCTTCGGTCCCGGATCGGGTGCGTGTCCGCGCCCGATGCGGTAGCGCCGCAGATAGCGCTGGACAGCCAACTCGCCGCCGGGATAGCCCTGTTCCTGAATCTCGCGGTAGAGCTGGGCTGCGTTTCTGACACCTTCGTTCCAGCGCCGGTGCAGATAGCCGACATACGGGTCGACGACGTGGAACCGCTGCTGGCTCTTGGCGACGACGTCGTCCGCGGAAGGGGCGTTAACCGACTTGCGGACGGTGGCCTGGTGCAGTCCGAGCTTCCGGCCGATCCCCGCCTTCGACATCCCCCGCTGCCACAGTTCGTGGGCAGCGGCATGCTGTTCACGGAGCCGAGTCACGATCTTCAGCTCCGTCTGCGGCTGGACTACCTGCGGTTCGTCGGGAGTGTCAGCGGGTTCCGAAGGCGGTTCGGCCAGACGGAAGCGATGACTGTGCACCGTCTTCTCGACCGCCTGGCCGAGATTGGCCCACAGGTGATAGCGATCAGCGACCTGCTCGGCCTGCGGCGCCCCGATGCGTGCGCCCTCCGCGTAACCGCTGGACCGGTCCCGGCAGATCACCTTCACCTCGGGGTGGTCGCGGGGCCATGCGGCGAGGTCTTCGCCTTCGCGCCCGTCGTGGAGATGCAGTGGACGGTGGGTGGTCATGTCGATCAGCACCGTGCCGTAGTGACGGCCCTTGCGGAAAGCGAAGTCGTCGACGCCGAGGACCTCAACCTCGCCGACCTCCGGTTCAGGCAGGGCTCTGATCAGTCGAAGCAGCGTGTCCTTGCCCACGGCAATGCCGACCGCGGAGGCCAGGCGGTCTCCTGCCCGGCCGGCCAGAGCCAGTCCGATCCGCGTCAGCACGTCGCGCAATAGCGGGGTCAGCCGCCTGTGCGGGGTTGTCAGTCCCGCGATCTGCTCGGCGAACGTCACTGCCGTGCAGGCAGTGTTCTCGCAGCGGAACCAGCGTATGTCTAACTCGATCACCACGCCGAGCCCGCTCACCGCGACGTCACGCAGCTTGCGTACGTACCGGCCGTGCACCCGAGCAGAACTCTGACCGCACCGGCAGGTCCCGCTCTTCGCCCGCACCCGCGTCCTCAGCACCACCTTGTCCGGCCGTCGTTCGACCTCCTCGATGAGCAACGCGGACGAGTACGGAAACAGCTCCAAAAGCACGTCACGAGAGCACGCGATGCATGATTGCGAACAGTCGGCAGGAACCACTCAACCGTCCGGATCACAAGGTCGTCGACAGAACCGATCTTCACGTGGATGGCGTCGATGAAGACCACCGGACAGACGGCGTCCAGGGGCCGGTTCTGCCATTCGGCCATGCCGTCCATGACCTTGTCGGTGATCGTGGAGATCGTCTGCCGGGAGACGTCGGCGCCGTAGACCTCGGCCAGGTGTGCCTGGACTTCACCGGTCGTCAGGCCCTTCGCGGACAGCGAGATCACCATCTCGCCCACGCCGGTCAGGCGCTTCTGCCGCTTCTTGACGATCTTCGGCTCGAAGCTGCCCTCGCGGTCGCGGGGCACGGCCATCTCGACCGGGCCGACGTCCGTCAGCACGGCCTTGGCCCGGGTCCCGTTGCGGCTGTTGCCGCCGTTCTTCCCGGCCGGGTCGTGCTTGTCATAGCCGAGGTGGTCGGTGATCTCGCCTTCGAGGGCGG
>NZ_AUKR01000040.1:0-11267 GCF_000424845.1 Streptomyces sp. TAA040 | reverse complement strand
TTGCTCGCACCATCCTGATTCACCGCCGAACCCCGCACCACCGCCAACACCGGATGCCCGTTGCGCCGCGCATCCGACAACCGCTCCACCAGCAGTACGCCGGCGCCCTCGGACCAGCCCGTTCCGTCCGCGTCGGCCCCGAACGCCTTGCAGCGGCCGTCGGCAGACAACGCACGCTGGCGGCTGAACGCCACGAACGCGTCGGGGGTCGCCATCACCGACACCCCACCGGCCAGGGCCAGCGTGCAGTCGCCCGCCCGCAGGGCCCTGATCGCCAGGTGCAGGGCGACCAGAGAGGAGGAGCAGGCCGTGTCCACGGTCACCGCGGGCCCTTCCAGTCCCAGGGTGTAGGCAATCCGGCCGGAGACCACGCTGCTCGCGGTCCCGGTGTCCAACAGGCCCTGAACGTCGGAGAGGTGGCGCGAGCCCGCGCCGTAGCCGTTGCCGATCGCCCCGAGGAAGACACCCGTGCCGGTGCGCCGCAGCGTGCGGGGGTCGATCGCGGCCCGCTCGACCGCCTCCCAGGCGGTCTCCAGCACCAGCCGCTGCTGGGGGTCCGTCGCCAGGGCCTCGCGCGGCGAGATGCCGAAGAACTCCGCGTCGAAATCGGCCGCGTCGTGGAGGAAGCCGCCGTGCCGGGTGTAGGAGGTACCGGGCCGCTCGGGGTCCGGGTCGTAGAGGCCCTCCAGGTCCCAGCCTCGGTTGACCGGCCAGGCGGAGACCGCGTCGGTGCCCCGGGAGAGCAGATCCCACAGTAGTTCGGGTGTGTGGGCGCCACCGGGATAGCGGCAGGCCATGGAGACGATGGCGATCGGTTCGTGGCGGGCCTGCTCGGCTTCGCGCAGCTGCCGACGAGCGTCGCCGAGGTCCGCGGTGGCACGCCTGAGGTAGTCGAGCAGCTTCTTGTCGTCGGACATCAGTGCCAGCTCTCTCTCAGGAATGGCCGAAGTCGTTGTCGAGCAGGGCGAACAGCTCGTCCGCTGTCGCCGTTTCCGTCGCCGGGGTGATGTCGTCCACCGGCCCGGGTGGTGGAGCCTCGCCGCCCGATGCGTCGGCGCGCCGGCCCCAGCCGCGCCGCAGTTCGTCCAGTCGTTCGCCGACCCCGTCGGTGTCGGCCACTCCGGGCGGAACGGCCGAGAGGAGCGCGTCCAGCCGGTCCAGCTCGGCCAGCAGCGGCGAGGGCGGTTCGGGCGCGGCGGTCAGCTCCGCGTCCAGGTGGGTGGCGAGCGCCTCGGGCGTCGGGTGGTCGAAGACGACCGTCGGCGGGACGGTCAGCCCGGTGGCCTCACACAGCACGTTCCTGAACCGCACCGCGAGCATCGAGTCGAAGCCGACCTCGGAGAAGGAGCGTTCCGGGCGCACCGGACCGGATCCGGGGTGGCCGAGGACCGCGGCCGCGTGCCGGACGACCAGGTCGAGTACCGCTTGACGGCGTGCCTTCCGGTCCAGCGGGGCCAGCCGGGCGGCCAGTCGTACGGCGGGGGCGCCGTCGTCGTCGCCCGCGGCCTCCGAGTCGTCGCCCGCGGCCTCCGAGACGCCCTCGCCCGGTACCCCGGTGATGGCCGAGGAAGCCGTCCGGCCCGGTGTGGGCAGCCAGTACCGGTCGCGCTGGAAGGAGTACGTCGGCAGCGGGAGGGGTGCCGGGCCGCCCGGGACGGAGTCCCCCGTCCAGGGCGACCAGTCCACCGGACCGCCACCGGCCGCCCACGCCTCGGTCAGTGAGGCCAGCAGCCGGTTCCGGCCACCGTCGCCGCGCCGCAGCGTGCCGATCGCCGACACCTCACGCCCGGCCTCCGCGGCCACCGCCTCGATCCCGGCGAGCAGCACCGGATGCGGGCTGACCTCGACGAACAGGGTGTGACCCGCTTCCAGCAGGGTGCGGGTCGCTCCGACGAATTCGACCGGCTCGCGCAGGTTGCGGTACCAGTAGGCGGCGTCGAGCGATTCTCCTGCGACGGGTTCGCCGGTCACCGTCGAGTGCAGCGGGACGGCCGAGGCGCGGGGGCGTATGCCCGCGAGGGCTTCGCGCAGTTCGTCCTCGATCTCGGCGACCTGGGCCGAGTGGGCCGCGTAGTCCACCGGGATCGCCTTGGCCCGTACGCCTTCCCGGTCGCAGGCCGCGAGCAGGGCGGCCAGCTCCTGGGACTCCCCGGCGACGACCACGGCTCCGGGGCCGTTCACCGCGGCCACGCACACGCGTCCGCCGGCGGGCAGCAGGCTCGTGGCCCGCTCGGTGGACGCGGCGACCGACACCATGCCGCCGCGCCCCGCCAGCCTCAGCAGTGCCCGGCTGCGCAGCGCCACCACAAGGGCTGCGTCGTCGAGCGAAAGCGCTCCGGCGACGCAGGCGGCGGCGATCTCGCCCTGGCTGTGTCCGACGACCGCGTCCGGGGTGACCCCGGTGTCGCGCCAGTGCGCGGCCAGCGCGACCATCACGGCGAAGAGCACCGGCTGGACGACGTCCACGCGGTCGAGCGTCGGTGCGCCGGGCACGCCGCGCAGCACCTCGGTCAGGGACCAGTCGGTGTGGGGGGCGAGCGCCCGTTCGCAGGCGGCGACGGCGGCGGCGAACGCCTCGGAGGTGTCGAGCGCCGCCACGGCCATGCCGGCCCACTGCGAGCCCTGGCCGGGGAAGACGAAGACCGTACGGCCGCCGCGCGCCCGGTCCTGCACTGCGTCGGGCGCGGGTTCTCCCGCCGCGAGGGCGTCAAGCCAGCCGAGGAGCGCGTCGCGGTCGCGGCCGGTGGCGGCCGCCCGGAAGGGCAGGGCGGGGCGGGTGGTGGCGAGCGCGCGGGCCGGTCCGGCGGCGTCCCCGTCGGGTTCGGCCCGCAGGTGCTCCCCCAGCCGGCGCGCCTGTCGGCGCAGGGCCGCGGGGGTCATGGCGGAGAGCAGCCACGGAACCGTGGTCCCGGAGTCCTCGGACGGTTCGTCGTACGTGCCTCGGGGCAGTGGAGCGTCGGTGGCGGGCGCTTCCTCCAGGATGGCGTGGGCGTTGGTACCGCTCATGCCGAACGCGGAGACGCCGGCCCGGCGCGGCCGGCCCCCGTCCGGGACGTCCCAGGGACGGGTGTTGGCGAGCAGCCGGACCGCGCCGGCCGACCAGTCCACCCGGCTGGACGCCTCCTGTGCGTGCAGGGTGCCGGGGAGCACGCTGTTCCGCAGCGCGAGGACCGTCTTGATGACCCCGGCGACTCCGGCGGCGGCCTGGGTGTGCCCGATGTTGGACTTCAGCGACCCCAGCCACAGCGGGCGGTCGGCGGGCCTGTCCTGGCCGTAGGTGGCCAGGAGGGCCTGCGCCTCGATGGGGTCGCCGAGCACGGTGCCGGTTCCGTGCGCCTCGACCAGGTCGATATCGGCGCCGGACAGTCCCGCCGTGGCCAGCGCGGTCCTGATCACCCGCTGCTGTGCGGGGCCGCTCGGGGCAGTGAGGCCGTTGCTGGCACCGTCCTGGTTCACCGCGGTGCCCCGTACGAGGGCGAGGACCGGGTGCCCCAGGCGGCGCGCGTCGGAGAGGCGTTCCACGAGCAGTACGCCCACCCCTTCGCCCCAGCCCGTACCGTTCGCCCCTTCGGCGAAGGAGCGGCAGCGGCCGTCGGGCGACAGGCCCTGCTGACGGCTGAACTCGACGAAGACGTCCGGGCTCGCCATCACCGCGGCGCCGCCGACCAGGGCGAACGAGCAGTCGCCGGCGCGCAGTGCCTGGCCGGCCAGGTGCAGTGCCACCAGCGAGGACGAGCAGGCCGTTTCCACGGTCACGGCGGGGCCGCCGAGTCCGAGGGTGTAGGCGACGCGGCCGGAGGCGACGCTGGTGACCGTGCCGCTGAGGAGGTGCCCCTCGACCTCGTCGGACGGGTTCTGCGGGCCGGTGCCGTAGCCCTGGGCGGCGACGCCGACGTAGACGCCGCCCTCGCTGCCGCGTACCGAAGCGGGATCGAGTCCCGCCCGCTCCAGTACCTCCCAGCTGGTTTCGAGCAGCAGTCGCTGCTGCGGGTCCATGGCCAGTGCTTCACGTGGGGAGATGCCGAAGAACTCCGCGTCGAACTCGGCCGCCCCGTCCAGGAATCCGCCGCCGGTGGTGTAGAAGGTGCCCGGGTGCAGGGGGTCCGGGTCGTAGAGGGTGTCCAGCGACCAGCCGCGGTCGGCGGGCAGCGCGGCGACCGCGTCCACTCCGTCGGCCACCAGTCGCCACAGGTCCCCGGGCGAGCGGACGCCGCCCGGGAATCGGCAGGCCATCGAGACGATCGCCAGGGGCTCGTCGGCCGCCGCGGGCCCGGCCGTGCCGGTCGTGCCGTCGGCGTCCGGTTCCGTGCCGCTCAGCCCGGCGAAGAGGTGCGCGGCGAGGGCGGCTGCCGTCGGGTGGTCGAAGACGGAGGTGAGCGCAAGCGGCAGAGCGGTGGCCGCGACCAGCCGGTTGCGGAGTTCGACGGCGGTGAGCGAGTCGAAGCCCACCTCACGGAACGGGCGGTCGGCTGCGAAGCCGACGGCCGACTCGTGGCCCAGCACTGCGGCCGACTCGCTCCGGACCAGCTCCGTCAGCAGTTTGCGACCCTCGGGCTCGGACAGCCGGTGCAGCCGGTGCAGCCACGACGGGGCGCCGCCCGTACCGGGTCCGGACCCGGCGGAGGTGTCCGCCGCCGCGGGGCCGCCGTACGCCGCCCGGGGCTCCGGGACGACCGGCAGGCCGCGCAGCAGCGCGCTGTCCCTCACCGAACCGAAGGTGGGCGCGAAGCGGCTCCAGTCCAGCTCGGCGACGACGGGTTCGCCCTCGCCCAGGGCCAGCGCCATGCCGAGCGCGGAGAGCGCCGCCGCGGGGGCCATCGGCACCAGCCCGTGGCGGCGCAAGCCGTCGCCCACGGCGCCGTCGGCCATGCCGGCGCCTGCCCAGGGGCCCCAGGCCACCGAGGTCGCCGTCAGGCCCCGGCCACGCCTCGCCGCGGCGAGGCCGTCCAGGTAGGCGTTGGCCGCCGCGTACGCGCCCTGGCCGCCGCTGCCCCACGTGCCCGAGATCGAGGAGAACAGCACGAAGGCGTCCAGCGGGCGGCCGTCGAACAGGGCGTCGAGATGGGCCGCGCCGCGCGTCTTGGCCGCCGTCCGCCGGGCCAGTTCCTCCGGCGTGCAGTCCATCAGCGCGGTGTCCGAGGTGAGTCCCGCGGTGTGCACCACGGCCCGTACGGTGTCGCCCTCGTCGTGCAGCTGCTCCAGGACCCGTTCCAGCGCGGTGCGGTCGGCAACGTCGCAGGCCAGTAGGGTGCTCCGGGCTCCGAGCGCCGCCAGAGCGTCGATCAGCTCGTCGGCTCCGGGAGCCTCGGGGCCCCGTCGGCCGAGGAGGACGAGGTGTTCCGCGCCGCGCTCCGCGAGCCAGCGCGCCACCTGGGCGCCGAGGCCGCCGGTGCCGCCGGTGACGAGGACCGTGCCGCGCGGCGTCCACGGTGCGGGCGCGGGTGTCGCGGGCTCCGGCGCGGGGACGAGCCGGCGGCCCAGCGGTACCGGCGCGCGTACGGCCACCTGGTCCTCGCCGTCCCGTCCGGCCAGCACCGCGCACAGCCCGTCCAGCGCGGGCCCGTCCAGCAGGTCCGGCAGGTCGACCAGGCCGCCCCAGCGCAGCGGGTGCTCCAGTGCCGCCACCCGGCCCAGGCCCCACACCTGGGCCTGCTCGGGGTTGACCTCCTCCGTGCCGTCGGCCGCCACCGCGCCGCGGGTGGCGCACCACAGCGGTGCGTCGATGCCGCTTTCACCCAGTCCCTGCAGCAACAGCAGGGTCCCGGTCAGGCACGCGTCGAGCGTCCGCAGGCCCGGGCGGGGCCCCTCAGCCAGGGCCAGCAGGGACAGGATGCCATCCAGGGCGCCGAAGTCCGGCAGCAGAAAGGCCAGCTCAGTGCGTTCGACGGCGGCCCCGACACGGATCACGACCACGTCGGCGCCGTGTCCGGCGAGGGCCTGTTCGCAGGCGAGTGCGGTGTCCTCGGCGCCGGGCCCGTCCGGCGTGACGAGCAGCCAGCGACCGGGGAGGCGTGGCTCCGCGGGCGCGGTGAGCGGCTCCCATGCGATGCGGTAGCGGTGGGGGCCGGTGGGGACCGCGGTCCTCCGGCGGCGCCAGGCGGCGGGGGCCGGGTCCCGGGCGGCTTCCGGCCAGAAGCGCCTGCGCTGGAAGGCGTAGGTCGGCAGGTCGACCCGCCGCACGTCGGTGCCGCTCCAGCCCGCCGACCAGTCCACCGGTACGCCGCGCAGGTGCAGCGAGGCGAGTGCGGTGCGGACCGCGTCCGGCTCGCCACGGCCGTCGCGCAGCAGTGGCACCGTCCCGGTGCCCCCGGGGACGGGAGGGGCGGTGGAGTCGGGCAGGCAGGTGTGGAGCATGCCGGACAGCGCGCCGCCCGGTCCGAGTTCGAGGTACGTCGTCGCGCCCTCGTCCCGCAGCCGACGGGCCCCGTCCAGGAAGCGCACGGTGCCCCGGACGTGGCGTACCCAGTGGTCAGGGGAGCGGAGTTCCGCGGCCGTGGCCGTACACCCGGTCAGGTTGGAGACGATCTCGATTCCGGGCGCGTGGTAGGTCAGCGACTCGGCCACGTCCCGGAAGGCGTCGAGCATCCCGTCCATCCGGGAGGAGTGGAACGCGTGGCTCACGCTCAGACGGCGGGTGCGCCGTCCTCGGGAGCGGAACGCCCCGGCCAGGCGCCGTACCGCGTCCGCGTCGCCGGACAGGACCACCGAGGTGGGCCCGTTGACGGCGGCGATGTCGACCGCTTCCCGGCCCGGGTCCCGGGCCGCTTCCCGCTCCGGGACGGGGTGCCCGGTGCGGTCGTCCAGCAGAGCCCGGCGCACTTCCTCCTCGGTGGCCTCCACCGCCGCCATCGCCCCGCCCTCGGGCAGTTCGTCCATCAGCCGTCCCCGGGCCGTTACCAGCGCGCAGGCGTCGGGCAGGTCCAGCACGCCCGCCGCGTGGGCGGCGGCGAGTTCGCCGATGGAGTGCCCCATCAGCAGGTCGGGCCGCACACCCCAGTGCCGTACGAGCCGGAACAGCGCCGTCTCCAGGGCGAACAACGCGGGCTGCGTGTACCGGGTGCGGTCGAGCAGGTCCGCACCGGGGGTTCCCGGCCCGGCGAACAGGATGTCGCGCAGGCTCAGGTCAAGATGCGGGTCCAGGCCGGTCAGCACCTCGTCGAGGGCGTCGGCGAACACCGGGTCGTCGCGGTAGAGCTCAGCACCGGCTCCGGCCCGCTGGCTGCCCTGTCCCGGGAAGAGGAAGGCGGTCCGGCCGGAGCCTACGGCGCCACCGGTGAGCAGGCGGCCCGCTGCCGTGCCGCGCGCGAGTGCGGTGAGCGAGCGCCGGACGGACGTTCGGTCCCGTCCCAGGACGGCGGCCCGGTGTTCGAGCGGGGCTCGTCCCGTGGCGAGCGAGTAGGCGACGTCCCCCAGTTCGACGTCCGGGTCGGCATCGAGTCGACTCACCAGCCGGCCGGCCTGCGCCCGCAGGGCCTCCGGTGTCCTGGCCGAGAGCAGCAGCGGCACGGGCGGGCCGGTACGGCGGGCGGTGGCGGCGGTGACCGCCGCGATGGCCGTCGCGGCGGTGGCGGCGGTGTCCGAGGTGGACACGGCCGAGGTGTCGATCCGGTCCCGGGTGCCGGTCCCGCCCGGGGCGGGCACGACCGCGATGACAGGCGCCTGCTCGATGATCGTGTGCGCGTTGGTGCCGCTGATGCCGAACGACGACACGCCCGCGCGACGCGGGCTCCCGGTCTCCGGCCACGGGGTGCGCGCGGTGAGCAGGCGGATGCCACCGCCTGCCCAGTCGACGTGCGGGTTCGGCGTCCCGGCGTGAAGGGTTCCCGGCAGTTCGCCGTGGCGGATGGCCAGCACCATCTTCATCACCCCGGCCACCCCGGCCGCCGCCTGGGTGTGTCCGAAGTTCGACTTCACCGAGCCGAGCCACAGCGGACGGTCCGCCGGGCGAGCCGGTCCGTGGACGGCCTGGAGCGCCTGCGCTTCGATGGGGTCGCCGAGCCTTGTGCCGGTGCCGTGGGCCTCGATCGCGTCGATCTGGTCGGCTCGTAGTGCGGCGTCGGCCAAGGCTGCGCGGATGACCTGCTGCTGGGACGGGCCGTGGGGGGCGGTGAGCCCGTTGCTGGCGCCGTCCTGGTTCACGGCGGTGCCGCTGATCAGCGCGAGTACGGGGTGGCCTTGGCGCAGGGCGTCGCTGTGGCGCTCCAGCAGCAGCACTCCGGCGCCCTCGCCCCAGCCTGTGCCGTCCGCCTCCGCCGAGAACGCCTTGCACCGTCCGTCAGCGGCGAGCCCGCGCTGACGGCTGAACTCCACGAAGAGCCGCGGGGTGCTCATCACGGTCACCCCGCCCGCGAGGGCCTGCTCGCAGTCACCGCGCCGCAGTGCCTGCACGGCCAGGTGCAGCGCCACCAGCGACGAGGAGCACGCGGTGTCGACGGTGAGCGAGGGCCCCTGGAGGCCGAGAACGTAGGACAGCCGCCCTGACAGCACGCTGGCCGTGTTCCCGGTCAGCAGATGGCCCTCGGACACTCCCTCGGCGCCCTCCAGCAGTGCGGAGTAGTCCTGGCCGTTGGTACCGACGTAGACGCCGACCTGCCGGTCCTTCAGCGCGGTCGGGTCCTGCCCGGCGCCCTCGACCGCCTCCCAGGCGGTTTCCAGGAGCAGCCGCTGCTGCGGGTCCATGGCCAGGGCCTCGCGCGGCGAAATGCCGAAGAACTCCGCGTCGAAATCGGGGACGTCGTGCAGGAAGCCGCCCTGCCTGCTGTACGTGGTGCCGGCGCGGTCGGGGTCCGGATCGTACAGGCCCTCGGTGTCCCAGCCCCGGTTCGACGGCCAGTCGCCGACGGCGTCGGCGCCCTCCGAGAGCAGGCGCCAGAGGTCCTCGGGATCTGCGATCCCGCCGGGGAAGCGGCAGCCCATGCCGACGATCGCGATCGGCTCGTTGCTGCCGGACTCCACCGCCCGGCCCGCCCCGGTCCCGGCGGTGCCGACCGCGCCGCTCGCCGCGCCCGGCAGGTCCAGGTCCACGAGCAGCCGGCCGGCCAGTGCCGACGGTGTGGGATGGTCGAACAGGACGGTGGCGGGCAGGGCGAGGCCGGTGGCGGTGACGAGCCGGTTGCGCAGTTCCACCGCCGTCAGCGAGTCGAATCCGAGCGCGGAGAAAGCCCTTTCGGGTTGGACCGTGTCGACGTCGGGGTGGCGCAGGACAGTCGCCGCGTGGGTGCGGACCAGTTCGATGAGGGTCCTGACCCGGTCCTCGTGGCGCGGCAGTACGGCGACCTGTTGCCGCAGCGCCTCGGCGGAGCCGCCGCACTCCCGGGCCGCCGGCGGTACGGCCGGGTCCGGGACGGGCGTCGCCGCGGCCGGGTCCGGTATCCCGTCGAGCAGGGCGGCGGACCGCAGGCCCATGCCGGCGGTGAAGCGCCGCCAGTCGACATCGGCGACCACGACCAGCGCGTCGTCCTCCGTGAGTGCCCGGCCGATCGCGGTCACGGCCGTTTCGGGCTCCATCACCGGCATGCCCGAGTCCCGCAGTCGCGCGGCGACATCGTCCGCCAGCATGCCCGGCCCGGCCCAGGCGCCCCAGGCCACGGCCGTGCCGGGCAGCCCGGCCGCCCGGCGGGCGGCGACGAGTGCGTCGACGGCGGCGTTGGCGGCCGCGTAGTTGCCCTGCCCGGCGTTGCCCACGACGCCCATCACCGACGAGAACACCACGAAGGCCGACAGGTCGAGACCCACGGTGACCTCGTGCAGGTTCCGTGCGGCGGTCAGTTTGGCACGCAGCACCACGGCGAGCCGCGCGGGGTCCAGCGCGTCGAGCACACCGTCGTCGAGGACACCCGCTGCGTGGATGACTGCGGACAGCGGGTATCGCGCCGGGATGTCGGCGACCAGCGCCGCCAGTGCGGCCGGGTCGGCGACGTCGCAGGCCGCGAAGGCCACTTCGGCGCCCAGCGCCGTCAGTTCCGCCCGCAGCGCGTCCGTACCGGGTGCGTCGGCACCGCGACGGCTGACCAGCAGCAGCCGCTGCGCGTCCTGGCCCGCGAGCCAGCGCGCCGTGTGCGAGCCGACACCACCGGTGCCACCGGTGACGAGGACCGTGCCCTGCCATCGCGGCCGTGGCCCGGCGGCCGGGCCGTTCTCATGGGCCTTCGACGGAACGGACGGAGGGGCGGGCCGGAGGCGGCGTCCGTGGACCCCGGTGGAGCGCACCGCCACCTGTTCCTCATCGGCTGCGGCTCCCGCGAGCACCGCGCACAGGCGACGGGCGGCCCGTACGTCCAGCACCTCGGGCAGGTCGACCAGACCGCCCCGGCGGTGCGGGTGCTCCAGCGCCAGCGTCCGGCCCAGGGCTGCCGACGCGGCCTGACCGACGTGTCCGGGCCGCTCAGTGCCGCCCAGGACCGCCGTTCCCTTCGTCAGCGTCCAGAGCCTGGCGTCGATTCCCGTGTCCTCCAACGCCTGGACCAGCGCGAGGGTCAGTGCCGGACCGCCGGGCAGGCCGGGGTGTTCGGGATGGGGGCGCTCCTCCCAGGAAAGCAGCGACAGCACGCCGGCGATCGGCTGCTCCCCCGCGGTCTTCGTGAGGAGGGCTGCCAGTTGTGCGCGGGTCGCGCCCGGATCGGCGACGGAGCACGGGAGGACGTCGGCTCCGGCCGCGCCGAGGGTGTCCAGGACGGCCGCCGCGTCGTCGTCCTCGGTGCGCAGCGCGAGCCAGCGACCGGCGAGGCCGTCCGCCGGCGCGACCGACAGGGGTGCCCAGGCAACGTGGTAGCGCCAGGAGTCCGCCCTCCGCTCACGGTTCCTGGCGGAGCGCCAGGTCGCCAGGGCGGGCAGGACTTCGTCCAGGGCCTCACGGCCGACCCCGAGGGTTTCGGCGAGCTGGGCGGGGTCCTGTAGTTCCAGGTCGTCCCAGCGGTCCTCGGCGGGGGCGGCCGGGACGGCGGCAGGGGCCGTCAGCCAGTAGCGGTTGCGCTGGAAGGCGTATGTCGGCAGTGCGACGCGCCGCGCCCCCGGGAACGCCCCCGACCAGTCCACCCCCAGCCCGCGCTCCCACGCACGACCCACCGCACGCAGCACCTGCTCCGACCCGCCCTCACCACGCCGCAACGTCCCCAGCACCGCAGCATCCACACCCGCGGCCTCCACCGACTCCCCCACCGCAACACCCAGCACCGGATGCGGACCGACCTCCACGAAAAACCGGAAACCCTCCGCCAGCAACGTCTCCGTCGCCTTCCCGAACTCGACCGTCTCCCGCAGATTCCGAT
>NZ_AUKR01000039.1:0-12202 GCF_000424845.1 Streptomyces sp. TAA040 | reverse complement strand
GGCTCTCCGGTCGCTTCCGTGGGTCGCTGACCTGGGCTGATGCGCAGAACACGCCGTATCCCGGCTACGTTTCGACGTACGAAGGTACGAAACGGAAGAACCTGGATACGGCGTGCGATCTTCAAGAATATGGACTCGGCTGCTCGGTGTCGAAAAGACCGTGATCGAGCTGGTGGAGGCCGAGGAGTCCGCCCCGGACGGCGACGGCCCCGAGGACGTGCTGGTCGTGGTGCACGCCCGCCCGGCGAAGGGCCGCCGTCAGCGGTGCGGGATCTGCGGGCGGCGGTGCGCCAAGTACGACAACGGTGAGGGACGCCGACGCTGGCGGGCCCTGGACCTGGGCACGCTGCAGGCAGTGATCGAGGCGGACGCGCCGCGGGTGTCCTGCCCCGAGCACGGTGTGACGGTCGCCTCCGTGCCCTGGGCCCGTCACGGCGCCGGTCACACCCTGGCCTTCGACGTCACCGTGGCATGGCTGGCCACCCACTGCTCCAAGACCGCGATCACCCAGTTGATGCGGATCGGCTGGCGCACCGTCGGCAACATCTGCACCCGGGTGTGGGCCGAGGTCGAGGAGCGCGTCGACCTGCTCGCGGGCCTGCGCCGGATCGGCATCGACGAGATCTCCTACAAGAAGCACCACAAGTACCTGACCGTGGTGGTCGACCACGATTCCGGCCGCCTGGTGTGGGCGGCGCCAGGTCGTGACAAGCAGACGCTGCGGTCCTTCTTCGACCTGCTCGGCGAGGAGCGCTCCGCGAGGATCACGCATGTGAGCGCGGACGCCGCGGAGTGGATTGTCTCCGTGGTCGCCGAGCGCTGCCCGGGCGCGGTGCGCGTCATGGACCCCTTCCACACGGTCCAGTGGGCCACCGACGCCCTCGACGCGGTCCGCCGTCAGGTGTGGAACGACGAGCGCGGCGGCAAGGGCCGCGCCACCGCCGGATCGAAGTCCCTGAAGAAGGCCCGCTGGGCCCTGTGGAAGAACCCCGAGGACCTCACCACCGGCCAGCAGGCCCAACTCGCCTTCATCGCCAAGGCCCACCCGATTCTGCACCGCGCCTACCTACTCAAGGAGGGCCTGAGGATGGCCCTCAAGCAGGGCCAGGAAACCGCCCAAGCCCTCTGGGACTGGGTGCAGTGGGCACGGCGCAGCCGCCTGGAGCCCTTCGTGAAGCTCCAGCGCTCCATCGTCAAACACTGGGACGCCATCACCGCAGCCGCCGACCACGGACTGAGCAACGGCCTGGTCGAGAGCACGAACACCAAGATCCGACTCATCACCCGCATGGCCTTCGGCTTCAAGGACGCCACCGCCCTCATCGCCCTCGCCATGCTCAGCCTCGGCGGCCACCGCCCCCACCTACCGGGCCGTCACACCGCATAACCCCACCCACGGAAGCGACCGAAGAGCCGGAAATCGGCGCCGCCGTCGACCCGTACCAGGTGCGGCAGTCCACCGGCCGGCCCGTAAGGATCCTCCCGCAGCACCGCCGCCCGCACCGCCGCTAGGACCGACCCGCGGTGCGCGGAGCCGGCGGTGACCGCCCAGCCCATCACATAGCCGGTGCCACGGTCCTCGAACCACGTCACCCACACCCTCGACATGGTCTTGTCGGGCATCATCACCACCAGCGGGGCCTGCTTGTGATCGCCCTCCCACACCTGGTTCCGGGCCACCGCCGGCCGCCGGAACGCGGGGTCGAAACCGCGTGCAGCCGGAATACCCTCCCGCAGACCCGCCATGAAACCAGGGTCCAGATCACGGGCGATCGCGTCGTGCAGCGTCGTCAGACCGATCGGCTTCTGGCCCGCCTCCTTGGCGGCGCGCACCAGGTGCTCGTGCGCGCGCTTGACGTTGCCCTGGTAGTCGGCGAGGACATCGATGATCTCCTCGGTGATCCGGAACCGGCTGCGCTCGGGCTTCTCCGTGCTCCCGGTCTCCTCGGCGCGGGCCAGCCAGCGCCACACCTGCCGCACGCTCACATCCAGCGACTCGGCGACCAGCCGCACATGCGCTGTCGTCAACTCCCCCGCACCACGCAAGTGGAGCAGCTGGGCCACGGCAGCGGGACGCAGTTCGTCCCGATGCCGCCCCAAGCCCTCCTGCCAGGCGCCGTCCAGCGTCGTCACCGGTGCCCGCACCCCTCCAGCGGGCGGGCGGATAACGGCACGGCGATCACGTAACGCCTCCAACAACGCCTGGACACACAACAGTTCAGCCTGACGCATGTGTGACGGATGCGCCTGACGCGAGGCTATGAGCTGTGTGTGAGCTTCCAGCCCAGCTGCCCACCCGGACGGGTGACAGCACAACGTTTCCCGACAGTTCGATGGACGCGTGTGCTAATGGCCCTCGTGGGTCGCCGCGGGAATCCGCACCAGCCAGGCTCCGCGCCACCGGCGTCGCGCTCCCCCGCAGCACCTGCCAAGAACCGCCGGACACCGCCCAGGAGAGTGAAGTGGCCGTTTCCTTCCGGCTCTCCGCCCGGCCCATTCACTGAGCTCGAAGAACGCTCCGTCAGTCGTGCTCCCGGCCCGTCGGTCTGGTCGACGTGTCGTTCTGGAAGGCTTCGATCCTCGCCCAGAGTGCGTTGCCCAGGGCTCGGACTTCAGGGGTGTATTCGATCCCGCATTCCCGGGCGGCTTCCCGGGTTCGGGCCTCCTTCTCCGCCTGAGTGAGCGTGGCGGCGTCCCTGCCGAGAATGTCGTCGATGAGCAGGCCACTGACCACAGCCGGCTCAGCGGCCGGGCCCTGCTTCCGCGCCGCTTCCTCAAGGAGCTGACGCTTGAGCCGTCCGTCGCGCGCCCCTCGCGTGGCGGCCCGCCGGACATAGGTCGCAATGGGAACGTTGAGCTCGGCCGCGTGCTCGCTGATCAGGGCATGCTCTTCCAGCGAGAAGGCCACCACGACTTCGAGGTCCGAGGGCTCTTTTTCGGTCATGGCGCCCATGATGGCCCTCGACTCCGATAATTCCGCCAAGTCCACCCCGATCGATCGCAGTCGTCCCCACCCCGGGAAGGGCAGCAGACCCGTGACCCCACACCTCCAGGAAGACCAGGAGCACAAAGGAGACACGGGGAAGGTGACACCGGCCGATACGGCCTCGCGTCACTGCAATGTCCGGGGAACTGTCACCATGATCGACCGATCCAACTGCCTCTGAACAGCGCCAACACGCCTACAGGTCAGTGACACACGAAGCCGAACATCCCAGTGACATCACGGCCGAACCTCACACCGTACGGTCATGACGTTCCACCAGAAGGTCGAAGAGGCCCGCGCGTTCGCGGAGAAGCTGCCCGAGACCGCTGCCGAGCTGTACGTCAACGACACCTCCGACGACGACCTGACCGCCGCCGACAAGCTGCCCGCGTCGTCGATCGACGCGGCCTTCTACGAGCTGGAGGCCGGCCGCCACGTACCCCCGGACCGGGTCTGGTCGGCGTGGCTGTGCGGCGACCACCTCGTCAGTGAGCGGCGTGAGATTCTGCGGCAGTTCGCCAACGGCATCGACGCGGCCGGGCACCGGGTCCACCGCGCCTTCCTCGCCAGCGTTCGCGTGCTCGGGGAAGGCGTCGACATCACCGGCGAGCGAGGAGTCGAGGCCGTCTGCTTCGCGGACACCCGCGGCTCCCAGGTGGAGATCGTGCAGAACATCGGCCGGGCGCTGCGGCTCAACCGCGACGGCTCCACCAAGGTGGCCAGGATCATCGTGCCGGTGTTCCTGGAGCCGAACGAGGACCCGACGGACATGGTCGCCAGTGCCAGCTTCCGGCCCCTTGTAGCCGTGCTCCAGGGGCTGCGCTCGCATGACGAGCGACTCGTCGAGCAGCTCGCTTCCCGGGCGCTCACGAGCGGGAAGCGCAAGGTCCACGTCCAGCGTGACGAAGACGGGCAGATCGTCGCAGCCGGCGGCGAAGGCGAGGGCGACGGTGAGGGCCAGGAGGACGACGACACGCAGGCCGCCGCCGAAGCCGTCCTGCTCCACTTTTCCAGCCCACGCGACGCCGCGACCATCGCCGCGTTCCTGCGCACCCGGGTCTACCGGCCCGAGTCCCTGGTCTGGCTGGAGGGCTACCAGGCGCTGCTGCGGTGGCGGAAGGAGAACGAGATCACCGGCCTCCACGCCGTGCCCTACGACGTCGAGGTCGAGGTCGGCGTCACCAAGGACTTCCCGCTTGGCCGATGGGTGCATCAGCAGAGGAAGGCGCTGCGGGCCGGGGAGCTGGAGGCGCGGCGCAAGACGCTGCTCGACGCGCCGGAAGCCGGGATGGTCTGGGAGCCGGGCGAGGAAGCCTGGGAGAACAAGCTCGCCGCGCTCCGGTCCTACCGGCGGGCCATGGGGCACCTCGCGCCGCGACAGGACGCGGTGTGGGGCGAGGGCGAGGCAATGGTGCCGGTCGGCCAGCACCTGGCCAACCTCCGCCGCAAAGGCGGCCTCGGCAAAGACGCGAAGCGGGCCGCCGCACGCGCGAAGCAGCTGGCCGCAGTCGACGAGGACTGGAACTGTCCGTGGCCGCTGGACTGGCAGCGCCACTACCGGGTGCTTGCCGACCTGGTCGACGCCGACGGCGTCCTGCCGGCCATCGAACCCGGGGTGCTCTTCGAAGGCGACGACATCGGGCGGTGGCTGGAGCGGCAGAAGAACCCGGGCACCTGGGCGCAGCTCCTCCCCGAGCAGCAGGAACGGCTGTCGAAGCTGGGCGTACAGCCCACCCAGGCCCCGTCTCCCGCCCCGGCAGCCGCACGTGCGACGACGAGCCCGACCAAGGCACAGCAGGCATTCCAGCGCGGCCTGGCAGCCCTCACACAGTGGGTCGAGCGGGAAGGGGCAGACCGGCCCGTGCCGCGCGGGCACAGCGAACAGATCGCGGTCGACGGCGAAGCCGAGCCGGTCTCGGTCCGGCTCGGGGTATGGATTTCGAACACCAAATCCAGGAGGGACCGGCTGGACGCCGACCAACTCGCCGCCCTCGCAAAACTGGGCATGGACTGGGCCTGACCAAGGCACGCACGGCTGTCCGTAGTGGGCGGCCGGTGCTCACTGCCTGTCTCGGGGCGGGAAGAATCCCTGGCGTTCCGAACCGTCCACGCTGAATGCGTGGACGGTGGCACGCCCCCTGATGTCCGCTGGCGGTGTCGGGTTCTCGATCACGATGACCTGGCCCGGCGGGTTCTCTAGGAGGTCGCGGTAGAAGTTCTCGGCGACGTCGGCGGTCATCAGCTCGGGACGGTCCTCGTGCGGGTCTTCGGGCCGGCGGTAGGTGAGGACCGGCGTGTCCAGCACGACGAAGCCCGGGTGGATCAGGTCGCGGGTTGTGTTCCGGCGCGCGAGTGATACTGCGAAGGCGGCGTGGAGGATGGAACGCATACCCCTGCCGCGGCTCCTTCGCGGCTGTCCGTCAACGGAGAGCTCGGCAGTCGTCGGGTCATAGCGGACGCGATTGTTCCCTGGAACATGCCAAGCTTCCAAAGTCTCATGAATCATGCGCTCGAAGTCGGCGACGTCGGCGGCGGGAATGCCGTCGGGACGGGCAGCCGGCAGAGCAGGAGCCACGGTTGACAGCGATGCCTTGAGGTCTTCGAGCTGGTCGATCTGAGCGTGCAGGGCAAGCTCGCTTTCGACCCGTGAACGGGCGTTCAGTAGTTCGGTGGCGTCCATGTCGACCGGCTGCATCCGTTGATCGAGTGCGCGGAGCTCCGCAGCGTTGTGCGCGAGCTCTTCGTCTCGGGCGGCGCGGGCCGACTCTATGTCCGCTGCCTGCTCTTCCAGATCTTCGATCACGAGGAGCAGGTCGCTGAGCAGTTCGGTTGTTTTTCGGGTCTCCACAGATACAGACGCTGCCAGCTGGGTGCTCTCGGCGGCGTGGTGCTCCAGGTGCTGGTGCTGAGGCTCGGCGCCGCAGAAGACGCAGGTCCCGGTCTGGAAATAGCCCAGAAGAGTTCCGGCCTCACCGACCATCTGAAGCCGGGCCAAGTCCGACTCGTACTGCTCCTTCAGCAACGCGAATCGCGCAAGCAGCTGCTGGACCTCGTCGCCCCGCTGCTGGGCCGCAAGGTCAATCTCTTCCAAGCCCCGGCGGTCACGCAGAAGGCTTGTGCGGACTTCAGCAAGTTCGACGGCGGCGACGGTCACCTCGCCGAGGGCCGCCTGCAGGCGGCCGAGCCGCTCCCGCAGTTGCGACTGGTTCGCCTCCATCGTGAGCTTCCCGCGGCTCTCATCGATCAGGTGGTCGATGACCGCGATCTTCCCCTTGCCGAACTGCTTCTCCAGATTGCTGGGCGCCGCAGGGCGCTCCGGCTCCTCCTCTCCGCTGAGGAGGAGTTTGAAGACCGATTTCTCCCTCGTCTCGTTCTGAGGCATACGGGTGCCAAGCACAGGGGACCTCTGGTCAGCCATGCGTGTGTCGTTGACGACGGCCAGGCGGGCCAGGTCCCGGAAGTTGAGCGGCAACGCCTTGCCGCCCGAGTTCTGGAGAACCCTTCGGCCGTCGATCCCCAGCACGCCCAACAGGTAGCGGGAGATGTTCTTCTTCGACTTGGAACTGTGCTTGTACCCCAGGGTCTCGTCGGCCGGCACGGACGGCACGTCCCGGAGGTTGCGCTTGAACACCTCGATGGTGTCACCGCCGACGGCGCGGGACAGGGTCAAGCTGCGGCCGTCGCTCGCACGCAGGCCCAGAAGGATACGTGTGTAGCCGTCGTCCTCGGGGATGGACTTGAGTTCGCTGACGCCCAGCATGTAGTCCACGGCCTCTTCGACGTAGGACTTACCCGTGTCGGAGGCTCCGTAGATGACGGTCAGGCCTGGGCTGAAGTCCACTGCCGCCGGGGGCCTGTCCATGCCGAGGAAGGTCAGGTGTACGAGCGTCAGCCTGTTCACAGGACGTCCTCTTCTCCCAGGTCGGCGGGGCTCACGTGGATGCGATCAGACCAGCGCTGGGTGATCTGTTTCATGCCCTCGCGGACGTCCGTTCCTTCATGCATGTAGGTGCTGGTGAGCCAGTCGGCTCGTTCGATGAGCTGCCCTACGTAGGGGGCCTCCAGGGCGCTGAGGAAGCTTGCCGCCTCGTCCGTGGCCCCGTACATGAAGCCGTGGTCGGTGGTCGTCATGTCGGCGAGGCCAGCGCGCAGCAGGACCATGAGGCCCTGCTCGATGAGGCGCCGGCGCAGGCCGAGCTCGCCGGGGCTGGCGGGGAGGTCGGGGTGGAGGCTCTCGGGGCCCTGGTCGAGGTCGCCGCTGTGGAGCATGGCGTGGTCCAGGTAGACGAGCTGGGCGACGTCCAGGCGGCGGGGAAATGTCTCTGACAGGAGGATCAGAGCGCGCATCCCGGCCTCCACGGGGCTGTTGAGAGCGGTCACGGGGTCTCCTCTTTGCACCAGGTCAGCCGGTCGTCGTTGGCCAGGCGATGGCACATGCCCTTGAGGTCGATGACTTTCACCACGGGGGCGAGGATGTTCGCCGGGTTCGGTGTGTGAGCGACGGCCGCGTCGAGTACGGCTTCCAGTCGTGCGTAGCCGCTGGCGTGGTCGCGGTCTTCGATCTCGATCACGGCGTCGTACAGGTCGGTCTCGATCGCGGTGTAGGTCGCTTCCGGGACGCTCTCCTGCGCGAAACGCCACAGCGACTCCGCGTGGAAGAAAGCGGCACGCTGGCGGAAAAGGTGGCCACTCACCTTCGCATGGTCGCGGGCCTCTTGCAGCGTCTCCAGGGCGAGGCCGTGCTTCGCGTTGTAGGCGTCCAGCAGCTTGCGGACGTAGACGGCTTCGTGGGGTGCCTGGTCGGGTGGGGCCGGGTCGGCGGCAGGGCGCGGCTTGAGCGGTTGCGGGAAGCGCCTCACATGGTGGGGGGTAGCAGCGTGCAGTTCGAGAATCTCTTCGAGGTTCCTGGCTTCGAACATCGAGAAGTTGGTCGCCTGCGCCAGCGCGCCCACGGCTGTACGCATCTCCGGGGTGAGCTTGGGCTTGGTCCCGAGCTTGGAGTCCTTGTCGTCCCACGCTGCGAAGAACTCGTCCTTCAGCTGGGGCGGGTTGAGCAGGAGTCGTTCGAGTCCCGTGCCGATCTTTGGTGCGACGAAGACATAGCGTGTGGGCAGCTCGTACGTGCCGAGGATCTTCGCGACGAAGATCTTCACCATCTCTGGGAAGGCGTCCGATTGCCCGAGCGGCTTGAGGTAGTGCTTGCACTGGTAGCAGTGCCACTCGCCTGCGGTGCCTTGCTCGGAGAGACAGGCTGCGACGTCCGCTCCGCGGTCGCCGGCCCCACCCATCCGCTGAACTCGGACGTAGGGACGGCCAGACCACGTACCGAACTGGTGGACCCACTCGACGGTGAAGTCCTCCCAGTCGTCAGCGTCGTAGATGTATTGCAGGTACACCTGAGGCGTGGGCAAGGGCGCGCTCTGGGCCGGCGGCGCAAGCACGACGACCTCTGGCGATTTGAGCTCCGGAAAGCCCTCGAATACCGGCCGGACTCCATCCCTCCCCGGCTCAAGCCTCCCTGCCACAGCCCACCCCCGGCCCCTACTGCCATGCACGATCACTCACGGTAGTGATATCACCCCGCATGGCCCGTCAGGAAGGCACCTGAGCAGCCTCACCCCCTTGGGGTTGGGGCGGCCGATCACCCTGCGGCCGCGGCCAGGCCGCGCCGAACCCGGCAGCCACGTCCAGGTGCAGAGCCGGATACAGGTAGGCCCCGCCGCGGTTTCGACGGACATGTGAGCGCTGATCTCCCTGACGAGGCTGGCTGGACGAGGGGGGTGTCGAGGACGTCGTACGCGCCCAGCCCGACCGTTGGTCGGCGTTTGTGCAAGTCAGGGGTGCAACACGCTTCAGATGTTGCAGCAGATACCCAAGGGTCGGCTACCGGCGGCGCGGGATGGTCATCCGGGCCTCCGCCAAGACGACGCCGGTCACCGAGGGGCGCTCTGTGCGTCGACGCATGGCCCTTGGGCGCGGAAGCGCGCGCGGGTTTCCGGCCAGGGCGTCGCACTGTCGTGGCCGGAGCAGCCGGCGCCTCCGCAAAGGGAGCGTGAGCCGGGCATTGGCATTCCGTTGTGCAGTGCCACCCGCCCGTACGCCTCGTAGCGCTTGCGGCCGTCCTCGCCGTCCACCAGCTCGTTGGCGAGCTCCTGCTTGGTCCAGCGTGCGAGATTCTCGCCCGGATAGCGCCACCTCCTGAGGATCATGGCAATGATCTCCGCCTTGGAGTGGTCGTCCATCAGAGCGTTCCTCCGCTGGAGGAGTTTGTTACGGAGCTCGACTTCGGCTGGGGAAAGCGGCGTGACCGCGTTGCGGATGTACTCGGGGTCCGTGTCCGCTTCGAAGAGCATGACGCAGTGATCGTGCGGCACAGGGACGGCGATTTTGCCCGGAAACTTGGCCTGCGACTCGGCGGCATCACGTACCCAGTTGAGGGCCTCGTGGTAGCCGAGGTCTGTGCCCTGCTCACGTGCGGTGCGCTGGAGTTCGCGGGCGCGCTGCTGCTCGGTGGTGCGCTTGGTCATGGACGGGGCCCTCTCGGCACCGGGTCTCGCCCCCACACGGCAACCTCGGCTCGATGGATCGTCAAGGTGTCCGTCAAACAGTCCGTCGATCCCGGAAGACCTTCCACCAGTGGTCCGGGCAGTGTGGGTGTCCGGGTGCGGTGTGGGCGTCGGCGAAGCCCAGGGCGTCAGCCCCGCGGGCAGGATACCGACTCTTCGCCCTCGCCGGAGATGCGGGCGACCAGGGCGGTGGCGCTGTCCGCGTACGGATCGATGGCTCATGTGCGTACCGAAGGACAGCACCGGGACGCTGGCGACTCCGTCGTGACCCGTGCCGTCGGCTTGTCGCCGGTGCTCGTCCAAGGGCTCATATCTTGCGGCAGCCAGTGCTGTCGCGAGAATGCAAGAACGGGCAGGCAGAGGCAGGCGACGTGGGAAAACTGACACGACGGACTGCAGATGCCGGCCCTGGCAGCTGGCCGCTTCGAGAGGCGGATGTGGGACAGATCGAGCAGGGGTTGGAGCGCGCGTTACGCACCCGGCCCGTTCCTGCAAGCACCGAGGCCCGCCTGCGGTTTCTGCTGGCATCACACGGTGGTTCCACTCGGCGGGTCGCCACCGTGCTGGGGGTGTCGCAGCGCACCGTGCAGCGGTGGATGACGAAGAAGCCAGGAGCGCGTCGTCCGCCGGGCCCGCTGCAGGTGCAGGCGATCGAGGAAACGGTCCTGGCCCGGTGGCAGCCCCGAATACGAGCCCGTCGACGCGCCCAGGCAGAGGCGGCGGGCTTCGTCTTCCATACCAGGGCGCGGTTCGGGTTCGCGGCTCCTGCGGGGTCCTCGGACGATCCGCGGGTGCGGTGGATCACCCAGGATCTGCCGGGAGAGGTAGCCCGGGAGCTGTTCGCCGCCCGGGACGCCGGCGCGGGCGAGCAGCAGCAGACTGTGATCCTGGCCCGTGCGTTGGGACACGCCTACTTTCGCGAATGGGGCCGCCGGGCCCACGGTCTGCACATCGCTTTCAGCGACATCGAGTTCGCCGACTTCTCGATCGGCTGAGCCTGACCCGTCGCGTCACCAGGTGAGGGTGTTCAGCGTCGTGAGGGTCGGGCGCGGCTGATCGGCGCTTCGTACTGCTCGGCTTCCTGCCGCTCGCGCCAGTCCCACTCCACACGGCCGACCGGGCCTTCGCGGTGGGCTGCGGGCGGCTGGGGTGGGCGCAGCTTGGCCGTCTCCGCCACGCGCAGCAGGTGCGCACGGTCACCTGGCGCGGCGAGCAGTTCCTGGTCCTCGCCGGAGACGATCCGGGTGAAGCAGGCCGCCGCTCGCAGGAAGACGCTGGCCCAGGGTGGGACGGGGTGGGCGGCGCAGCCGTCGGTGTAGCGGGCGCGGTCGTGGAGGGTGAGCGTGGCCGCGGCGGTGTCGTAGTCGCGGGGGCGTGCGGTAGCGAGTTGCTGGAGGGAGGCGCCGGTGAAGAGTGCGGCGGCGACGGCCGCGGCCAGGCGAGGGTGTGCGGTCGCCGCGTGCAACCGGTGGCCGACGCTCTGCGCGGTGTGCGCGGTGAGAGGAGCGGGCGGTGGGCGGTGCCGCCAGATGATCGGGGGCGGGGTGCACGGGTCGGTGCAGGGGCGGGGGCTGTCGTAGGAGATGAGGCGTTCCAGTGCGGGCACGGTGAGCCACCGGCCGGTCGTCCCGGCGGACTCATCTGCGAGCGGGGGTTCGGCGATAGGCATGCCGTAGTAGTGGCGACGGGCTGCGTCGAGGTCGGTGGTGACGGAGTAGTCGGCCGTCTGAAGGGCCTGGTACAGGGCGGCGGGAAGGCGGGGACGGTGGCAGACCAGGGTCAAGTGGATACCCGTGAGGGCACGCAGCTCCAGGAGTCGCATTGTGCGGCGGGTGGTGAGGCGGTGGGCGCGCAGGACGGTCAGCCGGGTGACAGGAAGGGCGGTCATCCAGGCCGTGGCGGCTTCCCAGGCGGGCTGACGACCGCCTAGGAAGCGCCCGGTGAGCAGGGGCGGTTTGCCCAGGGCGGCGAGAAGGTCGTGGGCGAGGCCGGTCTCGCTGGTGGTGCCCGGTCCGGGGTGCAGCGTGATCCGGCCGGACGGCGGATGGTGGGCGACCAGGGCGGTATGGGTGTGGATGACATCGTCATCGCGGTCGATGACCACGGCGACAGGCGACGGCGCGGCGAGCGGCATGGAGGGAGTTGTGGTGGTCAGCCAAGGCGGCTGAAGGCCCAGCGCAGCAGTTCCTGATCCACGCGGGCGCGGCCGGTGCGTGCCAGGGCGGTGCGGGTGTGGGCGGTCAGCTGGGCCCAGGCGCGGAAGTTGCCGTGCGCGGCGTGACTGTCGGCGAACGTGATGTCGTCGGGGTCGGCGTCGGCCCAGATCGGGTGGAACAGCGGGATGACGTCGAGGACCTCGCTGGGGGTGAGGCGGGTGAAGTGCTGCCAGATGAAGATGCGGGAGGAGAGCATCGGTTCGCGGCGCAGCACGGTGTGGCAGCCCTCGCCGCCGACGAAGATGATCGCGAGCTGGGTGGAGGGTTCGTCCCATAGGTAGCGGAAGTATTCGAACGCCTCTCCGTTGAGCCACTGGGCCTCATCCACGAGGAAGGTGCGGGGGCGTTCGGCCAGGGCGGTCTTCAGCAGGCGGTCGAATTCGGGCTCTCCTGCCGTATGTGTGGGTCACTCTGTGGCGGGTTGGCGGCCGGGG
>NZ_AUKR01000038.1:0-12420 GCF_000424845.1 Streptomyces sp. TAA040 | reverse complement strand
CCGCGATCGTCGATGCTGCGTCGGTGCGGGCGAGGAAGGGGGCTCGCTGACCGGGTCGAATCCGGTCGACCGCGGCAAGAAGGGCAGCAGACGGCACGTGCTGTCCGAGGCCCGGGGCCTGCCGCCGGCCGTCGCGGTCTCCGGCGCGAACGTGCACGACAGCCAGGTCAAGCCGCTGATTCTCGGCATCCCCGCCACCCGCTCCCGGCGCGGACCACGGCGAAGGAAGGCGGTGAAGCTCCGCGCGGACAAGACGTACCACTCCGCGGAGCACCTCCGCTGGCTCCGCGGCCGGAGCCTCGTCGCGCGGACCGCCCGCCCCGGCATCGAGTCCGGCGACCGTCTCGTCCGGTCCCGCTGGAGGATCGAGCGGTCGATCGCCCGGCTCTTCGGCTACCGTCGCCTCACCGTACGGTACGAACGAAAAGGCAGCCGCTTCCTCGCCTTCCTCGGCCTCGCCGCAGCCCTGACCTGCTACAAGAGACTCGCGAAACTCGCCACGTGAGACATCCTCTAAATCCCACAGGATCGCTCCGCACCGCAACGTTCTCACCATTCACAGAAGAAACAGAAGCAATTGAATCCGAACATGCGTGGATTGAATCCGAACATGCGTGGATTGAATCCGAACATGCGTGTCCGGACGCGCCCCGATGCATACTTGCTGACGTTCAGAGAATCATGGCAGGCTGTCATAGGCGATGCCCGAGACTCACTGGTCATCGTCGATCGACGCTCCCCGTATTAGCGCGTACCAGTCGACCCACCGGTGCAGAGGGTGTCCCACGTGATCACCACGCCCCGCCCGTCGGCACTGTGCGAATTCCGAGAAATGGATGAAAGGCCGATATGACCTCGCCCTCTGTGGACAGCGACGTGTGGTGCCGTCGCTTCCACCCATCGCCGACGGCCACGCGCCGGCTGGTCTGCTTTCCGCACGCCGGCGGATCGGCGAGTTTCTACTTCCCGGCATCCGCCGCACTGTGCGGACCGGTCGACCTCCTGGCCGTGCAGTACCCCGGGAGGCAGGACCGCCGGGAGGAGCCCGGTGTCCAGGACCTGCGCTGCTTGGCCGACGAAGTGTTCGAAGCGCTGCGCCGCTGGGACGACCTTCCCCTGACTCTTTTCGGACACAGCATGGGCGCGCTCGTCGCCTTCGAGGTGGCCCGGCGGATCGAGCGCGCGGGCGGCCGGATCGACCACCTCTTCGTCTCGGGCCGCAAGGGGCCGTCTGCGGACCGGTCTGAGCACTCCCGCCCACTCGACGACGAGAGCATCGTGGCCGAGGTCAGGGCCATGAGCGGCACCGATGTCCGGCTCCTGGAGGACGAGGAACTGCTGCGGATGGTGTTGCCCGTGCTGCGCGCCGACTACCAGGCTCTGGGGGGCTACCGGGCCGACCGCGACGCCGCGGTCACCTGCCCGGTCACCGCTGTGGTGGGGGACCAGGACCCCTGGACGCCGGTCCCCGAGGCCGCGTACTGGCGCGACCGCACGACGGCCGCGTTCGACCTCAAGGTCTTCCCCGGCGGGCACTTCTTTCTCAGCAGCCGGGCGAACGAGGTGATCGGCATGCTCCGTGACCACCTTGCCGGCACATTGCGCATCTGAGACCACGGACGAGAGAGAAGGGGGACCGGGAAGTGACACCGTCAGCGACCTATGAGGAGATCAAGCCCGCGCAGCGGCCGCCGAGGTCCGAGCCCGCCGGCGACGCCGGTCCGGCGGGCGGGGGCCCGTCCGGCGGTGCGTGCGTCCGGCGGCTGACCGCCGTGGATGTCCGTATCCTGGAAGGTGTCGCGGTCGGCACCTCGACCGTGCGGCTGGCGGCATCGATCTATCTGAGCCCGCAGGGCATCGAGTACCGCATCGGGCTGATGATGCGCCATTTCCAGGCCGCGAACCGGCCCGCTCTGGTCTCCCGGGCGCACTCCCTCGGTGTGCTGAGCGTCGGAGCATGGCCACCGCGCGTCCTCCCGGAATTCCTTGAGTCATAGAAGAGGGCAGGGCGCGCTGCCCAGAAGAGGGCCGGGCGCCCTGCCCTCGATCTCCCTCCGGGAATTCCCTCCCGGAGGGAGGGGGTCAAGAGTTCCTTGCGGAGGCGGAAAACACACTCCGTCGGCATGATGCCGGAGATTGTCCCAGACCCGGATATCGTATCGATATCGCGCCAAGAAGCGGGTTCCCGACTGTTCGGTCGAACGCCGGGTTCTGTGGCATTGTGTTGTCAGGATTACTCCCACCGCACTGCGCTTGGTCCGCACCACCGCTCTCTCCTTTCACACCAATTCACAGGAGCTGTCATGAGTCTGGGGTACCTGTTCGGCGGCGGCGTCGGGACCGAGCCGCACGGCTTGGAGCTCTACCGGACCTATGAGGTCGTGCAGGGCTGGTACGAACAGGTCTCCGCATGGACCGGGCTGACGGTCGGACAGATCCTGGAGGAAGACCTCCCGACCGCCCGGGAGGAGCGCCAGAGCGTCGGCACCGTCCGCGAAGCTGCCCTCGCGATCGGTGTACACGACGTACTCGCCTCGTTCAACCTGCGCCCCGCAGCCATCGGCGGCCTCAGCCTCGGCGCGATGACCGCCAGCTGCCTCGCAGGATCGCTGGGGCGGCGCGAGCTGTTCGAGATGCTGGCCGGCTCCCGCGACACCCCGGAACCGCCCGTCGAAGACCCGCAGCAGGGGATAGCCATCGCCTTCGGCCCGCTCGCCGACGGCGCCCCCTCCCACCCGGGCGAGAACGTCCCCGGCATCTACCTGGCGGGCGACTTCGGCCCCACTGCCGACGGCACCCAGCGCATCATGATGCTCGCCGGCTACACCGAAGCACTCGGCGTGCTCGCCGCCGAGGTCCCACCGGGAATGGTCGTGCCGCTCCCCGGACGCACCATTGCCGTCCACACCCCGCTGCGTCGGCCCTACCGCGACTTCATGGCCCCGCGGATCGATGCGATCCCCTTCACCGACCCCGAAATCCCCCTGCTGTCCTGCCTGGAGCCCAAGGTCCTGCGCACCGCAGCCGACGTCAGGGACCTCTTCCAGCGCAACTCCACGGACCCGATCAGCCTGGTCGACGTCTATGGCGGGATGAAGGAGCAGGGTGTACAGCTCGGGTTGGTGATGGGCCCGTCGATACCCGAGGGCATCCTCGCGTTTCCCTTCCCGGTGGTGCACATCGAGCAGCCCGAGCACATCGAACAGGCCCTGACCACCGCCTACGACCTCGGCATCGACCTCTCCGGCGCCTCGGCCCTGTCGTGACCGCCGTCACCCGCGCCGACCCGGACGCCCAGATCGCGCGATGGCTGGACACCGACCTCGACGAGTGGACCCGCACCGTGGTCCGACGGCACTTCGACCCGGTGTCCGGAAGCCCCTACTGGCTCGGGCAGACTTCCCGACTGGACTTCGACCCCCGCGACATCACCTGCTACGACCAACTCGGGGCCTTCGGCACGTTCCCGCTCGACCGACTGCGCGAGGAGGACCCCGCGGACCTCGTCCCGCTGTCGGCGCCCAGGCCGCTCGCCGGACGGGTCTGGGACAGCGGAGGCACCACCGGCACCCCCTGCCGGGCGTTCTACACCCCTGACATGCTGCTGCACAGGGCGCTCTGGCGCCGCTGGTCCTTCGTACGGGAAGGATTCGCACCGGGCCGCACCTGGCTGCAGGCCACCCCCACCGGACCGCACCTGATCGGCAACGGGGTCCGGGAGGTCTCCGAACTCCACGCCGGCCAGGTGTACGCCGTGGACATGGACCCCCGGTGGGTCAAGCGCCTCATCCGGGCGGGACGGCTGGCCGAGGTCGACGACTACACCACCCACCTGCTGGAGCAGATCACCGACATCCTCAAACAGGGCCGGGTCCACTACCTCAACACCACCCCGGCCCTCTTCCAGGCCCTCCGTCAGCGCCGGCCCGAACTGGTCGCCGCCCTGGACGGCGTACGCCTGAGCGGTACCCAGATCAGCGCCGACATGTACCGGACCTTCACCACCGCCCTGCAGGGCGGGATGTGCGGACTGACCTACGGCAACACCTTCGGCAACGCGGCCTGCCTGGACATCGAACAGGACGGCGAGCTGATCAGCTACGTTCCGAACTATCCGCAGGTCACCATGGCGGTGGTCGACAAGGGCGACCTCTCTACCCCGGTCGCCCCCGGCACAGTCGGCCGGGTACGGCTCACCGTCCTCCACGAGGACCTCTTCCTTCCCAACGTCCTGGAACGCGACCAGGCCCTCCGTCACCCGACCGACCACTGGCCCACCGACGGCGTCGCCAACGTCCGCCCCCTCCAGACCACCAACTCGTCCCCCGAGGGCCTCTACTGAACCGTCGCCCCCGGGCGACGGCAGGTTGCGGGCCTGTAAGACGTTCGGCTCTGTTCCGTAACCGGTGGTGACGAAGGGCGACGGTCGTTGTCGGGGTGGTAGGCGCGATGTCAATGAGCCTGTGAGTGTGGTGTTTTCGGGATTGTCGGCGCTGGTCGTAGAGGGTGTGGCGGACGAGGGCGATCTGATCCGGGTGTCGGCGCGGACCCGGGACGATCCGGTGGAGTGCCCGGTGCGTGGGCAACCGACGGAGGCGGGTGGATGGCTTCCACTCTCTCCCGCGTGCTGGCCTGCCAGGTCTCCCGCACGACGACGTCCTGCCTGACCGCACCGCCCAGATCCCGGCCGCGTGGCTGCGCGAGCATCCCGGGGCCGAGTACGTCTGCCGGGACGGCTCGGGCTCCTACGGCGAGGCAATCCGCCAGGCCCTGCCCGAGGCGGTGCAGGTCAGCGACAGGTGGCACCTGTGGAGCAACCTGTGTGGCAAGGTCCTGGCCGAGGTCTGCTCGCACGCCGTCCGCTGGGCCACCGCCGTGAACCCCGCACGTCCCGGAGGTGTACGCGAGCAGACCACCCGCGAGCGCTGGCCGCAAGTCCACCACCTGCTCGACCAGGGCGTCGGCCTGCTCGAATGCGCTCGCCGCCTCGACGTCGCCCTGAACACCGTCAAGCGGTACGCCCGCATGAAGGAGCACACCACAGAGCGCCGAGCCCCCCCGCTGCACGCCCACGCTCGTCGACCCCTACCGCGACCACCTGTGCCGGCGCCGGGCCGAGGACCCCGCAGTGCCGGTCACCCACCTCCCGCGCGACATCGCGGAGTTGGGCTACACCGGCAGTGAGAACCTCCTGAGCCGCTACATCACCCAGGGCCGCGCCGAGGGCGACAAACCCGTCACGCCCCCACAGCGCTTCGCCCGCCTTCTCCTCAACGGCCCCGAGAACCTGCGCGACAAGGACACCGCCCTGCTGCGGGAACCCGCCCAGAGCTGTCCCGAGACGGCCGAACCCGCCTGCTTCACCGGCGGGTTCGCTCGGATGCCGACGCCTGCGGAGGACAACGACACCAAGCTCACCGGCTGGATCACCATGGTTCGCGCCGCCGGCCTGCCTCACCTGCACCCCTTCGCGAACGGCCTCGAACTCGACCGCACCGCCGTCAATGCCGGACTCACCCTCCCGGACCACAACGGCCGCACCGAGGGCGTCGACACACGAACCTGGCGGTCATGAGGCAGACGCACGGCCGAACCGGGTTCCCCCTGCTCCGCCACCGCATCCTCCTCCAGTGATCGCCACCCGGCGCTACCACCGATTACCAAACAGGGTCGAACGGTTGACAGACCCACCGCAGCGTCGTCGCACTCGAACGGGACATCCACGGATGGATCAACGAGTGGAACGAGAACCCCAAGACGTTCGTCTGGACGAAGACCGCCGACGACATCCTCGACACCCTCGCCGCATACTGCACGAACCAACGACTCAGGACACTACGGGCTGTCCCGCGATCCCCGGCGGGCGCACGGCGCCAGCTACGGCACCTCGCCGCGTTGTCGGGACATCCGCAGACGACCAGTATGCGCAAGTCCCTCCGCCTTGCGATGCACCGCATCTGACGCTGTGTGCTCATCCACCGGGAATCGCGGGACAGCCCGTAGGCAGTGCTCGTTCGCCACAGCTCGCAGGAACAGAAGAACCCCGCACCTGGTACCAGGTGCGGGGTTCTTCGCCGTTGTAGGATGCGCAGCTCCACCCCGGGAGAAGACCGCGTGCGGTCATGGTCACCCGCGCGTCTTCCGCCCCGTCGAGTGCGAGCACCCCGCCCACTGCCCGAGATGCAGAGGCGGAGCGCTCGTTCGCCTCAGGGCATCAACCGACGAGTTGACGCAGCACGTACTGCATGATCCCACCGTTGCGGTAGTAGTCCGCTTCGCCGGGGGTGTCGATCCGGACCTTCGCGTCGAACTCCACACCGGTGTCGGTGGTGACCTTCACGGTGTCCGGCACGCCGCCGTCGTTCATCGCCGTGACCCCGGAGACGGCGAAGGTCTCCTCGCCGGTGAGGCCGAGCGACTCCGCGGAGGCGCCCTCCGGGAACTGGAGCGGCAGCACGCCCATACCGATCAGGTTCGACCGGTGGATGCGCTCGTAGGACTGGGCGATGACCGCCCGCACGCCCAGCAGGGCCGTGCCCTTGGCGGCCCAGTCGCGCGAGGAGCCGGAACCGTACTCCTTGCCGGCCAGGACGACCAGGGGGATTCCGGCCGCCTGGTAGTTCTGCGAGGCGTCGTAGATGAACGACACCGGCGCGTCGGGCCGGGTGAAGTCGCGGGTGTAACCGCCCTCGGTGCCCTCCGCGATCTGGTTGCGCAGCCGGATGTTGGCGAACGTCCCGCGGATCATGACCTCGTGGTTGCCGCGGCGCGATCCGTAGCTGTTGAAGTCGCGGCGCTGTACGCCGTGCTCGTTGAGGTAGGTGCCCGCGGGGGTGTCGGCCTTGATCGCACCGGCCGGGGAGATGTGGTCGGTGGTGACCGAGTCGCCCAGCTTCGCGAGCACCCGGGCGCCCTCGATGTCCGTGACGGGCTCCGGGTCCGGCCCCATGCCGTCGAAGTACGGAGGCTTGCGGACGTAGGTGGACTCCGGGTCCCACTCGAAGGTGTCACCGGTGGGCACCGGGAGCGACTGCCACTGCTGGTCGCCTGCGAAGACGTCCTCGTAGCTGCGGCCGAACATCTCCTGGCCGATCGCGGAGGCCACGACCTCGTCGATCTCCGACTCCGTCGGCCAGACGTCCTTGAGGTAGACCGACTTGCCCTCGCTGTCGGTGCCGATCGGGTCGCGGGTGATGTCGATCTTCATCGAGCCCGCGATCGCGTAGGCCACCACCAGCGGCGGGGAGGCCAGGTAGTTCATCTTGACGTCGGGGTTGATCCGCCCCTCGAAGTTCCGGTTGCCGGAGAGCACCGAGGCCACCGCGAGGTCGTGGTCGTTGACCGCCTTGGACACCTCGTCCGGCAGCGGACCGGAGTTGCCGATGCAGGTGGTGCAGCCGTAGCCGACCAGATTGAAGCCCAGCTTGTCCAGGTAGGGGGTGAGACCCGCCCGGTCGTAGTAGTCCATGACCACCTTGGAGCCCGGGGCGAGGGTCGTCTTGACCCACGGCCGGCTGGTCAGGCCGCGCTCGACCGCCTTCTTGGCCAGCAGCGCTGCCCCGACCATCACCGAGGGGTTGGAGGTGTTGGTGCAGGAGGTGATCGCCGCGACGGTGACCGCACCGTGGTCGAGGGTGTAGCTGGAACCGTCGGGGGCCGTCACCGTCACCGACGTGGACGGAACGCCGTTCGACACCGCGGGTGCGTCGGAGGCCGGGAAGGACTCCTTGCCGGCCTCGTCCAGGTCGGTGTCGTCCACGTAGTTGCGGACGTCCTGGCCGAACTTCTGCGCCGCGTCGGACAGGGCGATGCGGTCCTGCGGGCGCTTGGGGCCGGCGATCGACGGCACCACGTGGGCCAGGTCCAGTTCGAGGTACTCGGAGAACTCCGGCTCGCTGGAGGGGTCCAGCCACAGCCCCTGCTCCTTGGCGTAGCTCTCCACCAGGGCGAGCTGCTGCGCGTCCCGGCCGGTGAGACGCAGGTACTTGATGGTCTCGTCGTCGATCGGGAAGATCGCCGCGGTCGAGCCGAACTCCGGCGACATGTTGCCGATGGTGGCGCGGTTCGCCAGCGGGATCGAGCCGACGCCCTCACCGTAGAACTCCACGAACTTGCCGACCACGCCGTGCTTGCGCAGCATCTCGGTGATCGTGAGCACCAGGTCGGTGGCGGTGGTGCCGGCCGGCAGCGACCCGGTCAGCTTGAAGCCGACGACCCGCGGGATGAGCATGGAGACCGGCTGCCCGAGCATCGCGGCCTCGGCCTCGATGCCGCCGACGCCCCAGCCGAGCACGCCCAGGCCGTTGACCATGGTGGTGTGCGAATCGGTGCCGACCAGGGTGTCCGGGTAGGCCTGCCCGCCGCGGACCATCACGGTACGGGCCAGGTGCTCGATGTTCACCTGGTGGACGATGCCGGTGCCGGGCGGGACGACCTTGAACTCGTCGAACGCCGTCTGGCCCCAGCGCAGGAACTGGTACCGCTCACGGTTGCGGCCGTACTCCAGCTCCACGTTCTGCGCGAAGGACTCGCTGGTACCGAAGCGGTCGGCGACCACGGAGTGGTCGATGACCAGCTCCGCCGGGGCCAGCGGGTTGATGCGGGCGGCGTCGCCGCCGAGCTCCTTGACGGCCTCCCGCATCGTGGCGAGGTCGACGACGCAGGGCACCCCGGTGAAGTCCTGCATGATCACGCGCGCGGGCGTGAACTGGATCTCCTCGTTGGGCTGCGCCTGGGAGTCCCAGCCGGCCAGCGCCCGGATGTGCTCCGCGGTGATGTTGGCACCGTCCTCGGTGCGCAGCAGGTTCTCCAGCAGCACCTTCAGGCTGTACGGGAGGCGCGCCGCGCCCTCGACCTTGTCCAGCCGGAAGATCTCGTACGACTCGTCGCCCACCTGCAGCGTACTGCGGGCGTCGAAGCTGTTCGCCGACACGACAGTCTCCTTCAATGCATCAATTCGCGTGTTCCACCACGATCCTGCCGTCGCAGGACCTTGCCCATCCGCTAAGGTGCACCTAAGTTAGGGTTACCTAAGAAAGTGCGGCAGTGGCACACCCTCCGGTAGATATCTCGATGTCGAGATAACTGTAGTACATGACCGCCCGACGGTCATGTACCGCCCTGTCCGGCGGCCGCGACGCGTCACCCGCAGGTCCGCCCCGGAGCCGCGCGCGGACACCCGGGTACGATGCCGCAGCGCCCCTCTCCCGGTGAGTACCCGCCACCACCACCGGCACGCCCGCCAGGCGACCTCCGTGCACATTCACGGAGGGTGTGCGCCGCACCCACGCGCCGCATACCGTGCACCCTGCTCATATCCCTGCATACTGGACAGGTGGCGGGGGTCGCTCCACCGCACCCCTCCACCGCACCCCTCCACCACCGTCCGTCACTCGGACGCGGTGGCCGTGTGACGGCCACGACGCGGCGGTTCGCCCGAACGGTCCTCCTCGGTGGCGCGGTTATCTCATATTTGAGATACGGTTCTGCGTATGATCGAGGACTACCTAGCACGCATCGGGCAGTTGATCCGGGACGCCCGCCAGCACAGGGGCTTGACGCAGGCGCAACTCGCGGAAGCCTTGAACACCAGTCAGAGCGCGGTGAACCGGATCGAGCGCGGCAACCAGAACATCAGCCTTGATATGATCGCCCGCATCGGCGAGGCCCTGGACAGCGAGATCGTCTCCCTCGGCTACGCCGGGCCGATGCACCTGCGGGTCGTCGGCCGCCGCCGGCTCTCCGGCAGCATCGACGTCAAGACCAGCAAGAACGCCTGCGTCGCGCTGCTCTGCGCCTCGCTGCTGAACTCCGGACGGACCGTGCTGCGCCGGGTGGCCAGGATCGAGGAGGTCTTCCGCATCCTGGAGGTCCTCGGCTCGATCGGAGTGCGGACCCGATGGATCAACGACAACACCGACCTGGAGATCGTGCCGCCGGCCGTACCGGAACTGGCCACGATCGACGCGGACGCCGCCCGCCGCACGCGGTCCATCATCATGTTCCTCGGCCCGCTGCTGCACCGCCTCGACACGTTCCAACTGCCCTACGCCGGCGGCTGCGACCTGGGCACCCGCACGGTGGAACCGCACCTCCAGGCCCTGCGCCGGTTCGGCCTGGAGGTCACCGCCACCGACGGCACGTACCACGCGGCCGTCGACCGCTCCATCGTCCCGACCCGGCCCCTCGTGCTGACCGAACGCGGCGACACCGTCACCGAGAACGCGCTGCTCGCAGCCGCCCGGCACCCCGGCACCACCGTGATCCGCAACGCCTCGTCCAACTACATGGTCCAGGACCTGTGCTTCTTCCTGGAGCAGTTGGGCGTCCGGGTGGAGGGCATCGGGACCACCACCCTCACCGTCCACGGCGTCGCCGAGATCGACGTCGACGTGGACTACTGCCCGTCGGAGGACCCGGTCGAGGCCATGAGCCTGCTCGCCGCCGCCGTCGTCACCGAGTCCGAACTCACCATCCGCCGCGTACCGGTGGAGTTCCTGGAGATCGAACTCGCGGTGCTGGAGGAGATGGGGCTCGACCACGACCGCAGCCCCGAGTACCCGGCCGACAACGGCCGCACCAGGCTCATCGACCTGACCGTGCGCCCGTCGAAACTGGAGGCGCCGATCGACAAGATCCACCCCATGCCGTTCCCCGGCCTCAACATCGACAACGTGCCGTTCTTCGCCGCCATCGCGGCCTCCGCCCACGGCTCGACGCTCATCCACGACTGGGTCTACGACAACCGTGCCATCTACCTCACCGACCTCAACCGGCTCGGCGGCCGCCTGCAACTCCTCGACCCGCACCGGGTCCTGGTGGAGGGCCCCACCCGCTGGCGCGCAGCCGAGATGATGTGCCCGCCCGCGCTGCGCCCGGCCGTCGTGGTGCTGCTCGCCATGATGGCCGCCGAGGGCACCTCGGTCCTGCGCAACGTCTACGTCATCAACCGCGGCTACGAGGACCTCGCCGCCCGCCTCAACTCCGTCGGCGCCCAGATCGACATCTTCCGGGACATTTGACCGGCGGGGGTGTCGTGCCCTCTGGCGGCACGGGGCACGACACCTCAGCACGCCAGCTGACCAGCATATACCTACCTTCAACGCCCTCCACTGATCGCTGTTGCCCTTCACCACCTTGTGCAACGCACGCGCAAGATGCTTTCAAATGACTGGCGATATGTCATAAAACACTGACAACCCGTCATCTTGCACACGGAGTTATCGCCGAAGCGGCCTTGCACCGTCCGATGTCGGTCGTGTCCCACCGACCGCGGGAGGTCGACGAGGTGAACGCCCTCTGCCCGACGTCATCCGGCCTCGTGACGCAGCAACGCTGAAGAAGCTCAGTGAGCTGTTCCCGGTAACCGTCGGCCACCGTCCGTGAGTGCGAGGTGCGTCGCGCGGTCCGGGGTATCCCCAAGTCCGGGCAGGCGTAAGGCCCCTGGTAGGAACGATCTTGCGACAGAAAGATCCGACCGAGGGGCCTCACGTGCCGACCAGTGTCACATACACCGCCGTGCTCGTGCTGCGCTGGTTCCTCGACGGCACCCGGCTGGCCCAACTCGTGCGTGACAACGGTCTGTCGGCCTCCACCTCCTACCGCTACCTCTACGAAGGACTGGCCGTCCTGGCCGCTGGCGCACCGGACCTCGCGACCGCGCTGGAGCGTGCGAAGGCAGCCGGGCTGACGCATCTGAACCTCGACGGCACGGTCATCCGCGCACCGACCGCGTCGCCGCCCCGGGCCCCAACGGAGCGGACCTGTGGTGGTCCGGGAAACACAAGCACCATGGCAGGAACGTGCAGGTCATCGCCACCCCGGACGGCTGGCCGATCTGGGTCTCGCCAGTACGGCCGGGCCGGGGGCACGACACCACCTGCGCCCGCCACCACGGACTGGTCGACGCCCTCAACCGCATCGCGGCCGAGCTGGACATGCCGACCCTGGTCGGCCTCGGCTACGAGAACGCCGGCGACGGCTTCCGCCACCCCGTCAAGAAGCCCGCCGGAGGCGAGCTGACCGAGACCCAGCAGACCCAGCAGACCTACAACAAGGCTATCCGCAGCATCCACGGCGTCCGGCCAGACGGTCTCCACCGCGTCGGGCAGGCCCTCATGCCCGTCGCAGACGAGCATGAGGACGTCGTGCACGCCGCGGTTCCTGATCTCGGTGAGGATGTGCATCCGGTGCTTGGCGCCCTCTCCGCCGTCGCCGGCCCACAGGCCGAGGATGTCCCGCCGGCCCTCGACGGTGACGGCCAGGGCCACATAGACCGGCCGGTTGGCCACGGCGCCGTCGCGGATCTTCACGTGGATGGCGTCGGTGAAGACCACCGGACAGACGGCGTCCAGGGGCCGGTTCTGCCATTCGGCCATGCCGTCCATGACCTTGTCGGTGATCGTGGAGATCGTCTGCCGG
>NZ_AUKR01000037.1:0-14127 GCF_000424845.1 Streptomyces sp. TAA040 | reverse complement strand
ATCTCCGAGGTCCGACCGGGCCGCACCGCGGAGACCCATGCCAGACGGCCCTTGTCGTCGGTGAGTGCGATCACGAGCAGGCCGTGGCATTTATGCTTGCCGGAATAGTTCTTCCGGTTCGCTGTTCCGGTGCGCCGCCGGGTGCGTATCAGCGAACCGTCCAGCAGTACGATCCCACCACCCTTTCGGGCGATCTTCTTCAAGGCGCGGTCCAGGCGCGGGGCGCGGGCGGCCAGCAGGCCGACGACCTCGCGGACCCAGCGGGTGACGGTGGTGCGGTGCACCCCGTTCCCGCCGGCCAGATCGCCGGGCCGCTGGTCACAGCGCAGCACCGCCAGCACGATCCCCGCGATCTTCCCCGGAGCCAGGGCCCGCCACCGTGAGCCGATCTTCTTGCAGTGGCCGCGTATCAGGGTGGCGAGATAGTTCAGGGTGGCGCTCGACAGCGGCAGGCGGGCGGTGTAGACAAGGCCGTCAGGGCCCTCGGCGTGAGGGTTGTTTTTCTTCACACCAAACTCAACTGCCGCCGGGGGCCCGCCGGTTACGCCCCGACCATCATCGCCCCGGTGCGGCTACCGGCGTGCGGTGAACCGCCCATCGGGTCGCTTGTGCAGCCAGCCACGATCGGCGAGCTTGGTCATCTTCGCCCGCAGCGGCTCCAGCTTCCCGCGAAACCCCACATCAAGGCCCAGCTCCTCGCCCACCGTCCTGACCTGCACCGGACCATCGGCGGCCCGAACGATCGCCAGAATTTTGCGGTAGTCATCGGGCAGCGCGGTCTCGTCCGGGTCATCGCCACGGTGCGGGATCAGCAGCACCGCACGCCCCGCCACCTGCGCTTTAACCGGAGCCACCGCGACGGCGGCCTCCACCTCGGCCCGGTCCTGCTCGGCCAGCCGGAGCAGCACCCGCTCGGCGATCACCAACTCCTCCCGCTCCGCCTCGACCTTGCCAAGCCGCTTGCCCAACTCCTCGGCGAGCACGTCCAGCTCGCTCCGACGAGCCGTGATCCGCTCCAACTCGGACATACCCGCTCCCTCCCCGCGATCCGGGTGCCGTACCGGCATGGCGACGGATCGTAGGCGGACCCTCACAACAGGCGCAGCAGAACCCGAGAACCGCCCCGGCCGCCCTGACAGACGATCTTCACCGTGGACACCGGCCGCCGACCAGCACGAGCACGACAAGACGCCCGCACACCAGCCCCACGACCTGCAACTTCACGATGCACACCGCTCAATGGGCGGTTTGGTCGGTCAGCCGGCCGTGCTGTGCTTGTTCTCCGGCACCGGTGGCAGCCAGTGCACGGCGTTGCCTCGGAAGGACGCGTGGATCGGCACGAGGTCTGGGCTGCAGGTGTCGTGGAGAGCGGTGACGTTGATGCCAATCTCCGGGATGTCGCCATCGATCGCCGCAAGGCGGCTGCCGCAGGTCGGGCAGAAGCCGCGTTTCGCCTTGCCTTCGAAGGTCTCGTACCAGGTCGGCTCGCCGCCCTCACCGGTCCAGGTGACCGTCTCAAATCCCACCCACCACATCACCGGCGAGCCGCCAAGCCTTTGACAGTGGTGGCAGAAACAGGTGTGCGGGAAGAGGGCCGGACCTCGGGTGGTGAAGCGGATACGGCCGCACAGACAACCGCCGGTACGTTCTTCGGCGGGTTTGGCTCCCTGGGCTTCGGTGGTGGGACTGGTGTTCATAAGGTGACCCCCTGGCTTTCTCGGCAAGTTAGCCTCGCGCTTTCACGAGGTGGGCTGTCCGAGGGGTGATCAGATAAGCGAGAAGTGCTCCTGACCTGCGACGATAGGGCTTGTCGAGAGTCCTGTTGGCCGCACGAAAGAAGCACTTCTCAGGTGATGAAGCGTATCGGGTCCTACCCGCGTTTCCGCGTCGAGGGCGGCGGTCGGGGTGTGGTCTCGCAGTCCGGCGGCGTGCTGCTGGTCGAGGCCGTCCGCAAGACCGGGCTGGACCAGGCGATGTCGGATGCCCTGGCGCTGTGGCGCCGTCCTCGTGCGGTCCACGACCCGGGGAAGTTGCTGTGTGATCTGGCGCTGGCGGTATCGCTCGGTGGGGACTGCCTGGCCGACATCGGGGTGCTGCGGTCCGAACCGGCGGTGTTCGGGCGCGTGGCCTCCGACCCGACCGTCTCCCGCCTGATCGATACCCTCGCCGCCGCAGGTCCGAAGGCTCTGACGGCGATACGCACAGCCCGCGCCGAAGTACGCGACCGGGTATGGCGGTTGGCTGGCCGGAAGGCTCCGCACGCCGACGGTCAGGTCATCGTCGATATCGACGGCGTCCTGGTGCTGGCGCACTCGGAGAAGCAGGACGCGGCCGCGACGTGGAAGCGCACCTTCGGGCACCACCCGCTGCCGGCCTTCGTCGACCACGGGAGCGAAGGTGGCGGTGAGCCGGTCGCCGGGCTGCTGCGGCCGGGCAACGCCGGTTCCAACACCGCAAGCGACCACATCGAGACCGCCAGGCTCGCCCTGGCCCAGCTGCCGGCGAAGTACCGGCGCGGACGCCGGACACTGATCCGCACCGACTCCGGTGGCGGCACCCACGCCTTCGTCGCCTGGCTGGCCCAGCGAGGCCGGTGGCTGTCCTACTCCGTCGGGATGACCATCACCGACGCCATCCACGCAGCCGTCCTGAAGATCCCGCAGCAGGCTTGGACTCCGGCCGTCGAACCAGGCGGCCAGCTACGTGACGGGGCCTGGGTCGCCGAGCTGGCCGGAGACTGCCTCAAGGGCTGGCCGAAGGGCATGCGGCTCATCGTCCGCAAGGAACGGCCTCACCCCGGCGCTCAGTTGCGCTTCACCGACGCCGACGGACTACGGCTCACCGCATGTGCCACCAACACCCCCGATACTCCGATCGCCCAGCTGGAACTACGGCACCGGCAGCGAGCCCGGGCCGAGGACCGCGTCCGCGCCGCCCGCGCGACCGGACTGCGCAACCTGCCCCTTCACCGGGCCGCGCAGAACCGGATCTGGCTGGAGATCGTCCAACTCGCCGGCGAGTTGCTGGCCTGGATGCCGATGCTCGCCCTGACCGGCGAACCCCGCCGCTGGGAACCCCGCCGCCTGCGACTGCGGCTGTTCTCCGCCGACGCCCAACTGGTCACCACCGGCCGAACCAGACGGCTCAGACTCGCCGGCCACTGGCCCTGGACCCACATCATCACCGACGCGTTCGAGCGCCTCCAGCTTCTCCCGAACCCCGGCTGACCAGCAGCAACGACCTGCACCTACGACCAGCAGCCCACACCGGAGCCGTGGAACCCGGCGCTCACCCGACGCAACAGCCGGGCCACCAGCCTGACCTGCCGCTGCAAACCGGACCGGAACACAAAACGTCCTCGTCAGCACAGCCGACGAGGACGCTCATGAAACTTCGAGGCTAGTGGCCTTGAAAGCCGGAGCGCGAAGGGTGTCTCCGCGCTTGATGTCGAAGTCCTCGATCTCGTGTAGGAACAAGTTCATCCGGGCGATCGAGGCCGTCGTCAGATTAATTTCCTGGCCGTACGCCCTGAGCGTGCGGTGATCCTTGCCGGACTCGCGCAGCTGGTTGATCGTTGCGACAAGCATCCCGCCGGAGCCGCAGGCCGGGTCGTAGACGGACTCGCCCGGCTCAGGCTGGAGGATCCCGACGAGCAGGTTCACGACCTCATGAGGTTCCCCCGAGATGCGGAGTTGGTTGACGGCAGGTCGGATGGGACTCATGAGAGGAACATCGACCATGGCTGCACCCCGGAAATACTCGCTGGAGTTGCGTGAGCGTGCGGTACGGATGTACCGGGCTACCGAGCCGAAGCCGCAGATCAAGAAGCTGGCCGTCGACCTCGGCGTGCACCCGGAGGCTCTGCGCGGCTGGATCCGGCAGGCCGAGGCGGACGCCGGCGAGCGCGACGACCGTCTCACCACCGACGAGCGTGCCGAACTGGTGGCCCTGCGTAAGGAGAATGTCCAGCTCAGGCGTGCCAACGACGTCCTGCGGACGGCCTCCGCGTTTTTCGCGGCGCAACTCGACCCGACCCGGACCAGGTGACGGCGCTCGTTGACGAGCATCCCCGCCTGGGAGTCGAGTGCGTACTTCGGGAACTGCGCATCCCCTCCACCACGTATTACCGCTGGCGCCGCGCCGAGGAGGCGCCGTGCGAGCGGCGGCGCCGCGATGTCGAGCTGACCGCGCGGATCAAGGAGATCCACGAGGAATCCGGCGGCAACTACGGCTCGCCACGCGTGCACGCCACCCTCAGGCGCGAGGGTACCCAGGTAGGCCGCAAACGGGTCGAGCGCCTGATGCGCGAGGCCGATATCGCAGGCGTGAGTCCACGCCGCAAGGGCTTCACACGCCGCGATCCCCAGGCCACCCTGGCCCCGGACCTGGTGAACCGGAACTTCACAGCTCCGGCGCCGAACCGGTTGTGGGTCACCGACCTGACGATGATCCCCACCGGCGAGGGCCCGCTGTGGCTCTCGGCGATCCGCGACGCCTTCTCCCGCCGGGTCGTCGCCTGGGAGACCTCCGCCCGCGCGGATGCCGACCTGGTCCTCACGACGCTGGAGTACGCACTCTCCAGTCGCGAGACCGAGCCCGGCAAGCTGATCCACCATGCTGATCACGGCTGCCAGTACACGTCCATCAAGCTGACAACCCGGCTGCTACGCGCTGGAGTTGACGCTTCCATGGGCTCCGTCGGGGACTCCTACGACAACGCCCTCGCGGAAAACCTGTGGATGCTGATCAAGACCGAGTGCGTGCGCGGGCGCGTCCTCGCCACACGTGCCGAGGCGAACCTCGCCCTCTTCGAGTACATCGACGGCTTCTACAACAGCCGACGCATCCAGAAACGCCTCGGCTACCTCAGCCCCATCGAGTTCGAGGAACGGCACTACGCCGACCAGGCGACGGCCGAACAAGCGAACCTGAACACCCATCAACCCGGCCTGACCAGCTGATCAGCGACTCCCGCACAACGGGGGAACCTCATCACGGGGGATGAAGAACTCGCCGGCCTTCTTGCCCGACTCGTCGGCGAAGTTCTTCAGCAAGTACTCATAGCCCGCGCCGAGCAAATCGTGCGAGACTGTCGACGGGTTGAGCGTGATCTTGTTGAACGCTCGGATGAGCCCCAGCAGGGCCGACTCCGGGATACGCTCCTGGTTGCCCCACGAGGCGTCGCCGAAGACGCCGGCGAGCGAGCGGGGGTTGGCCATTTCGATTCGCTGGAAGGTCTTCGCGATCTCCGCGCCGAGGTTTGTGACCTTCACGGTGACCTCGCTCCACAACGTGCCCTCGGGCAGCTCGAACCGGTGGAAGTCGGCCTCGATCTCGTCGTCGAGGTCGTCGCCGTACTCATCGAACGCCGCGTCGTGCTCGTGGGCCCAGGTGTCGCTGATCCACTTCCAGAACAGCATGGGGAAGACGTAAGTCTTGAAGTCAGCGGGGTCGACGGGGCCGCGGAGCGCGTTCGCGGCGTCCCACAGCCGGGATTCGAGCTCGTGCTGGGTGATCGTCACAGAGATGAGGTCCTTCGTTGAAGACGGTGCCTCGATTATGGCGGAGGGCGCTGACATCTCGGGAGGCCGATGCGGCAGGCAACAGCGACCAGCAGGCGATGACCAGTGCCCACGCTCCGAACCGAGTATGATCACAGACACACCAGGCCTGGATCTCTGCGCCTCCGCATCATCACCCGCACGTGCCAGCGTTGAGGTCGTCGGGGAGATAGGTGCCGGCCAGCGTGCCGTCGTATCCGGCGTCCCGTACGACTGCGTCGAGGCTGGGGTACTTTCGGCCGCCTTCGCCTGCCATGGCTGGTAGTCGACGCGGGTCAGCTCGGGCTCGTTCCACTCATGGGCGCAGCGGCAGCGGAGGAAGATCTGGTTGCGGCGGTCGCAGATGACCATCCAGTCGCGGCGGGCGCCGCACTTCGCGCACATCACGGTGATGCCGGTGATGGTGATCGGGCCCGGGTGGGTGGTGGTGTAGGTCCAGATGGAGTCGTCCGGTTCGCTCGCTTCTTGCAGTCGCAGCAGCGGGTGGTCGCCGGATGCCGTCTCCGGGAGGGTGGTTCTGGAGTGGTGGAGTTCTTCGGTGGTCATGCGCATCGGCTCCTTGTGTTCCTCTGACCAGCCCTAACAGGCGAGGCCGGCCTCGTCCAGCCCTTTGTGCCGTGCCTTCAGCGCCTTCGTCGCCGGTGCTCAAGAGCGGCGGAATTCTGTGTCGTCGGGGTGGCGGCGTGTGTCCGTGCTGGCTGGGGCTGTTGTTTTGTGGTGCGGGTGCCGGCGCGAGGCTGTGACGGGTCCGCGGGGAGCCGTCCGAGGCGCCGCAGACGCCAGACGAGGACGTCGGTGACGCGGTCGGCGGAGTCCAGCTCGCGCCATTCGACAGCCTCGTGGAGCAGTGCTTCGGGGTCGTGCCCGGCGCGCTCGGCCTGGTTGAGGGTGGCGACCAGCGCGTCCCATCCGCCCTCACGGCGAAGACTGCCGATGCGGCCGGGAAGGGCGGCTTCGACCGTGCCGGTATGGCGGGTCCGTACGTGCTCGGGCAGGCGTCGACCGTGGGCGCGCATCGTACGCATGGGTGGGGTCGCGGCAGTTTGGTAGGCGGCCCGGAGCTGGTCGGCGGCCCGCCGGGCTGCGGCCGCTTGCTGGTGGTGCCGGCGGGCGGTGTGCCAGCGGGCGGCGGCGATGGTGGCCAGGACCAGGGTGGACAGAAGCATGGCGGTGGTGCCGCCGTCCTCGCCTCGTCCCAGGGCGTTGCCGGCCTGGATGATGCCGCGTGCGGCGGAGCGGACGGCTCGGTCGTCGGCGCGTTCGGCGCGGGTGTGGAAGCGGGTGGCGCGTTCGAAGGCGCGGGCTGCTTCGGTCGCCTGCTGCCGGGTGGAGGCCGGAGAGGTCTGGGCGAGGGCGTCGAGGACTTCGCCGAGTCCTGAGAGCTGCGCGGCGGCCTCGGCTTCGTCCTCATCATCGGCGTAGGCCGTGGTGGTGCGCTCCACGATGCCTGTGGCGTCGCGGCGGGCGCGCGCCGGTCCGTCACGTTGGCGGGGGCGGCTATCGGCGGGCGGGGCGCCGGCATCTTCCGGGCTGCCGAGGCGCCTGCGGATCTTGGGCAGGGAGAGGTCGGGGGCGAGGCGGGAGCCGGGAAACCAGATCGGCTCGCCCGCGCGGTTGCGGTCGCCGGGGAGGGCGACCTTGTAGCCGAGAACGTCGCCGGAGGGGGCGAGCCGTCGGTCGATGCGGACTCCGGCCTGCGTCAGCCGGTCGAAGAACTCGGCTTCGTCAGCGGCGCCTGCCATGGCCTGACGGACGTGGTCGCGCAGGAGTTCGCGGGCGGTGGCGGTACGGCCTGCGCGTTCGGACTTGGCGCGCTCGGCGCTGGTGGGCCGCTTCGCGGCAGTGCCATCGCCAGGGTTGAGCTGGCGCAGGCCGAAGTCCTTCTCGATCCGACGGCATTCGGCCTGGGCACGGTTGTAGTCGTCGTGCCGACGCGGGGAGCGGCCGTCCTCGCGCTTGAGGGTGGCGACGATATGGATGTGATCGTCCGCGTGGCGTACGGCGGCCCACCGGCAGGCTTGGTCGTCTCCTTCTTCGGCAATACCGGTGGCGTGCACGACCCGGCGGGCGACCTCGGCCCACTCGGTGTCGCTCAGGTGCCGGTCGCCGGGGTCGGCACGGACCGGGCAGTGCCACACGTGCCGTGTCGGTCGGCGGTGCTCCGGCACGGCTTGAACCGGCAGGTCGAGGCGCTCCTGCAACTGCTTGAGCGTTACCTGCGGATTGCGTCCCGGGTCGGGGGCCAGCTCCGGCTGCCAGGAGGCGATCAGATGCGGGTCGAGGTGTTCATCGTGGCGGCCGGGACCGTAGAGGTAGGCCAGCAGGCCGTAGGTACGGCCGCCGAGGGAGATGTCGGGCACCACGGCGGTCAGCGCTTCGCGATCTCGGTGGCGGAGGCTTCGACGCGGGCGGCGGCGCGCAGCACGCGGGCGAGGGCGTCTTCGAGGTGCGGGGCCTCGCCACCGCTGTTGAGTGCCTTGGCGACTTGGTTGAGGTTGTTGCCGACGCGAGCGAGTTGAGCGGAAGCGCGCATCAGCTCTGCGACGACGGTGCGCTGGTCCATCAGCCAGGTGTGCGGACCGTCCTGGGCACGGGCCACAGCGACCGCGGCGTCGGCGAGAAACCCGGCGACCCGCAGGCCCATCGCCTCGGCGGCGCGTTGGGCGTCGGTGAGTTCGTCGGCGGTCAGACGGACGCTTCGCACGCGGTCGCGCTGCTGGGACTGGCGGAGACGCGGGCGCATGCGCGTCTCGACGGCGGCGCGCGGCGGCATCTCCTCGTCCGGCTGCGGTCCGCCCTCGGTCGCAGTCCGGCCCGGCGCCCCCTGGTGCCGGACATCCTCTGCCCCTCCCGGGGCGGAGGCATGCCCTTGCGAAACTCCCTCGACGGCGGGGCCGTCGAGGGAGTTTCGCAAGGTATAGCTTGCTCGGCCTCGTGCCGGCTGGTTGTACGGCGGTCCGCCGGGCGGGGCGGCCGGGGTGTTCGGGATCGTCATCGGGCGATGTCTCCAGCTTCGACGCGGACGTCGCGCAGCACGGCGGCGATGTAGTCGAGGGCGAGGACGGGGTGGTGCAGCGTGTGCGGGGCGCTCGACGATGTGCGACGCACGGTCCAGCTCCCGTCGGGACCGGATTCGGCCCGGTCCAGGTGGCCATGGGCGCGTAGGACGGCGAGCCACACGTCGATCTCCTCGGTGGACGGCGGGGTGGTACGCACTGGAGGTCTCCCCTATGGAAGCGGTAGGGATGGAGGGGCCGTGGGGTGACCGGGTGGGGCGGACACCCCGCTGCCGGTGTCCGGGTGACCGGTGTCCGGGCGGGGTGTCCGCCGGGTGGGTTCGTGGCGGTCAGCCGGTGGAGCGGAGTGTCCGGTTGCCCGCTTCGGTGCGGAGCTGCTGCATCAGCTCGGTCAGCCGGTCGTTGGACAGCGGGAGCCCCTGCCCCCGGATGGCGTCGGCGACCACCTGGCGGGTCAGCTTCCCGGTCTCGGACACCGCGCGGCGGGCGATCAGCAGCAAGTCCCCGGCCTCACCCGCGGACGGGGAGGTCGTCTCCGCATCGCCGTTGCCCACCGACCGGCCCGGGGTAGGCGTCCTCCGCGGGGCGGGATGACCGGATCTCGCGTCCGGATCTCCGTCGGGGCCGGCGCCGCGTCCACGGTGCTCTGGTGCGTCTTCGGAGCAGGTGTCCGGCTGTCCGCTCCGGTCCTCCGGGCAGGTGTCCGCCGGACGACCGGAGGTACCGGCGGACAGTGCGGAGGGCTGGTGACCGGCGACCGGCCGGACACTGTCCGGTTTATCCGTTGCGCCCCGGCCGGACTCGCTGTCCGTGTGAGCAGCAGCACCCCGCTCGGTGCGGACGACCGAGGTGTCCGCACCGGCCGTGTCCAAGTGTCCGGGCTGTGTGGCTCGGCGGGCGATGAGGATGTACAGGTGGACGGCCCCGGCCAGGGCCAGCGGGGCGAGCGTGGACAGCACACCGACCGTGGCGTCCCCGAGCTGGAGACCACCACCGCTCGGAACCCGGTCGTTGAGGCGGACAGCGTGCAAGGCGTTGGCCCAGATGCTCGCCGCTGTGGCAATACTGAAGAGAGCCCACACGTAGCAGCGGGCTCCGAGGGAGGCGCTGCGCATCACCAGCACCGCACGCACTCCGTAGCCGATGAACCCGTCGATGACGAAGGGAAAGAGGTAGGTGAGCAGTCCCCGGACGTGGATGGCGACGGCCATCTGCTGTAGCGCGTCGTAGGACAGCGCGCACCCAGCTGCTCCGAGGGTGACAATGGCGGCGCGGTCCCAGCCGGTGATGCGCACCGGTATCGCGTCGGTGTGGGTCACGCGGCCGTCCCGAGGTCGTCGCGGGCGGCCTGAGCGTTGGCCAGGGTCTGGCCGCTGGTGGTGCTGTTGACGGTGCGGTTACGGATCTCACGGCGCAGCTCTCGGTAGCGCTTCTTCGCGTGCTCCTCGGTGATCTTCAGCAGGCGGGCGAGGTGCTCGGCCGAGACTCCGTTCTGGTACGCGGTCCGCGTGACCGCGCGACGTTCGGCATCGGTGAGGTGGATGTCGTGCCCGGCCAGGGTGGCGTTGACGCGGGCGTAGTCGAGGCGCAGGTGGATCTTGCTGTGCAAGGGGTCGCGTTCCTCCTCGGTCATCCCGCCCCGGACGCCCTCACGGTCTCCCGCCTCCAGGGCGGCGTCCAGGCAGGTTCGGCGGACCGGGCACTGGGCGCACACGGCCTTGGCGGCGTGGATGCGGTCCATCTCATCCGGCTCCGGGAAGAAGATCTCCGGGTCCACGGGGTGGGCCGAAGTGGAGAGGCAGGCGGCCTGGTTGTGCCAGGTGTGGTCGCCGAGGGTGCGCGGCTCGGCGGTCTGGTTGTGGTGCATGCAGGTGTCTCCGATCGGCCCCGGGCGCGTTCGGGCAGGCGCGGCCCGGGGGTGGTTGCGTGAAGGGAGGCGGACCGTTGGTCGCGCGGAGAAGGTCAGACGGCGGGGAGGCGCCGGCGCTCGGCGGCCAGGCCCCTTCTGCGGTCCGGGCCGTCGAGGATGACCTTGTCGGTCATCTCGGTCAGCCGGGAGGCGACACGATCTCCGATGTGGGCGCGCAGCTCGCTCATGCCGAGGTTGGTGGTCACCAGGGTCGGGAGCATCTGCGTGTAGCGGCGGTCGATCAGCCGCATCGTGATCTCCTCGGTCCAATCGCTGGACTTCGCGGCCCCGAGGTCATCGATGATCAGCAGCGGGCAGCGGGCAAGGTCCTGGAGTTCATGCTCGCCGTCGCTGCCTTGGCGGGGCCGCAGTTCGGCGTACAGATCGGCGGCAGTGGTCGCCTTCCACCGCAGTCGCACCCCGGCAGCCAGCAAGCTGCGGACTGCGCCGTACGCCTGGTGGGTCTTGCCCGTGCCGGTGGTGCCGACGATCAGCAGCGACCGGCCCTGGGCGATGCCGGGGGCACCTTCCGGGCCCCGGCGCCCCGCGGTAGCAACCTCGTTCACCCATGCGTCGACGGCAGGGTGGTCGGCGACGGCGTCCTGGTAGCGGGCCGGGATGCGGGCCTGGGCCGCCGCCAGCGCGGGGCTGGGCTCGGCCTCGTCGGACACCGGAGCGTTCGGGTCGATGCCCCGGGACTTGAGGATGCCGGTCAGGCGGCGGGCTATGCCGCCGACGGGCTGGGCGTCGGTATCGCGCATCACAGCTCCTCGGCATAGGCGGCGGCAGGGTCAGCGGGGTTGGCCCAGGCCCGGTGGCCGCGCACGTTATTCGCAGATTCCGTCCGCACCAAGCCATCGGTCGAGGCCGAGGCGTTCATGGCCTCGTGCACCAGGCTCGGCAGAGTGCTCGGATGCAGCCCCTTCACACGGTGGCGAGCCAGCCCGGCACGGATGTGCTGCGGATCGATGCCCTCCTTGAGTAGCTTGCCTACCTCGCGCCCGAGGTGTCCGAGCACTCCGCTCGGAGGGCGGTGTGCACAGGAAGCGGCGTACTCGCCGATGAGCTGCTGGGTGGAGACGGACTCCGGTGCGGGGGCGCTCGCGCCCCCCGAAGGGGAGGATCCTAGATCCACGTTCCTAGGTCCTAGATCCGGACCCTGCGGGCTCACTGCAGACTCATGCGATTGCAGCACAGGCTCACTGCATGTGACCTGCGTCTGCAGTGAGGATTCACTGCAATCCCCTTGACCTGGGGTTTCGGTGGGCACGGCAGATTGACGCGAAGCGTTCGGGGCGGCAGCGCTGCTCCCATAAGCCTGCACTGCGGGCTCCGGTACATCGTCCTGCATGTGCACTGCCTCCTCGCGCGTTGAGGCTCCGTCCCCGTGGTGGGGGCAGGCAGGATGGCGCACACCGCCCCTGCGGGTGATCTTCTGGTGCTGACGCCAGCTCACGATGTGCAGGTACCGCTTGCCGCCCCCGCCCCCGCCCCCGTAGCGGCAGACGAGACCGGCCGCCGCGAGCTGGGTCAAGTCGTCCTCGACGCCGACCGGCCCGTGCTCGGGCCGCAGCGACCACAACAGCCCGGCGAGCACGGCAGGCTGATCCCGGAAACGGCCGTGATCGTCAGCCTGGGTGAGCAGCCCGAAGAACGTGCGCTCAGCAGTGAGGGACACCTCGGCGAGGGACTCGGAGGCGAAAGCCTCCGGCTTGATGGTGCGGATCCGGGCCATGGTCAGCGACCTCCGTCCACGACTGCGTAGCCCTCGGCCGCGGGGCGAAGGATGCCGGAAGCAAGATGGAGGTCGTGCGGCTCGTCCCAGTCCAGCTCCGGGCTCACCCGGATGACCCAGCGGGCAGCAGTCAGGCGCTGGACGCGGTTCAGAGTCAGGAGCCGCCCCCGCTCGTCGTAAGCACGGGCGTAAGGGCTCGGCCAGCTACGGTCCGGTTCATGCCGTGAGACGCGGATGGTCCGCGCACCGGGAACCATGTCGGCCAGCAGTTCGGCCAGCCGCTGCTGCCGAGAGCCAGCAGCGGCTGTGTCGTTCTCGGAGGTCGGAGCGGTCGCCCTTCCACCTGAGAAGTCAGGCATGCGATAATCCCTCGCTTGTAGGTGGGGACGGACGGCCGCTCTCGTTGAATAGGTCAGCCGGCCCGCCCCAGTTATGAATCCGCGGCCCTTCGGGGTGGCGGTCCCGGCGCCCGGAAGCTGCTACTTCCGGGCGTCGGCCCCGCTCCCCTCCGTGCACACGGAACCGGAACTCGGACTGTGGTGTCCTCCGTGGGACTGTCCCTCGGCGGCTCGCCCGTCGAGGGACCAGGACCATATGAGGCTCCCTGGCACAAGTCCACCCCACTTCACCTGCGGCGCAACACTGCAATGGTGGAGGCGGGGGTTTAACGTACACCGCAGTTGCGCCCTCGCGTCAACCACAGTGCCGTCTGCGACTCCCGAGTTGGAGTCCATCACCACTGGACTGGATATGATCAGGCCATGGCAGAGGGGAAGCGGTGACGGACAACAGCGAGCGAACGTTCGCGGAGCTACTCGCGTACCTGTTCAGAGAGGTGCATCCGCAAGAGCGAGGCCCCTACACCTACGCCGAGGTCGCGCACGGCATCCGGAAGACCTCCGGAGTAGAGATCTCGGCGAGCGCGATCCAGCAGCTCAGAACCGGGAAGAACACGAACCCGAAGATGCAGACGATCCGGGCCCTCGCCACCTTCTTCGGCGTTCCGGCGGGTTACTTCTTCGACGAACAGGTGGCAGAGCAGACACGCTCCGAGATCCAGGTGGTCGCGGCCATGCGCGACGGAGGCGTACGTCGCGTCGCCCTGCGGGCCAACGGGCTCAGCTCGTCGAGCCTGCAGATGGTCAATTCGGTGATCGAGCAGGCTCGACGACTGGAAGGACTCGCAGGCGAATCCGAGAACAGCGAACTCCTCGACGACGAGTAACTCTCCGAGTTTTTTCCTCCGACCTCAGCGCTTTTTAGCGCCTCGTCCGTCCAGGTAGGGATTACCGCCCTCCTCGACCTCCATAAGGACGATCACTCGCAGCCGCAGGCTGCGCATCGGGGTGAGAGCGACGATACGCACCGGGACCGGCTCATCGCCACGCTGCGGGACCCTGACCATACGCAGGTCACCATCCACATGGTCGTACACCTCGCGACGATCCCACATCTCACGCGCCTCGGGACTGCCGTCCAGGACATCTGCTTCCAGTTGCCGCAATGACTCGTTCCAGGGAAACTGGATTCTCGCGTACCGGATCTGCCCCAGATAGATGCGCGCCCATTCATCCCGCCAATTCACCAGTTGCTCTTTTGCTTCAGGGCGCAGAAAAGCCCATCGCATGAGATTGGCCTGGTGAGCCGTCCATGGGAACCATTGGCGAAGCGCTTCATTACTCCCGAGAATGTTCCACGCCAGATCGGACACGTAGGCGGGGTTGGGGCTCTGATTGTCGATGAACTGCTGCAACAACCCGCCCATCTCACCGACGGCATCCGCTTCCGGTACCGACGGCGGGGCAGGCGGGCCAAGGTCATTGCGTGATCGCGATCTGTCCGGGTTGATCACGTAAGGCCCAGAGCTGTCAGAGGCCGCCGGTGGTCGCGGCCGGTGTGCCGGAG
>NZ_AUKR01000036.1:0-16746 GCF_000424845.1 Streptomyces sp. TAA040 | reverse complement strand
GGGGGGGGGACGGCGGCGGAACAACCCGCGCAGCCGCAGTGGATTCGTACGTTCATGTGGGTGTTGTCGCGCCGGATAGGGCGCCGGGAGCCGGGGTAGTGCTGGGCCGTTCGGGTGGGCCGGTCGGCGTGGGGGAGCGAACGGGCACCGATCGTGCCGCCGCCCGTCCGGACCGCAGCGGACCGCACCAAGTGGAACCAGAAAGGCCGGACGCCGGTGACACAGCCCTTCGAACTGCCCGACTTCTACCTGCCCTACCCGGCGCGACTCAACCCGCACGTCGAACAGGCCGACACGCACACCAAGACCTGGGCCCGCGACATGGGCATGCTGGAGGGTTCCGGGATCTGGGACACCCGGGACCTGGAGGCCCACGACTACGCCCTGCTCTGCGCGTACACCCACCCGGACGCGACAGCCGAGGCGCTGTCGCTGGTCACCGACTGGTACGTGTGGGTCTTCTTCTTCGACGACCACTTCCTGGAGACCTTCAAGCGGTCCCAGGACCGGGCCGGTGGCAAGGAGTACCTCGACCGGCTGCCCCTCTTCATGCCGATGGACCCGGCGGCCGGCACTCCCGAGCCCCGCAACCCGGTCGAGGCCGGACTGGCCGACCTCTGGGCGCGCACCGTCCCGGCCATGTCCCCGGCCTGGCGGACCCGCTTCGCGGAGAGCACCGAGAACCTGCTCAACGAGTCGCTCTGGGAACTCTCCAACATCAACGCGGGCCGGGTCCCCAACCCGGTCGAGTACATCGAGATGCGGCGCAAGGTCGGCGGCGCCCCCTGGTCGGCGGGGCTCGTGGAGTACGCCGCCGGCGCCGAGGTCCCCACGGCCGTCGCGGACTCCCGACCGCTCCGGGTGCTGCGGGACGCCTTCTCGGACGCCGTGCACTTGCGCAACGACCTGTTCTCCTACCAGCGGGAGACCGAGAAGGAGGGCGAACTCAGCAACGGCGTCCTGGTGCTGGAGACCTTCCTGGCCTGCACCACCCAGGAGGCGGCCGAGTCGGTCAACGACCTGCTCACCTCGCGGCTCCAGCAGTTCGAGAACACCGCGCTGGGCGAACTGGCCCCGCTGTTCGCCGAACACGGCCTCGACCCGCAGTCCTGCGCCGACGTGCTCGCGTACGCCAAGGGCCTCCAGGACTGGCAGTCCGGCGGCCACGAGTGGCACCTGCGGTCCAGCCGCTACATGAACGCCGGTGCGGTGCGCGGCGGCAGCGTGCTGTTCCGGCCCCACGGACTGGGCACCGCGGCGGCGAACCCGGCCGGGCTCGGCACGGTGGCGGTGACCCGCCGGTCGGAGGCGGCCCGGTCCCGCACCCACACCCACCGGCCGTACCGGCAGGTCGGCCCGTCCCGCCTGCCCGACTTCGAGATGCCGTTCCGGACGACGCTCAACTCCCACCTCGACTCCGCGCGCCGGCACGTGCTCGCCTGGGGCGCGCGGACGGGCATGCTCCAGGAGCAGCCGGGCGTCCCCGGCTCGCACGTGTGGACGGCGGAGAAACTCGCCGACTACGACCTGCCGCTCTGCGCCGCGGGCATCCACCCGGATGCCGAGTCCGAGGGACTGAACCTGACCTCGGACTGGCTGACCTGGGGCACCTACGGGGACGACTACTTCCCGGTGGTCTTCGGCCGTACCCGGGACCTGGCCGGGGCCCGGCTCTGCAACGAGCGGCTGGCCGCGTTCATGCCGTTGGACGCTGCACCCGTCCCCCTCCCGGTCAACGCGCTGGAGCGCGGCCTTGCCGACCTGTGGCAGCGGACGGCAGGCCCGATGGGCCCGGAGGGCCGGCGCTCCTTCCGCACCGCGGTGGTCGACATGACGGACAGCTGGCTGTGGGAGATCGCCAACCAGATCCAGAACCGCGTCCCCGACCCGGTGGACTACATGGAGATGCGGCGGATGACCTTCGGCTCCGACCTCACCATGAGCCTGTGCCGGATCGGGCACGGGAAGGAGGTGCCGCCGGAGATCTACCGCAGCGGGCCGATGCGGTCGCTGGAGAACGCCGCAGCCGACTACGCCTGCCTGCTCAACGACGTGTTCTCCTACCAGAAGGAGATCGAGTACGAGGGCGAGGTGCACAACGCGGTCCTGGTGGTGCAGAACTTCTTCGACTGCGACTACCCGACCGCGCTGGTCGTGGTGCAGGACCTGATGAACTCCCGGATGCGGCAGTTCCAGCACGTCGCCGCTCACGAGTTCCCGGTCCTCTACGACGACTTCGCGCTGAGCGCGGAGGCGCGGGAGACGCTCGACGGCTATGTGCGGGAGCTGGAGAACTGGCTCTCCGGGATCCTGCTCTGGCATCGGGAGTGCCGCCGCTACACCGAGGCCGATCTGCGTCGGCACAACGCGCCGCCCGCGCTGCGGGCACCGGGCCCGACCGGGCTCGGCACCTCGGCCGCCCGGGTGGCGGCCCTTGCCGGGCACGGCCGCTGACGCCCGCGGGGTGGTGCATCCGCAGGTGCACCACCCCGCCCGGGCGTGTGGCCCGGGCTCAGGGCCCGGACGCCGATCCGCCGGTCCGCTCCCGGGGCCTCAGGACTCGGGCCCCGGGATCTTCAGGACTTCGGCCAGAAGCTGTAGTCGATGTCGACCCCGGTGTCGATGCGGGGCTGCTCACCGCCGCCGCCCTGTTCGTCCTTCCAGGCCGCGTTCCACCACACGTTGTGGCGGAAGGTGCCGGCCAGCGAGGGCACGCGGTCGGCCGGGCCCCGGTAGTCCCAGAGCTGCACCCAGCTGCTCCGGTTGCGGTCGTAGACGTAGAAGTTCACGCCGGTGTCGTGCCAGTGGAAGGCGTAGTCCCAGTAGCCGTCCGAGGAGTCGAAGCCCTCGATGGCCGGGACGGTGGACGGGTTGTGCTCCCCCGGGAACGACGGGCCGCAGGCAGGCTGCTCGAACGACTCCTTGTAACAGCCCTGCCGGATGATGCGGCCCGTCCGCAGGTCGATGCTGCGGTTCACCTTGCGCAGCTTCTCGCCGCCGGGGGCGTTCGGCGGCTGGTAGTCGGTGTACAGCGTGAGGTGGATGACGTTCGGTTCGCTGCACAGGAACTCGATGTCGATCTCGCTGTTGTCCTCGATGCCGTTGCCGTTCCGGTCGCCCTTGTCCTTGTAGTAGGTGAACAGCCCGGTCTTCACCCCGGCGTCCGGCTGGTCCGAGCAGTCGGCGGCGCGCATCCGGGCGCCGTACCAGCCCTTGCCGGACAGCTCGTCGGTGCCGACCTCGGCGCCGCCGTCCGGGGTCTGCTCCGACCCGGCGGGCAGCGACAGCCGTAGTCCGTTGTCGCCGTCGCCGCCCGGGAGCGGGGCGGGGACGGCGACGCGCTCCGGATGGTGCGCGATGCTCCAGTCCTGCTCCCAGGACGGGCCGTCCCAGTTCTGGAGCTCCGGTCGGTCCGCGCCCTGCGGCAGCGGCGGAGCCGGCGGCAGGGCGGACGCGGAGGTGGTGAGGGCGAACACGGTCGCCAGGGTGCCGGTGAGCGCGCCACCGAGCAGGATCCGGTTGCGGCGGGTGCGCCGCGCGGGGGAGCGGTGCGTGGTGGAGGCGTTGCGGGGCGGAAGCATGGGGGTCTCCGTCACAGGTGGGGGCGCGGGCGGCGGACGGTGCGGGAGTATCGGCGTTCCCGGCCTCCCGGCGGTCCCGCCTGCCGTGCGCGGTGCTGTTCCAGGCGCTCTCAGGTTGCCGTCGCGCGGACCGCGCGACGGCAACGCCGGGAGCGGACCCGATGGTTGCACGACTCGCGTCTCCGGTCGAGTCCCGGCGGCGGGACCCCGCAGGGACCCCGCCGCGCCCCCACCCCCACCCCCACCCCCGCCCCCGGACTGCCACACCGGGGTGCGTGCTGACAAGACCGCGGACGGGGTGACAGAGTGAAGCGATGCACTCCGGACACCTGTCAGCCCAGCAGTGGGTGGCGGCCGGTGCCGCCTCCGAGGTGACCGACCTGCTCGCGGTCCTGTGGGGCAGGGCGAGGACGAACCTCGCGGCCGGACCGGTCTCCCCCTCGCAGCTGCGTGCGCTGCTGGCTGTCGAGCGCCACACGGGCACCAATCTGCGTGCACTGGGCGAGGCGCTGGACTCCAGCCCGCCCGCCACCAGTCGCCTCTGCGCTCGTCTGGAGGTCGCCGGGCTGGTTGAGCGCGGGCCCAGCGCCGCCAGCCGCCGCGAGGTGGAACTGCACCTCAGCCGCCGGGGCCAGGCGCTGCTGGACGAGAGGCGGGACCGCCAGCGGCACGAGATCGGCGAGGTGCTCGGGGCGATGCCGCCGGAGGCGGTGAGCCAGCTCACCCGCGGGCTGCGGGCCTTCCGGGACGCGGCGGACGTGCGGGCGGACGGCGGCGAGTGGCCCGGCGTACCCGGTGCCCGCAGCGAGCGCTCCGCGTGACGGTCGCGTTGCGGGCACGTCGCCGCAGCCGGAGCGGGTGCCGGAGCGTCCGTCGCAACGGGTCCCGTTTTCGCAGGGTATGAGACGTTGGGGAGCGGGTTCGCCGGGTACGGCCCGGTGGGGATGGGGCTTGCACGGGAATGCCCGGTGGGCGACAGTTGTCAAACAACAATGGTTGTTGCCGCCCCCACGCAGGCAACCTCGGTGGTGCCGGAAGGTTCGAAGGCGAGAATCCGGCTACTCCTGGAGAGTCATCCCTCTTCGTTTGGATCGTATGACTGATGTGCGCGTCTCCCCGGCCGGTGGCCCCGCCGCCGGCCGGCTCGACGTCGGCCCGTTCGACTCGCCCCTGGTGCGTGCACTACTGGACTCCCACGCCGGGCCGATTCTCGTGGTCGACCCCGCAGGAGACGTCGTCCTGCTGACCGAGGCCGCTCGGCGGATACTTCCGTCGGTGCGTGACGGTGCGCCGCTCGCCGGCAACGGTCCCGACTGGCTGGCGCACGCGGACGCGGCACGCCGGAGGACGGCGGAGGGTGCCGGCACCACCACCCCCGACGTCCTGGACTCGGCGGGCGTCCCCCGTCTCGGCGAGACGTCGGCGACCAGTCCGTCGATACTGACCGCCCAGTGCGTGGACCTGCCCGACGGTTTCCGCGTGTGGCTCCTCGCGGACGACGGCGAGGGCTCCTGGGAGCGGCGCTGGCAGGCCGAGCGCAGCCGTGCGGACTTCCTCGTCCGGGCCTCGGCGCGGCTGCAGATGTCGTTGAACTGGGGCAAGTGCATCCGGACGACGGCCGAACTCGCGAGCGAGGAACTGGCCGACCTGGCGATGGTGGTCGCGCCGCACGGCGACCACCGGGTCGCCGTCGCGTACGCCACCGGCGGCGAACTCGTCGACCAGCGGGTGCTGAGCGAGGACGTCGACCAGGTCCCCGGCCTCGCCGACGCCCTGGCGGGCTTCCCGCCGGTCCCGGCACGCTGGGTCGATCCGGCACAGGCCCCCGAGTGGCTCGTTCCGCAGGAGTTCGGGCCGATCGGCTCGCTGGTCGTCGCCCCGCTCCCCGGCAACGGCGTCCCCGCCGGAGCGCTCATCCTGCTCCGCCGCCGGAGCACCGACCGGTTCAGCCAGGACGAGGAGTTGTTCGCCCGGATCTTCGCCGCCCGCGCCGGCGCGGCGATCTCGGCGGCTTCGCTGTACGCGCAGAAGGCCGAGACCACCTCGGTGCTCCAGCAGGCGCTCCTGCCGCCGCGGCTCCCCCGCGTCGAGGGCATGGAACTCGGCGCCTCCTACCGCCCCGCGCGGGACGGCGACGAGATCGGCGGCGACTTCTACGACGTGCACTCCCCGGCCGGTCCGGACGGGGAGATCTTCCTCTTCCTGGGGGACGTCTGCGGCAAGGGAGCCGCGGCGGCCGTCATGACCGGCAAGATCCGCAACACGCTGGCCGCCCTCCACCAGGTGGAGACCGACCACCGGCGGCTGCTGGAGCTGCTCAACGACACCCTGCTGCAAGCCGCCGACGCGCGCTTCGCCACGCTGGTGCTCGCCGGAGCCGTCCCCCTCGGCCACGGCGAGGTCCGCCTGCGGCTGACGGCCGCCGGCCACCCGGCCCCCCTGATCCTCCGGTCCGGTGGCGAGGTGGAGACGGCGGACACCGAGGGCAGCCTCATCGGCGTCCTGCCCTCGATCAAGGTCCGCACCTACGAGACGGTTCTGCGGGCGGGCGAGATCTGCCTGCTGTACTCCGACGGCATCACGGAGGCACGCGGCGGCCGGGACGGCCGCCAGATGTTCGGCGAGCAGCGGCTCCGCGAGGTGCTGTCCGAATGCGGCAAGCTCCCTGTGGAGGCCGCGGTCGAGCGGGTGGACATGCTCACCGACCAGTGGCTGCGCGGCGGTCAGCACGACGACATAGCACTGCTGGCCGTCGCGGCACCGCTCGGCCGACACCTGAGCACCGACACCGGGAGGTACACCGGATGACCCGGAACCCGCTCGCCGGGCGGCCCCCTGCCCCCGAACGTCCCGCCCCGACGGGCCCGGACGCGGTGGGGTCGCTCACCGCCGCCGTCGAGGAGGGGACGCCGGGCCCTGCGCCGGCCGGCGCGCGGACGGAGCAGCTGCGCGAGGCGTTCTTCGCCGGGATCATCGCCGTCGACGAGCAGGCGGCGCTCGCGGTGCTGGAGCGCGGGCTGGACTCCGGCCTGACGCCCGAAGAGGTGCTGCTGGAGGTGATCGGGCCCGCGCAGGCACGGGTCGGTGCCGAGTGGGCGGCGAGTCGGATGAGCGTCGCCGACGAGCACGCCGCGACGGCCATCAGCGACCGGGCCGTGGCAGCCCTGTCCCGGATAGCCCGGAACCGGACTCCGGACGCCCCGCACGGACTCATCACGGTGGCCTGCGTGGTGGGCGAATGGCACGCCCTGCCCGCCCGGATGCTCGCGGAGGCGCTGCAACTGCGGGGCTGGCGCGTTGAGTTCCTCGGGGCCAACGTCCCCGTGGCGCACCTCGTCAGCCGACTGCACGCGACCGGCCCGGACGCCGTCGCGCTCTCCTGCTCCCTTCCGGTGCGGCTCCCCGGCGCCCACGCGACGATCACGGCCTGCCAGACGGCCGGGGTGCCGGTGCTCGCGGGCGGTGCCGGGTTCGGCGCCGACGGCCGGTACGCACGGCTCCTCGGCGCCGACCTCTGGGCACCCACCGGTGCGTCGGCCGCGGACCGGCTGGAGGAGACCAGGCACCGGTTGCCGTTCGAGTTCCGGCTGCCCACCGACCCGCTCATTTCGCTGCCGCACCTGCTCGACCAAGAGCACAACCACGTCAGCACGTCGCACACCCGGCTGGTCGGTGTGGTGATGGACGGCCTCGGCCGCCGCCTGCCCGCCATGCGCGACTGGAACGACGCCCAACTGCGCCACACCGAGGAGGACCTGGCACACATCGTCGACTTCCTGGCGGCGGCACTCTACGTCGACGACCCCGAACTGCTGACCGACTTCCTCACCTGGACCGCCGGAATCCTCACCGCGCGCGGCGTGCCTGCCCAGTCCCTGGACGCCGGACTGGAGCTGCTGCACGCCGAGCTGCGCGAGTTGCCGCGGGCCAGCGCGATGATCGACCTGGGACGCCGGAGCGTATCCCGCCTGAACACAGGCCAAGGATGAGAAACGGCACGCCTCTCGACATCACCGTTTACCGCGACCGACCGGACACGGTGGTACTCGCCCTCGCCGGCGACTGCGACACGGACACCGTGCCCGAGGTACACACCACGGTGGACAACGAGATCTCGCGCATGGCGCCGCGCGCCACGCTCGTCATCGACCTGAGCGGGGTCGGGGCCCTCGACTCCTCCGGGCTGTCCGCGCTCATCATGGCGCAGCGCCGCGCCGACGCCGCCGGCATCGCGCTTCTGCTGCGCGGGGTGCGCCGGCACCTGCACGGTGTTCTCCGCCGCACCGGCCTCGCCGTCTGGTTCGCCGTCACGCCCGACCCGGGGGACGAACCCGCCTCCCCCGTCGAGGACACCTCCCGGGACTGAGCCCGGCCCGCCCCGGGAGCCGACCGAGCACCGGACCCCACGCAACGGGGCCGCGGTGCTCACATGCGGAACACGTCCAGGAAGGAACTCCACCAGCCCTTCTGCATCCTGGACGGGGCCGCGTGCTCCTCGCGGCCGGCCGGGACCGGGGTGGGACGGGACACGCCGGGGGACGCGGGCGCCGGAACGGCGGACCGCACGTGCCGGGCCGCGCTCGGGGTGAAGCGGACCGGAAGCGAGACCAGAGCGCGGTGGAACGGGCCCGGCCGCCACCCGAGGCTCTCCGGGGGCACGGTCAGTGCCACGTCCGGCGCCGCGTTGAGGATCTTCTCCACCGCGGTCAGGGCGATCAGCCGTGCGGGCGACTTCGCCGGGCACACATGCGGCCCCGCGCCCCAGGCCAGGTGTGCCCCCTTGCTGAGCTCGCGGCGCTCACCGCTCAGCTCCGGGTCGCTGTTCGCGGCGGCGAAGCTGATCAGCACGGGGTCGCCGGCCCGCAGGATGACGCCGTCCAGGTCGACGTCCTGCACGGGGTAGTGCGTCGCGTAGTTGGCGATCGGCGGGTTGTGCCACAGCACCTCGTCCAGGGCGTCCTCGACGAGCATGCCCGAGCCGCGCCGCTCCGGCCCCGGCACCTCGTTGGAGAGCAGCAGGAGCAGCGCGTTGCCTATCAGGTTGCGCTCCGGCTCGATGCCCGCCCCCATCAGCATGACGAGCTGGTCCTTGAGCTCCTCGTCGTGTAGTCCGGCCGGGTGCTGGATCAGCCAGGAGGTGATGTCCTCCCCGGGTTGCCGCCGCTTGAGCGCCACGAGTTCCATCAGGCAGTCCGTCAGCTCGGCGTTGGCCCGCAGCACGTCCTCGCCGTCGAAGATGGCGGCCATGTTGCGGGTCAGCCGGTCGCCGATCTCGCCCGGGCAGCCGAAGAGCTGGTTGAACAGCAGCAGCGGCAGCAGCTTGGCGTAGTCGTTGAGCAGGTCGGCGCTGCCCCGCTCGATGAACTGGTCGATGAGGTAGTCACCGATCCGCTCGACGTCCCGGCTGAGCCGACCGGAGTTCAGCCGGTTCAGGCTCTCGGTCACCGCCTTGCGCAGCCGGAGGTGCTCCGTCCCGTCCGTGAACAGGCAGTTGGGCCGGTAGGCCATCATCGGCAGCACCGGGGCGTCCATCGGCACCCGGCCCTCCCGCAGCGCCGTCCAGCGGCGGGCGTCGCGCGCGAAGAGCGACGGGTTCTGGAGGATCCGGAGCGCGGCCTCGTGCTGCACCACCAGGGTGGCGTCCACACCGGGAGCCAGCTCGATCGGTGCGACGGGCCCGTGCTTGCGGAACTCGTCGTAGAAGTGGTTCGGGTCGGCGGCGAACTCCGTCCCGAACAGCGAGTTCTGCCCCTCCTGGCTCATCGGGCACTTCGCGGGGGCGCTGCGCGGAGTGGATCCCGCGGGAGAATCCATGTGTGTGTTCCTCGGGGTGATCGCGGGGCCTGGGCAGTCCCGGTCGGCGGGTGGTGGACGGAGGGGGGTCAGGCCACGCGCACGAGAAGGTGCTGGACCAGCTTGATCAGTGCTTGCGCCGACGACTTCTCGTCCCGGGCGTCGCAGAAGACCACCGGGGTGTCGGGCAGCAGGTCGAGAGCCTCGCGCAGCTCGTCCTCGGCATGCTGCGTCTGCGGATCGAAACTGTTCACCGCGACCGCGTACTCCAGCCCGAAGCTCTCCACCAGGTCGATGACCGGGAAAGTGTCGGCCAGCCGGGCCGGATCGACGAGGAGCAGCGCCCCGAGTGAGCCGCGCGCCATGTCCTCCCACAGCTCGACGAAGCGCTGCTGCCCCGGCGTGCCGAACAGGTACAGCACCAGCTCGTCGCTGAGTGTCAGACGGCCGAAGTCCAGCGCGACCGTCGTGGTCTCCTTGCCCGGGGCACCGCGGAGGTCGTCCACGTGGGCTGCGGCCTGCGTCATCCGTTCCTCGGTGCGCAGCGGGGTGATCTCGGAGAGGGTGCCGATCAGGGTCGTCTTGCCCACGGCGAAGTGCCCGACCACGAGGATCTTCGCCGCCCGCTGGACCGCGTCCGACACATAGACGCGCTCATCCGAACCGGACCTGGAGTCCATGCAACACCTCTTCGAGGATCTTCCTGTCAACGAGCTGGGCGGGCGGCGGGGCCTTGCGGCGGATGAGGTGGCCCTGGTCCGCTAAATCCCTGAGCAGCAGCCGTACCACCCCGACGGGCAGCGAGAGCCGGCCGGCCACCTCGGCCACCGAGAGGTAGCCGCCGGAGCACAGCTCCCAGATCGCACGGACCTCGGGGCTCGGGTTGGGATGCGGCTCCCGGTCGGGCGCGATGGTGACCAGGCTGACGAGGGAGAACTCGTCCGGCTCCGGCAGACCGCGTCCGCCTGTGATGACGTACGAGCGGATGAAACCGCCCGTGACCGGCTGCTCCTCCTCCGGCGTCGTCATGCGTCGCTTCCGGCGTTCTCGCGGGGAGGCGTGGTCATCGCCTTCCCGAGTGCGTTCACCTGCTGCTGCATCCGGAAGGACATCGCCTCCATATCGACGTCGGCCGCAGCCGTCGCCGCCAGGTAGGCGCCGCTCCCGGCCGCGATCAGGAAGATCCAGCCGTCCTCGTACTCCAGGAGGGTCTGCCGCCAGCGTCCGGGGTTCTGGGTCCCGATGAAGGGGGCCACGGCCCGGCTCAGCGACTGCATGGAACTCATCGCAGCCGCCACCGTCTCCGCGTCGTCCCGGCCGATCCCACTGGAGTTCTCCAGCAGCAGACCGTCCGCGGAGACGAGGATCGCGTGCCGTGCGCCGGGTACCTGGAGTACGTCGTTGAGTACCCAGGACAGATCGGGGTTCACTGGATCTCGGGTCCTTCCTTGGTCGTCGTGTCACGCCCGGACCGCATCCCGCGCTGGAACGCACCGAGGCGGGAAGCCGTCACCTCACTGCTGGGCACCGGATCGGTGTCGGCGGGCGGCACGACGGACACCGGGCTCTTGCGGCGGCGCTTGGGGAGGCCGCCGGCGGTGGTGACGCGCGGGGTGGGGTGCGGGTCCGTGTCCGGTCGGTCGACCGGCGGGAACAGTGGAGTCGGTGCCTGGCGCCGTGCGGCCGTGGAGCCGTCGGCGTCCTCGACGTCCTCCGCCGGGGGCGGCGGGGGCACGTCGTCGGTCAGAAGCTCGTCGGGCAGAAGAACCACCGCGCGTACGCCTCCATAGGGGGATACGGAGTCCACCGAGATCTTGAACCCGTAACGGGCGGCCAGCATGCCGGAGACCGCGAATCCGAACTGCGGGGGAATGCCCAGGCTGGAGACGCTGATCGCAGCCTGAGGGGACAGCAGGGCCGACGCGCGGTCCTTCTCCTCCTGGCCCATGCCGAGCCCGGCGTCGTCCACGATCAGGCAGACGCCCTTCGGAACGGCCTGGATGTTGATCTCGACCGGGGTGCCGGGGGCCGAGTAGTGCGTGGCGTTGGCGAGCAGTTCGGCGAGAACCACCGCCACCGGCTCCACGGCCTTGCTGACGACCGAGAAGTTCACCTGGCCGTTGACCCGGACCCGTTCGAACTGCCGAATCCGGCCCTGGGCGCTGCGGGCCACGTCGAAGACCGAGGCGACGGTCTCCCGGCGGCCCAACCAGCCCCCGCAGAGCACCGCGATGCCCTGCGAGCGGCGGCCGAACTGGCCGTTGGCGTGGTCGATGGCCATCAGGTCGGCGAGTACCCGGGAGTCGCTGCCGTACTTCTGCTGAGCCTTCTCGATGACCAGTTGCTGCTCGTCGGCGAGGCCCTGGAGGGTGCGCATGGCCGCCTTGAGGACCGCCTTGGTCTCCTCCTCGGCGTCCTTGCGGACCTCGGCCAGTTCGGTGGAGTGCTGCTGGAGGAGACCGGAGTGCGCGGACTGCAACTCGTCGTGCTGCCGCAGCAGCGCCTCCCGCTCTCTTCGGAGGTCGGTGTTCTGCCTGCGCAAACCGATATTGGTCTTGCGTGCCCGCAGGACGGCGCCCACAGCTATCAGCGCTACGACGACCAGTACCCAGAGAGCAGGGTCCTGAGGAAATGTCATCAGACTCTCTTCAAGTGCCATGGCGACGGGGACGGCGTGACGCTACCTCACATGAGTCCCCGGTCCGCCCGTGTTCGGCTGACCAGTGGGCTGCATCTGAGCAGATCCCTCCGGAAGCGGGACCGAGACTGCCACCCCAGCAGGGGCGCCCCCATAGGCCGTCAGCCCACTCGAAGTGCAATGATCTTAGCACCGGGCGGTATCGCAACTGCGCCTGCGAGCCCGGCGGTTGCATACTCCCCTCCGAATGTTCACATCACCGCGGACAAGGCGAGGCATACCCACCGCACCACGGCCGCTCTCGTACGCAACGGGCGTGTACACCAGGGGCGTTGAGGCGCACTGGGGCGCAGGAGCGCGCCGCGGCGCGAGCCCCGGGCGTACACGCGGACCTCCCCGCCGCGGGGAGGCGTACCCGTCGGCGGCCGCTGCCGTCCCGCACCGAACGTGGTCGTCCTGCCGGCCCTCGGAGCCGGCGTCGAGCCGTCGCACGCCGACACACGTCAGTCGGGCTCCGCCTCCCCGGCAGAGCGCGACTGCACCGCGGGCGAGCGGGTCCGGGGCCCGGCGGAGGGCCCGGTCACCCGGGTCTCGAAGCACTCCCGTTCCCCGTCGGCCGAGGCCGGCCGGAAGCAGGCCCGGTGCTGCCGACCGTGACCTCGGTCATCTCGGTATAGAAGAAGGTCGCCGCGTCCTCCGCGTCCCCGATGCGCACGCGGTGGGTCGGGCCGTCCGCCGTGACGTGAATCGCCCCGGGTCGGGTGGAGGCTCGATTCCATGTAAGGATTGAGTCATGGCACGACCTTCCCGTTACCCGCTTGACCTCCGCCGTCGTGCGGTGCGCATGGTCGCTGAGGTGCGCGACGACTACCCGAACGAGACGGCCGCGCTGCAGGCGGTCACCGAGAAGCTCGGCATCGGTTCCCGTGAGACGCTGCGGAACTGGCTGAAGCAGCACGAGATCGACGCGGGGACGAGGCCGGGGACGACGACGGAGGAATCGGCCCAGCTCAAGGCGATGAAGAAGGAGAACGCCGAGCTGAAGCGGGCCAACGACATCCTGAAGGCGGCGGCGAGTTTCTTCGCGGCCGAGCTCGACCGGCCACACACACACTCGTAGCGTTCATCGACGAGCACCGGGACCGCTTCGGCGGGGTCGAGCCGATCTGCAGGACGCTCACCGAGCACGACTGCAGGATCGCCCCTTCCACCTACTACGCCCACCACGAACGCATGGCCGCCCCGTCCGCCCGAACCGTGCGGGACACGGAACTCAAGGAGCTGATCCGCCAGGTCCACACCGACAACTACCGTGTCTACGGGGCGAGGAAGATCTGGCGGGAGCTCAACCGGCAGGGCCACGCGGTGGCCCGCTGCACCGTGGAGCGGCTGATGCGCGAGCTCGGCATCTCCGGCGCCGTCCGCGGCAAGAAGGTCATCACCACGATCCCGGACCAGCAGGCCGAGCGGGCGCCGGACCGGGTGGACCGCGACTTCGTCGCCACCGCGCCGAACCGCTGCTGGGTCGCGGATTTCACGCACGTGACGACCTGGGCCGGCGTCGTCTACGTCGCCTTCGTCGTGGACACCTTCTCCCGCCGCGTCGTCGGCTGGTCCGCCGCGACGTCGAAGGAGACCCAGCTCGTCCTGGACGCTCTGGAGATGGCGCTGTGGCAGCGCGACCGAGATGAACACCCCCATACTCGGGGCGAGTTGATACATCACAGCGATGCGGGCAGCCAATACACCAGCTTCAAGCCGGCCGAACACCTGGACGCGGCCGGTATCGCGGCCTCGATCGGCTCGGTCGGCGACGCGTACGACAACGCCCTGATGGAGAGCACGATCGGCCTGTTCAAAACCGAGCTGATCAAGCCGCAGCGGCCCTGGAAGACCCTCTCCCAGATCGAGCTGGCCACCGCCGAGTGGATCGACTGGTACTGCCACCGGCGCCTGCACGGTGAGATAGGCCACGACCCACCCGTCGAGTACGAGACCAACTACTACACGGAACCCACAAAACCCAGGTCACGACCACAATCTGAGATCTCTACCGAACCCGGGGCGGTTCACGGTGAGCGACCGAACGGTGCGCAACTGGCTCACCGGACAGACCCGGTGGCCCCATCGGCGGCAACGGGAAGCATTAGAGGTGATCTTCGCTTGCTTGGCCACTGAACTGGGCTTCGTCCCTTCTCCGAATTCCGCGACGTCTCCCACGCCGAGCAGCTTGCCCCCAACGGAGGAACCCGTGCTTCGCCGCAGCTTCGTCAGCGCCAGCGCCGGTGCCGCACTGGCCGCCTCCGGCGCGGCACCTGCCTACGGTGCACAGCGTCGGGTCGGGGCTGGTGACGTGGACCGGCTGCTCAGCAAGTTCGCCCTGGTCATCGCAAGCGACCACCGCTACGGTGGCAAGCTGACCATCGAGACCCAAGCCTCCGCGCTGGCCGGAGAGGCACTCGCCCTCCAGGCCCGGGGAACCGCCAGCCAGCGCGTACGCGGGCTGCTGTACGGCTGCGCCGCCTCCTTCACCTCCAGTGCCATGTGGGCGGCCATCGACGGCCGCCGCTTCGACGCCGCCCAACGGCACTTCGACCGCGCTTCCAGCCTGGCCACGATGTCCGGCGATCCGGCCATCCAGTTCCGTATCTGGTCACACGCCGGGAGCCTGTACCGGCACATGAGCCGCCCCGCCGACGCTCTGGCTGCCAACGACGTGGCACGCCACATGCCCCTCGCACGCCGCGACCCGATGTTCGCCTCGCTCGGCCATGCCCGGCACGCCGCCATCCAAGGGCTGACCGCCGACGGCAGAGCGGTCCGGCAGTCCCTAGGTCACGCGCAGGACGCCCTTCAGCGCGCCGGGGCCGACGAGCAGCGGCCTGTACGGATAGCCGCCTTCTATGGCCAGGCCGAACTCGACAACCTGGCTCTGGCCGCCTATCTCGCACTCGGCGACTACGAACGCGCCGAGGCCCACGCGCACCGCAGCCTCGCCCTGGTCAGCCACGAGATGCACCGCACCCGCGCCATCACCACCGCACGCCTCGCCCAGGCCCAGCTCGGCCAGGGCGATCTGGACCCCGCAGTCCGGACCGCCAAGTCCATCGAACAGGACCCGACTTGGGAAGCGGTCATCGGCTTCGACGGCTCCGAACCGGTTGGCTACGCCTACGTCAACACCCTCCAGCCCGACGACCGGTGGTGGCGGCGCATGACTACGCCCCTCCCCGAGGGCTGCACGGATGCCCCCACCGTCGCGCTGAAAGAGATCATGCTGCGCGTGCCCTGGCGGGGCACTGGCGCCGCCCGCCGCATCCACGACGCCCTCCTGGAAGGCCGGCCCGAACAGCAGGTGTCCCTCCTGGTGAATCCTCTCGCCGGAGAAGGCAAGGTCCAAGCCCTCTACGAGCACTGGGGCTACTCCCGCATCAGCACCCAGCAGCCCTCACTCGACGGCCCCGTACTCACTGCGATGCTGCGCTCCATCCACGATCCCGCCACCACGCCCGAACGCACCGAGGTCTGATCGCCTCACCTTCACCTCGTGCGCGGGGTCACCGCCGCCGTACGTGGCGGGGCTGCTCGGCAGCCACGGCTGCGGGCGACGGCTGGACCGGGGTGGCGGCAACGGAGGCCCGAACCGTGCTGCGTGCCTGTGCCGCGAGGGCACGGGCGCTGGGTGCGGGGCGGGCGCTGAGCCGTTGAACGCGCCACGTCAGTACGCGAGCGGGATGGCGCGCGTCGTCCAGGGCGCGCAGGTCGGTGGCCTGCTTGAGCAGCCGCGCGGGGTCGTGGCCCGCGGTCTCGGCGTTGGCGAGCGCGGTCGTGAGAGCGTCGACGGCGGGATCGTCGAGGATCTGCTGGGCGTGGTCGGGAACGAACTGGTGAACGCGCTGGATGTGCCGGTCGACGGCCTGCTGGGGTGGACGGCGCTGAGCAAGGGCGTGGAGCGGGGCGGCTGCCGTGTGGTCGTAGGCGCTCTGGAGATGAGTCAGAGCCTGGCGAGCGGGGGTGACCTGCTGGTCATGGTGGCGGAGCTGGTGCCAGCGAGCGGCGGCGATGACCGCAAGGACCGCGGCGTCGAGGAACATCGCCAGAGCGGCGCCGTTTCCATGGGCGGTGTGCATCGTGAAACGTGCAGGTCAAGTGGGCTGGTGTGCGTGGGCTTCGGGGTGCTCATGCTGGTCGGGGGCGGATGACTCCCGGCAAGGTCATCCGTCAGCGGGCGACTTCGCGGTTCGTCAGGACCAGCAGGGCCCTCACCAGCGCGGTCGCCCACTTCGGGTCGGTGCGGACCTTGCCGAGCACACGCCAGTTCTTCAGGTGGGCGAAGCCGTGCTCGACCGGTGCCCGGACTGCGGCCAGCGCCTGGTTGGACAGTTTCTGGCCGCGGGTCAGGGGCCGGTTCCGGGCGGCCTTGTAGCCGGTGATCACTGCCGGGTCGGTGTCCGGGCCGCTGTCCTCAAGGCCGACGAAGCCCAGGTCGGCGATGGCGCCGAGCCCGGCTGCGCGGAGATGAGTGGTGAGTTTGTCGTGCCGGCAGGCGGTGATCTCCGAGGTCCGTCCGGGCCGGACGGCCGAGACCCAGAGCAGACGGCCCCGGTCGTCGGTGAGTGCGATCACGAGCAGGCCGTGGCATGTGTGCTTGCCTGAGTAGTTCTTCCGGTTCTCGCCCCTGGTGCGCCGCCGGGTGCGTATCAGCGAGCCGTCCAGCAGTACGATCCCGCCACC
>NZ_AUKR01000035.1:0-17645 GCF_000424845.1 Streptomyces sp. TAA040 | reverse complement strand
CGACCTCCAACGCCGCATCCGCCGCCACCACGACGCCATCCGTGCCGCCTTGACCACCGGCATGAGCAACGGCCTGATCGAGTCCACGAACACCAAGACCCGCCTGATCATCCGCCGCGGCTTCGGCTTCCACACCGCAGACGCCATCATCGCCCTCGTCATGCTCCCCCTCGCCGGTGACAACCCCCCCCTCCCCGGCCGCCAACCCGCCACAGAGTGACCCACACATACGGCAGGAGAGCCCGTATTTGTCCCCTGCAGCCGATCCGGAGATGGCATAGCACGTCGTGCGGCGGGCAGTGTTAGAAGGCCGCCCGGGCCCCGCAACGGGGTATCGGCGACTGCATTGCGCGCGGCGCGGAGGTGGAGAATGCTCCGAGTGCTGGTGGACGGACAGATCGCCGGTGCCGACGGGATCGGGCGTTACACGACATGTCTGACCGTTGCCCTGCGCCGTGTCGGGGGCGAAGGCCTGGAGCTGTGCACAGTCCCCGCGTCCGCGCCCCGGTACACGACGGCGGAAGGTGCGAACCTCGTGGACTCTGTGCGCCACCACCGCGCCGAACTGCTTCACCTGCCGGACTACCGGGTCCCGCTCGAACCGGCACCGGTGCCGATGCTGGTGACCGTGCACGACGTGCTGCGGCTACGCGCTCCCCAGTATTGCTACCCGGACGGCGTCTTCGCCCACCGCTACGGTGGAAACGCTCTTGCGGGGCTCTCCGCGTCCGTCGAGAAGCTGCGGATCACGACGAGGTGGCCGCCCGGTGCAACGCGCAGACCCCGCTCCCTGCATGAGGAGTTCTACGGCCGGATGCTGTGGCTTGCGGCTGAGAGGGCTGCCCGGATCGTCGTCCCCACTCGGACCGTGGCCGACCACCTCGACGAGGCGCTGGGGCGCGACACGGACACCATCGTTGCGCCTCCCGGAACCGATCACCTGCGGCTGCCTGGACCACCGCCCCCGCTGCCTGCGCCGTTGCGTTCCGCTGGCTACCTGCTCTACGTCGGCCAGAACCGCGCGCACAAGGGGCTGTCAACCACCATGCGCGGATACCTGCATTCCTCGGCTCCACGACGCGACATTCCTCTCGTGTTCGTGGGACGCGACTTCGGCGCCGGCCGTCCGGCGGCAGCCTGGGCGACCGCCGCCGCCGGACGGCATGCGGTGTGTCTGGGCGAGGTGGGAGACGAACTGCTCGGCTCGCTCTACGCACAAGCCGCCGGGCTGCTGCATCTGTCCCATCACGAAGGTTTCGGATTCACTCCTCTGGAGGCCCTCGCAACCGGCTGTCCGGTGATCGTTTCCGACCTGCCGGTGCTGCGGGAAACCCTGGGCCTGCACGGCACGTTCGTCCCTCCGGGAGACACATCGCAGCTCCCCCAGGCCATTGATGCGCTCCTCGGCAGGCGGCCCTCGGGCGCGGCCGCACAACAGCAACGAACTGCGTGGGCGGCGCGGTACCGGTGGGACACGCACGCGCGGCGGATCCTGCGCTGTTACGCCGAAGTGCACCAAGGGGGAGTGCGGTCGTACAAGTCGAAAGGGCACCAGTCAGGGTGATGCGTGTCCTTCGTGGAAGCGCCGAGGGGAAGGACCGGGCGTGCCGCTCGTCGCGATGGATCTCAGGAGCACCCATGACACCGGAGTCGCCCGCTACGGCAGGTCGCTGCTGGCCGCCGTGGCCGCGCCCGCCCGCGCTGCCGGGTTCCGCCTGCTCGTCGTCGTCCGGGATGGTGCACAGGCGGCGACGCACGATCTGCTCGTCGGGCAGGAGTGCGCCGACACGCACGAGATCGTCGGCATTCCGGGCGACACCGGCTTTCTGCGCGACTCGGCGGTCCTTCGCAGTCTGCTGACGAGGCGTCGTGTCGACCTCTATCACAGCACCCACTACGTGGTGGACCTGGCTTGCCCCATCCCCTACGTGCTCACCATCCACGACTTGCTGCGGTGGCGCTTTCCCTGCCTCACCGCCTCGGATGAGGACTTCGTGAAGACGTACGGCAAGCAGTGCCTGCACGACCTGTGGAGCGAGGTACTCGACCCGGACCGCGGTCCGTCCGCGCAGGCCGCCCCAGCCGAACTGGACCCCTCCTGCGGTGTCTTCGCGCGCGGTTTCGCGGTGCTCACCCGAAGGCTGGTCCGTTCCGCGAGCCATGTTGTCACGGTCTCCGAGGCCACCGCTCGCGAGATGGCCGAACTGGTGCCACCGCCCGGTGGATCCACCGTCGTCCCAGGTGCGGTGGACACCGACGTGTTCAGACCGCGTGGCCGAGAAGAGATCGACGCGGCACGGACCGCGCACCGGTTGGTCGGCCCATACGTGCTTTACGTCGGGCTGGCTCACCGTGGCAAACGGCTGCCCTGGCTGATCCGGGAACTCGTCGGGGCGCGCCCGGCTTTGCCGCCGGACACGCGGTTCGTCGTGGTCGGTGGGCACGCCGAACGCGACGAAGAGACGCGCCGGGTGGTGGAAACGCTCGACGCCGTCGACTTCGTACTGTTCGTGGGACGCGTGGATGACGATGACCTGGCCGCCTTGTACACGGGGGCCACCGCATGCCTGTCGGCCTCCGTGGGCGAGGGAAGCCACCTGCCGTCGCAGGAAGCGCTGGCCTGCGGCTGTGAGGTCGTCGCACCGGATCTGCCTGCGCTGCGGGAGACCACAGCCGGGCACGCCCACCTTTACTCTCCGGGCCGTGCCGGGATGCCCGGCTCGCTGGTGACAGGCCTGCTCGACGGCACGGTTCCCGCACGTGCCCGCGGCTATGCGCCTGGCTCCTGGCACGACTCCGCCGTGCGCCTGATTGCCTGCTGGGAAAGCATCCTGGGATGGAGGAACGGGGTCCTTCCTCCCTCGCCCTTCTCGTAGCGGATGGGGAGCCGCTTGAACTGGTGGAGCCAGGCGGTTGGGTCGGCCGCACGGCGAGGTGCTCGCCGTGCGGCGATCGCTCTTCGCCAAGACGACCAACTGACGCTCGCGGTATGAGACATACGGGACTGAATCGGAGACAGCCGGAATGCTCTCAAGCGAGGACGCGATCCCTACCGCTTTCTGCTCCGCGGGTCAGTCCGTTTGTGAACTGCCTTTGTCAGTACCTGCTGCATCCAAGGCCGGGTCCACGGGCTGCTGGCTGCCGAGCCTGCGAATCTCGCCGTATGCGGTCTCCAGGCGTCTGGCCAGGTCGCTGTTCTCCGCTCGCAGCTGCTTGATCCGTGCGAGTGCGGTCTCCAGCCGTCGCTGGACTGATGCGACTGACGCTGGCTGTGAGCCGGCCCGCTCGCTGGCGGGCTGCCGGCCCTGCATCTGCCGGATGGCGGCTACGAGGTCGGGCTGGGTGTAGAGCCACGATCTCGACACGCCAGCCGCCTTCGCGATCCCCGCGAAGCTGGCGCGGCTGCCGGTGCGCTGGGCTGCTGAGATCGCCGGCGTACGAGTTCGCCGGCCACGACCACATCTGCCCGGTCTGCCACGGCGACGACTACCAGCCCCAGTGGTTCGCCGAAGAGCAGATGAGCAAGCTGGAGGTACTGCTGGCCGACGCCATCAAGGAGAGCGAGAAGCACGCCTCGCTCCGCCTACCGAATCGCGACGTGGCTGCGCCGCCGGGGACCGCGCTCATGACCGCCGGCTTCCGACGCTGCGGACACGGGGCCGGTCCTCTGCGCCCGGCGACCACAAGGCCGTCGCAGAGTTCGCCGCCATGCTCGCCGCTCGCCAAAGGCCGACGCCTTGGAACCGTACGGCGACGTCGCCGTACGGATCAGCGAACGTGGCCTGGAGTGCGGCCGCCCTCTCCCCGAGCAGCAGCCAGAAGCCGACCCCGTCGCTCTGGTCCTCATCCACCCCGACACCGAGACCGACCTCACTGGCACACTCCACTGCGTCAGCACCCGCATCCACGGCGTGTGGACCGCCCCGTACCGACTCCTCACCCACGCCTTTGCCGGGCGCGACCTACCGACCGACATCGACCTGAGCACCTGAAAACACACGATGCGGCCCCGTCGTCCCGGACCTCGATCCGGGCGGCAGGGCCGCTTCTCTTGTTTGCCACGTGATCTTGCCCACCGGTGGCTCCTGGCATCGACCAGCGGGTGTGCGGGCACGGCAGACGGTCAGGCGTACAAGTAACGATCCACCAGGCGCAGCAGCGCCTGGGTGTTGAGTAGCGCTGCGAAGGCGAACTCTCTGCGGTAAGAATCAGCGGAAGCCTTGTGCGAGCCCAGATGCCGGTTGAGAGTGTGCTGGCGGTCGACGCCGCTGAAGACGTTCTTCATCGCATTGACCAGCAGGTAGGGCCCCAGCATGCGCAGCCGAGCTGATCCCACATAGCTGTGGGCTCCCCCTCCCTGACATCGTTGGGTGAGACGTTCCGGCGTGATCAGTTAGCCTGACGGCAATGCCAGGAGCTCGAGTTCCGCTCAAGTATTTGTCAAGCGGCAGAGGAGTACGTATGTCCTCGTCCCCGGCAGCAGTTGGTCCGTGACTCGATTCAACTGGCGGCGACTTCCCCTTCTGGTAGCGTGAAGCGCTGATGGTGTAACCCGAAGGAGAGGTAGCCGTCGTGATCGCGGGTGACGACGACATCACCGGGTGATACCCGGATGTCGACTGCCACCGCTGCGCACTGAGTGTGTGCGGCCGTGTGGCCCGCTCTCACGTGCTCTGACCACCACACCCCTCTGGGCGCGCTCTGGTGCGCCCGCATCATCTGCGAGGCATGCGCTTATGTCCGACGCCAGCATCGTCTGCTCGAATCTCTCCTTCTCCTGGCCCGACGGCTCCCCGGTGTTCCAGGACCTGTCCTGGACCGTGGGCGACGGCCACACCGGGCTGGTCGCACCGAACGGTGCGGGCAAGTCCACCCTGCTCAAACTGATCACGGGCGAACTGAGCCCGAGCCGCGGATCCGTGACGGTCAAGGGCCTGCTCGGTTACCTCCCCCAGACGCTGCCCCTGACCGGCGACCTGACCGTGGCCGAGGTGCTCGGCATCGCCCCGGTGATCGAGGCGCTGGACGCTATCGCGTCCGGGGACGTGGCCGAGGAGCACTTCGCCACGGTCGGCGACGACTGGGACATCGAGGAACGCAGCCGTGCCCAGCTCGACCGCCTGGGGCTCGACGACGTCCCACTGAGCCAGCGGCTGCACGCCCTCAGCGGCGGCCAGGTCATCTCCCTGGGCCTTGCGACCCAGCTGATCAAGCAGCCCGATGTCCTCCTGCTCGATGAACCGACCAACAACCTCGACCTGGACGCCCGCCACCGGCTCTACCAGGTGCTGGAGAGTTGGAACGGCTGTCTGCTGGTGGTCAGTCACGACCGCGAGCTGCTCGACCGCATGGGCTCCATCGCCGAGCTCGACTCGGGTGGGATGCGGATGTACGGCGGCAACTACACCGACTACGAAGAGGCGGTGCGCGCCGAGCAGGAGACCGCCGAGAAGAACATCCGTACCGCCGAGCAGCAGGTCAAGCGGGAGAAGCGGGAGATGCAGCAGGCCCGTGAACGGGCGCAGCGCCGGGCCGGTGTCGGAGCTCGGGCAGCCGCGAAGGGCAGCATCTCCAAGATGGCCGCGGGTACGCTCAAGCGGCGCGCCCAGGAGTCGGCGGCCAAGTCCAACGACACGCACGGCCAGCGTCTCGCCGACGCCAAGAACCGGCTGGACGAGGCGAGCCGGATGCTGCGTGACGACCGCAGGATCACCCTGGAACTGCCCGACACCAATGTGCCGGCGGGACGTACGGTCTTCCTCGGCGAGGGCATCCATGTCCGGTACGGAGAGCGGGAGCTCTTCAGGGGCAAGGGTGTCGACCTCACCATCCGGGGGCCCGAGCGGATCGCGCTGACCGGCCGCAACGGCGTCGGCAAGTCCACCCTGCTGCGTGTGATCAGTGGTGAACTCGAGGCGGAACACGGGGCGTTCAAACGGGCGGAGGGGCGTGTCGCCTATCTCTCCCAGCGCCTCGACACGCTGCCGCTGGACCGCACCGTCGCCCAGTGCCTGGCCGACTACGCGCCGCACAAGCCCGAGGCGGAGCGGTTGAACCTGCTGGCCCGCTTCCTCTTCCGCGGGGCCGCGGCGCATCTGCCGGTCGGGACCCTGTCGGGAGGCGAGAGGCTGCGCGCCACCCTGGCGTGTGTCCTGGGTGCCGAACCGGCGCCGCAGCTGCTGCTCCTCGACGAGCCGACCAACAATCTCGACCTCGACAGCGTCGAGCAGTTGGAGGGGGCCCTCAACTCCTACGAGGGCGCGTTCGTCGTGGTCAGCCACGACGCGCGGTTCGTCAAGGAGATCGGGGTGGACCGCTGGCTGCGGATGTCCGACGGCCGCCTTCAGGAGACGGGGGCTCCCGACGATGAGTGATGCCTCCTCACACCTGCCCGGCGGGCAGGACATCGTGTCCGCCGACCACCGTTCCGCGCACCTGCTCGCCGAGAACCTGCACTGCGTGCTGGGCGACCGCGTGGTGCTGCGCGACGTCTCGCTCAAGGTCTCCCACGGCGAGCGGGTGGGCTTGATCGGTGAGAACGGCCGGGGCAAGTCCACCCTGCTGCGCGCCTTCGCCGGCGAGCTCACGCCGCAGCGCGGCGAGGTGCTGCGCGCGGTGACGGGCCGGGTGGGGTTCCTGCCCCAACAGCCGGACTTCCCGGCCGGTTTCACCATCGAGGACGTGCTGGCACAGGCGACCGCGCAGTTCGAGGAACTGTCCCAGCGGATGCGTGCCGCGGAGGAGCGCATGTCGAGCGACCAGGGCGATCTCGACGCGGTCATGGAGGAGTACGGCCGTCTCCAGGAGGAGTTCGACCGGCGCGGCGGCTGGGAGCTCGGCGCCCGCGTCGGCGAGGTGCTGGACGTCTTCGGCCTGTCCGGGCTCGACCGGACCCGCGGCCTGCGGACCCTGTCGGGGGGTGAGCGGGCCCGTCTCGCCCTGGCCGCGCTGGTTCTCGACGAGCCGGCCGGGCTGCTGCTCGACGAGCCCACCAACCACCTCGACGACCGGGCGGTGGGCTGGCTCGTCCAGTGGCTCGCCGCATACCAGGGCCCGTGTCTGATCGCCTCGCACGATCGGGCTCTGCTGGATGCGGCCGTCACCGCCATCGTCGACCTGGACGGCCCCCGCGGTGCCACCGTCCGCTACGGCGGCGGCTACCGCGACTACCTCGCCGAGCGCGCCGCGGCGCGAGAGCACTGGTGGCAGCGGTACCGCGAGTGGAGCAAGGAGCTGGCCGAGGCCCGGCGGCGTGTGCACCGGGCCGCCACGAGCGGGCGCGTCTACAGCGGCAGGGCCGACAACGACAAGTTGTCCTACGACGCCGCGGGCAGCGGCGCCGAACGGGCCGTCGCCCGGACGGGACGCGCCGCCCAGATGCATCTGCGACGGCTGCTCGACGAGGCGGTGCCGCGGCCGCCGGAGCCTCTCGACTTCGCTCCCCCGCAGGACGCGGAGGCGGCCGACGAGGTCGTGGAGCCGGCCGACGGCGTCCTGCTGCGGGGCACCGGCCTGACCGTCGGGCAGGTGCTGCGGGAGGTGCACCTGGAACTGGCCACCGGCAGCCGGTACGTGATCAGCGGTCCGAACGGCGCGGGCAAGTCGACGTTGCTGTCGGTGCTGGTGGGCGAGCGGGCCCCGGACGCCGGCGAGGTGCGGCGGGCGCCGGGGCTGCGCATCGGCTATCTGCCGCAGGACAGCGACTTCGGGGCGGAGCAGCGTGCTCTCCTCGACGCGTTCGCCGCGCGGCGCGTGGTCCATGTCGAGGACGCAGCGGCCGAGTTGACCCGGTTCGGTCTGTTCGGCCCCGAGGACTACGGCACTCCCGCGAACCGGCTCTCCATCGGCCAGTGGCGGCGCCTGGACCTCGCGCTGCTCTTCGCCCGGCGGCCGCATCTGCTGCTGCTCGACGAGCCCACCAACCACCTCAGTCTGGTACTGGTCGAGCAGCTGCTGGAGGCGGTGGAGCGCTTCAGGGGCCCGGTCGTCACCGTCACCCACGACCGGGCCCTGCGCGAGCGCCACCGCGACCGGCTCCTGGAGCTGTCCGACGGGCGGCTGGTGCGGCCCTAGCGGATGTAGCGGCCGTCCAGGTACTTCTTGGCCAGGTCGAGGTAGCGGGTGTCCTCGGAGTTGCGGATCAGCTCGAAGAAGAACGTCTCCCGCGTGATCAGATGCACCCCGAGCCGGCGCAGGCGGTCCAGGCCCAGCTCCTGGTCCGCCTGGTTGCGGGCCGAGACGGTGTCGGCCAGCACGAACACCGTCTCGCCCTGCTCCAGCAGGCTCAGCGCCGACTGGAGGATGACGATGTGGGTCTCCGCGCCGGCCAGCACGTACTGGTCCCGGGCGGAGGCCGCCACGTACTCGGCGATGGGCTGCTCGCGCAGCAGGTCGAAGTGCTCCTTCTCCAGCCGGGTCGCGCCCTCCGCCGCCTCGTGCAGCGACAGGGAGAGCCCGCCCAGCTTCTTGTGCTCGGTGAGCAGCACCGGGAGGTCGAACTCCCGTGCCACCTCCGCCGTCCAGCAGGTCTTGTGCAGTAGTTGGGTGCCCTCGATCAGCAGTGGGACGAGCTCCAACTGCATGTCGAAGAGAACGACCGAGGCCTTGTCCGCGCTTACCAGCATGTCCCGCAACCGATCCGTTTCGTGAGGAGTGGTGGAGTCGTGAAGTCGTGAAGTGATGGGTGAGGCAGTCGTACGGCTGCCTCACCGCGTCGCGCGCGTCAGTCGCGCTCGGCCCAGAGCTCCGTCAGCGTCTTGTTGAAGTCCCGCGCCGCGGTGAGCGGCACGTAGTGCCCGTGGTCCCCGAACTCGCGCACCCGCACCCCGGGGACCTTGGCGTACTGGGCGACCGCTTCCTCGTCCAGGACGCAGTCGCCCAGTCCGCGGACCACCACGCAGTCCGTGGTGATGTCCGCGAGCCGGTCGACGACGTCGAACTCCGTCAGGGCCGCGTAGTAGCAGCGCAGAATGTCCATGGAGGCCTGGGTGCTGAACCGCTCGGCCAGGTCGCCGCCCGCGCCGAACACCGCTTCCAGCAGGCCCCCGTGCACACGCAGTTCCTCCCGCAGGTCGAGGGTCCGCTCGAAGGCGTCCTCGCCGTAGCGCGGCGCGCAGCTGACGAGGGTCAGCGAGCCGACGCTCTCCGGGTGCCGCAGGGCGGCCAGGGTCGACACGCAGCCGCCCAGGGAACAGCCGACGAAGTCTGCCGGGCCGCCCACGGTGTCCCGCAGGAACTCGGCCACCTCGCCCGCGAGCGCCTCGAAGGAGAAGCTCTCCTCGTCGAAGGGGATGTCCTTGTGCCCCGGATACTCCGGGACGTAGACCTGGCGTCCTTCCTTGAGCAGCGCCGGGATCTGCTGGGTCCACGCCCGCTGGTCACAGTTGAGCGGCGGGAGCAGCAGGGTGGGCCGCCCCGTGTCGCCGTACTGCTCCCACCGGGTCAGCGGTTCTCCGCTCCGGCTCGAACACACCGAGCGCCTGTCCGAGCGGGTGCTCGCGCTGCCCACCGGTCCTTCGGTGTCCTTCGAGGACATCCGTCGGGTGTGCAGCATCATCCGGCTCGCCGCGGAGCGCGGCGAGCAGATCGAGGCGATGTGGGCGCAGGCAGTGCCCGCATGAGCACCATCGGTCCGAAGCCCGACCCGGAGGTAACAGTTCTCGTGAACAGCGCCCAGGCGATCACGCCCGCGCAGGCGGTCGAAGACGTGGCACGTCCCGGCGGGGACCGCGCCGCCGCGATCTGCGCCCTGCGCACCCGCCTTGCACTCCTCGGCGACACCGGCGAGGGGGCCCGGGAGAGGGCCGGGCACCTCGTCGACCTGGCCGTGCGGTACGGCTCCCAGCCGTTCACCACCCTGGAGCAGGCCCGTCATCAGCTGGACGTGGACCGCGCCGCCTTTGCGACCCTGCTCGGTCTCTTCCGTCGCATCCCCGAACTCGGCGCGGCCGTCCAGCGGGGCCCGGAGGGGAAGTACTGGGCCAACACCATCCTGTCGCTGGAACGGACGGGCGCGCTCGACGGGGTGGTGCACCGGCGCCCGGCCTTCCCCTACAGCGTCGGCCTCTACCCCGGTCCGACCTGCATGTTCCGCTGCCACTTCTGCGTACGCGTCACCGGTGCGCGCTACGACGCCTCCGCCCTGGACGCGGGCAACGCCATGTTCGCCTCCGTCATCGACGAGGTGCCCGCCACCCAGCCCTCCACGGTGTACTGCTCCGGCGGGCTCGAACCGCTCACCAACCCCGGACTCGGTGAACTGGCGGCGCGCGGCGGCGGACGCGGGCTGGACATGACGCTCTACACCAACGCCTTCGCCCTCACCGACCGGACGCTGGAGCGCCAGCCGGGGCTGTGGTCGCTGCACGCGATCCGCACCTCGCTGTACGGCCTGAACGACGCCGAGTACGAGGCCACCACGACCAAACCGCGCGCCTTCGGACGGGTCAGCGCCAACCTGGCCGCGTTCATGACGCAGCGGGCGCAGCGCGGCGCCCCGCTGCGCCTCGGCCTCAACTACATCATCCTGCCGGGGCGGGCCGACCGGCTCATGGACCTCGTGGACTTCGTGGCCGGCCTGAACGAGAACTCCCCCGACCGCCCCCTGGACTTCGTGACGGTGCGCGAGGACTACAGCGGCCGTGAGGACGGCCTGCTCGCTCCCGCCGAGCGCACCCAACTGCGGGACGCGCTGCGGGACTTCACCGCATACGCGCGGGAGCGGACGCCCGCGCTGCACATCGATCTCGGTTACGCGCTGGACAGTCTGCGCAGCGGGGTGGACACCAAGCTCCTGCGCATCAGCCCGCAGACCATGCGGGGCGGCGCGCACGCACAGGTCGCGGTGCAGGTCGACCTGCTGGGCGATGTCTACCTCTACCGCGAGTCGGGGTTCCCCGACCTCGCGGGCGCGCACCGCTACATCGCCGGGCGCGTCACCCCGACCAAGAGCCTGCACGAGGTGGTCGACGCGTTCGTCGAGCGGCATCCGCACATCGAGCCGCGGCCCGGCGACGAGTACTTCCTCGACGGCTTCGCCCAGGCCGTGACCGCCCGCCTGAACCAGATGGAGCAGGACATCGCCGACGGGTGGGAGGCGCACCGGGGCCTGCTGGGCGCGGACACCGCGGGGTGAGCGCGCCGCGCCGGGCTCAGCGGGCGGCCACCCGTTCCTCCAGGGCGGACACCACGTCCTGGGGGCTGTTCTCGGCACGGGCCTCCTCGCGCAGCGCGCGGGCCCGGTCGAGGAACGAGGGGTCGGCGAGCACCCGGGCCACGCTGTCGCGGAGGTCCTCGGCGCTCACCTCGCCCTCCTTCAGGTGCACTCCCGCGCCCCGGCCGCCGTCTGCTGCGCGCGCAGGACGGTGTCCCACAGGTACGGCACCATGATCTGCGGCACCCCGTGGTGCAGGGCCGTCGACCAGGTGCCGTTGCCACCGTGGTGGACGACGGCGGAGCAGCCCTCCAGGAGCACGTCCATCGGGGCGAAGTCGACGACCCGGACGTTCTCGGGGAGCGGGCCGATCCCGGCCAGAGCGGCGGCATCGGCGGTGACGACGAGCTCGGCGTCGACCTCCGCGAGTACCCGGAGGTAGGAGTGGAAGACGCCCGGGTCGGCGGTGAAGCTGCTCCCTGTCGAGCCGGTCGTCACGCACACCCGGCGTCGCGGCGCGGCCTCCTTGAGCCAGTGTGGCACCACGGCCCGGCCGTTGTAGGGCAGGTACCGCATACCCACCGTCGACAGCGACAGGTCGAGCCGGAACCGCTCGGGCAGCATGTCGACCGACCACTGGCCGACCACCAACTCCTCGTCGTACGGCACCCCGTGGCGCTCGGCGGCAGCGGACAGCCACTCGCGCAGCGGGTCGGGGCGCTGCCCGGCGGGCCGCTGCGCGAGCCGCCGCACGAACTCGTGGCGGAAGTGCGCGTTCAGGTCGCTCGCGCTCAGCACCCGTGCGTGGGCGGCGCCGCACGCGCGGGCGGCGACCGCCCCGGCGAACGTGTACGGCTCCCACAGCACCAGGTCGGGCCGCCACTGGCGGGCGTACCCGACGAGGTCCCGGACGAAGGACTCGTCGTTGATCACCGAGTAGAAGTAGGGAACGGACAGGTCGTACAGGTTGAACAGGTAGTCCCAGTCGAACCCTTCGGGCCGGGACAAGTCGATGTCCGCGGAGTACTTCTGGAGTTCCGCGCCCTTCTCCCGCATCGCCTCGAGCAGCCGGTGGTCCTCGCCCACAGGTACGGCGGTCAGCCCGGCCCTGGTGATCGCGTCCGCGAAACCGGGCTGGCTGGCCACCCGCACGTCGTGCCCCGCGGCGCGCAAGGCGCCCGCGAGAGGCACGAAGCCATGGAAATGCGAGGTGTGCGCGAAGGCCGCGATCAGCACACGCATGAACAACTCCCCCAGGGACTGGACCACATGACGGACAGGGGCCGATTGTGCCGCGCCGCAGGGTCCCCGCACACGCGACGCCGTCCCCGCTGGACCCGGGGACGAGTGCTCCTTGAGCGGGCGGGCGGCGTCCCGTTCACGAAAAGCAACGAACCGCCGCGAGAAGAGGCAACAGCCATGACCGCTCCCCCATCCCCCGGCGCCGGGCGGAACGCGTCCCGCCGCCCGCTGGTCGTCGTCCTGGGCGCCTCCGGGTACATCGGTTCCGCCGTGCTGCGCGAGCTCTCCCACCGTCGGATACGGCTGCGCGCGGTGGCGCGCGGCCCGTTCGCCGTACCGGCCGGCGGCCGGGCGGCGAACGGGCGGCGACCGAGGTGGTGCGCGCCGACCTCACCGAGAAGGGCGCCGTCGCCGACGCGGTCCGCGGCGCCGAATCCACCTGGTCGCGCACATGACGGGCCAGGGCTCGTGGAGGTCCGCCGCGTCCGACCCCCGGGCAGAGCAAGTGAACGTGGGCCTGGTGCGTGAGGTGATCGCGCGATGCGCGGCGGCGCCGGGCGGGGGCCCTCCCCCGATCCTGCTCCTGGCCAGCACCGACCAGGTGGCGGACGGCGGGCCCCAACGCAGCTCCTACGCCCGGCAGAAGGCCGCCGCGGAGCGGCACCTGCTCGACGCCGCGGCCCGGGGCGCCGTCCGTGGCATCGCGCTGCGCCTGCCCACCACCGTCGGCAGCGAGGCGGGGGGTGGCGCCCGCGATGGCCGGCCGGGCCCTGTCCGGCGAGGCCCTCACCATGTGGCACGACGGCACCGTGCGGCGCGAGTTCCTCGACGTGAGCGACGCGGCCCGCGCCTTCACCGTCGCACTCGACCACGCGGCGGCCCTCGACGGCCGCGCCTGCGCGGTGGGCGGGCACGTCGTGACGCTCGGCGACCTGTTCCGGACCATCGCAGACGCGGCGACCGTGCACTCCGGACGGCCACCGGTCCCGGTGCTGTCCGTGGAGCCGCCCGACTACGCCGAGACCGGCGACCTCCGCGACCTCGACGTCGACTCCTCGGCCTTCCGGGACGTCACGGGCTGGCGCCCCGATGTGCCCGTGCGCCGGGCCGTCGACGATGTCGTGTCGGCTCTGGCACGGCGCCGGGCGGCGGGCTGACCGGCCCGGCCCTCACTGCCCGCGCAGCGCGACGGCGCGGACCTCCTCGGTCAGGCGGGCCTGTTCGACCAGTGCCCCGCCCGTGAGCGGGGACGGGACGCCCGAGCGGATGCCCTCGACGAAGGCCGTCACCACGGAGCGGAACTGGTCGTGCGCAGGCACGAGCAATTCCTCGTGTGAGCCGTCGTGTTCGAGGTGGATCACCGCGGTGTGGTCCGCGGGCGGGGTGTAGGCGCGGGGCACGATGACGCGGCCCCGCGAGCCCGTGAGCTCGTACCGGCCGCGGTAAGCGTGCTCCAGGCCGAACCCGAGCTGTGCCACCGCGCCGTCGGGCGCCGTGAGCAGCGCCGCCCCGCCGGTGTCGACGCCCGTGCCAGGGTCCGTTGCAAGATCGGGTTCTGTCCGGGTTCATCCGGTGAGGCCGAGGGCTGTCAGGGGCCGGCGGATGTCGCGGGCGGTGTGACGTAGGGCGGCTGCGATGTTGGTCTGTCCGTCCTGGCGGTGGATGCCGATGGCGAGGTTGCGGAGCCCGGCCATGATCCGGGGCAGGTGGCCCGTGCGGATCTTGGAGTCGTCCTCGCGGAAGGTGCGGTCGCGGACGTGGTGGAGAAGATTTTCGATCTTCCAGTGCCCCTTGATCCAGGCCGCGAGCTGGGGTCCTGTCGCCGCGCCGGGCGGCAGGCTGGTGATCAGGTAGACCCGTTCGATCGTCAGCTTGCTGGTGCTGAGATCTCGTCGCCAGCGCACGACTTGGAGGGCCTGCTTCGCGTCGGGGTAGTCGATGTGAGCGAAGGCCGCGGTCTTGAGCCGGCGGATTTCCTGGCGGTGATGGGCGCGAGTGCGCTCGTAGTGGTCGAGGTCGATCTGCGTCCAGGGCAGGCGTCGGACGCGGTCGAACAAGCCGGGGTGGTTGGCCTTGACGACCGCAAGGTAGTGGGCGCCGCGGGTGTGGAGATAGGTGCCGTGGGCGTGCTGGGTGTGCAGGGCGTCGGCGGTGATCACCGTGGAGGTGAGATCGATCGTGCTCAACAGGGGTGCGAACGCGGGGATTTCGTTGCTCTTGTCGGCGACCTGGCGCTGGGCGAGCACGCTACCGGTGTGGTCCATCGCGGCCAGCAAGGCGACGGCCGGGGTGGTGGCGGTACGCGAGCCGCGCAGTACTTTCCCGTCGACAGCGATCGCTCGCAGTCCGGTAGGTGAGGGGGTGGCGCGTGCGGTGAGGTAGGCGCCGATCGCCTGATCGAGGGCGTTGCCATCGAGTTGGACCAACAGTCGGCGCAGAGTCTGGGGATGCGGAACGGACACCGTCCCGGTCAGTGGATCGACGGGGAAGCCGAGTGCCCGGCCGGCCCACGGCGGCGCGTCCGTGATCCATTCGGTGATCGCGGTCAAGGAGCGAGCGCCGGCCAGCACGCTCGCCGCCGCCGCTGCCACCAGGGCGGACAGAAGATATCGACGTCCGCGCAGGCCGCGCGGATCAGGCATCAGGTCCAGAAACCGGGACAAGGCGACCGCATCCGACAACGGCGCCGGGGCGGAGATCCGGGCCAGTTGATCCAGGCCGGAGGGCATGAGGGAAGATGAAGGAGCAGGCACGGACTCGCCAAGTGTTCATGGGACGTAGACACTCACATGATCACCGAGACCGTGCCTGCACTGCATCCACCGCCGTCCGAAGCGGGACACTCCCCCCACTTCCAGCCCGCTCCGGCGAACCGGACGAAACCGATCTTGCAAAAGACCCTGACGCCCGTGCGCGGGTCCGACTTGAGGTGCGCGCCGGCCACGCCGAGACCGGGCCCCAGGTGGCGCAGCGCGGTGCGCAGCGGATAGCCGCCGACGCCGGTGAGGGCGCCGCCGTCCAGGTCACGGCAGTGACGGATGTCGTCGGACGGTTTGCCGGGGATGGTGAACTCGGCGGTCAGGGACCGGAGGTGGCCGATCCGCCCGGCGGCGAGCAGATCGTCGACCACCTGGTGCTGGGGGTGGCACAGGAACATGTAGTTCTCGAACAGCGCGCGGTCGCGGGCACGGGCGAGGTCCCAGAGCTCCGACGCCTGCCGTGCGCTGCCCGTCAGCGGTTTCTCGCACAGGACGTGCTTGTCCGCCTCCAGCGCGCGCCGTGTCCAGTCGGCGTTGAGCGCGGGCGGCAGCGGCACGTAGACGGCGTCCACGTCGGACCGGCCGAGCACGGCCTCGTACCCGGTCACCGGTTCGCCGCCGAACCGCTGGGCGAACGCGGCCGCCTTGGCCCCGTCCCGGCTCCCGACGGCCACCACCTCCACCGCGGGGTGGGCGGCGAGCGCGGGCAGCATGCGCCGCCAGGCGATGTCCGCACAGCCCAGCACGCCCATCCGTACTCTGCCCATGGCCGCCCTCCCCGTTCCCGAGCACGCGGCCGGTGGCCCCCGCGGGGGCCACCGGCCGCGTGCGACTGCCCGCCGGACTCAGCGCAGGGCGGCCTCGATGAGGTCGGCGGCCCGCCGGGTCCCGCCCTCGGCCAGCAGCTCGGCGCGCAGCTCGTCGGAGCGGCGGCGGACCTGGCTGTCGCCGGTGAGCTCCAAGAGCGCCGCGCGCAGTGCCTCGGCCGTGGCGTCGGCGGTGTCGATGCGCCGGGCCACGCCGAGCGCGACGAGCTGGTCGGCGTTGCCGAACTGCTCGGCACCCTGCGGCACGGCGATCATCGGTACGCCGGTGTAGAGCCCCTCGCTGCTCCCGCCCATCCCGGCGTGGGTGACGAAGGCGTCGGCCTGCTCCAGGATCGCCAGCTGCGGCACCCAGTTGTGCACCTCGACGTTGGAGGGACTGTCGCCGAGTTCCTCGGCGTCGGTGTGCTTGCCGATCTGGAGGACGACGTGCCAGCCGTCCAGGTCGCCGAAGGCCGCCAGGCACCTGCGGTAGAACTCAGCCTGCTGGGTGTAGGCGGAGCCGAGGGAGACCAGCAGCACCTTCCCCGCGTCGGCGGGGCGGGTCCAGCTCCCCTGGTCGGAGCGGTCTCCGAGGCAGGGGCCGACGAAGGTCACCACGTCGGTGTCCACCCGGTCGGCGTTCGGCTGCATGGCCTTGGTGATCAGCGCGATGGACCGGGCGGGCATGCCGCTGAACGCGTCGACGTCCAGTGTGGTCGCTCCGCACTCGGCCAGCCAGGAGGAGAACTTCTGCCGGTACGCGTCGGCGCCCGGCAACTTCATCAGCTGGTCGCCGACCTCCTCCTGGTAGCCCTTCCACGCTACGAAGGTCGGGGAGAGCTGGACGAACGGGCGGCCCTGTGCCTCGGCGAGCGCGCGGCCCGTGTAGGACCCGATGTCGTACAGGTAGAGGTCGGCGGGGTCCTGGTCGTAGTAGGCCCGCAGTTGCGGAAGCGCCTGCACCGCGTCGTCGAGGAAAAGGGTCATGGCCGAGATCGGGTCCTGCGGCCAGTTGTTGTCGGCGACGGGGAGCGTGGTGGTGCAGGGGACGAACTCGGCACCGGTGGCGGTGATCTGGTCGGCGACGATCGGGGCGTCGGCGTACGTCACCCGGTGCCCGCGCACGACGAGTTCACGGATGACCTCGATGCCGGGCAGGACGTGGCTGACGATGGGGCTGCCGATCATCGCGATATGGCGACGGGACATAGGGCATAACTCTTTTCGGTGCTACGGCATATCGACAGAAGGAGGGGGTCAGGGATCCGGCAAAGTCGTCGTGTAGCCCTGCGGCGTGGGGTTTTGTGGCGGGGTAGCGGTGCGCGGGCGTGTTCCGGTCCGGTTGGATGGAGGTTCCTACGCCGTACCGTCCGACCAGGGGATCACGCCCGCGCCATGCCATCGTCTCTCATCCCCGCGCCTGTTCGCACGCCCGTACTGGATCACGAACTCCTCGTCCACCTGCTCGGTCGGATACCTGATCCGCGCCCACGGCGCGGTGTGCGGCATCCGGTGGGTGCCCTGATCGCGGTGGCCGTGTGTGCCGTGGTGGCCGGAGCGCGGGGGTTCACCGCGATCGGGGAGTGGGCCCGTGATGCCGGCGGCGGTGCGCTTGCCCGGCTGGGACTTGAACGCGGCGGTGTGGACGAGTCGACGTTGCGGCGCCTGTTCGCCCGCCTCGACGCG
>NZ_AUKR01000034.1:0-18172 GCF_000424845.1 Streptomyces sp. TAA040 | reverse complement strand
CCCGCGGAGCGGGTACCACATCGCTGCGCGATGTGCAAGCGAACACCCGCGCTTCGCGCGGGTGTTGCGCTCCCGCTCCGCGTTCGCGCTGACTGCTCGCTGCGCGAGCAGTCCACCGGCCCTGCTTCGCAGGGCCGGTGACGGCCCGTCCGCTGCGCTCCCGGACCGAGTGGGACTTTGTCCCACTTACCGGGCCTACGCTTCGCTTCGGCCCGGGTCGGCGGGTCCGCTGCGCTCCCCCGCCTCAACGGTCCTTCCGGCTGCGCCTCCAGGACCTTGGGGCCCGCTGACGCGGGCCTGGCGGGCTGCGAGGGTGGGGGTCGCTCGTTCGTGTCGGGTTCCAGTGTATCGCGTGCATCCGGTAGATGCGCCATGTACCTTTGGCGGAAATACGGGACACCCCCAATCGCCCGGGAGCCTCCCCGAAATTCCGAGAGGAACGGCCTCCGATGACCGGTCACCACGAATCTACCGGACCCGATTCCGCGCTGAGCAGCGATTCTCTGCACTGGGTGACGCAGTATCAGACGGCGGGGACCAACGGCTGGTTGAGACTGTTCGCGCTCCTCGAGGCGCAGGGAGTGCCCGCGAGCGGAGCGGACGACCTGGTGGTCGCGCTGGAGGCTGGAGCGGTCGCCGGGGCGCTGTGCCAGGTGGTGGAGTTGGACGGGATGGCGCCGGCCTCTCGGAGCTCGCTGTTCGCGGACGGCTGGGCTGACGGCGTGACGGCCGTGAGCGAGGCTCTGGTGGGCATCGCGGATCGGGAGTGGTCGCGGCGCGGCGGCCGGTCGGCTGGGGTCGCTGAGCTGGCCGTACATATCGCGGACGTGAGGCAGCGTGAGCGGGCCGGCTTGGTGCGGCTGGAGAGGTTCGTTCGGGAGGGTGTGCTGCCGCGCACGCTCCCGAACACCACGGCGCGGCGCCGGGTGCTGGAGGTGCTGGGCGAGGCCGGCGGTCTGTGCACCGGGCGCAGGAGGAACAGCGACGGGGACGTCATCGTCTGCACGCTCGATGCCGGGCACTACGACCCGGACGACAAGCCGCCCTTCAGGGACGGAAAGCCCGGCGGCTGGCACCAGGCAGATGCGTCGATCTGGAACGACCTGGGCGCGGCCTGCACCCCGCACGCGGCCATCTGAAAACCTATAGAAGCAGAAATCGGGGAGGGCGTAGAAATGCTTTTGGTTCCGCTCAAGGAGCACCAGGTCGACCAGAAGTTGAGCTTTCGTAACTGGGTTGGATTCCCTGCAAGGTCACTTGTGCCTCCGGAGGGGGCGCGTGCCATGGGGGTGTCCGCGACTGGGTCCGGTAAGACAATCACCACCGCTGCATGCGCTCTGGAGTACTTCTGCGGCGGGCGGATCCTCGTCATGGTGCCCACGCTGGACCTGATCGTGCAGAGTGCCCAGTCCTGGCGGCGGGTCGGGCACCGCGCGCCGATGGTCGCGGTCTGCTCGGTGGACAAGGACGAGGTCCTGGAGCAGCTCGGGATGCGCACCACCACCAATCCGATTCAGCTCGCCCTGTGGGCCGGGGCCGGGCCGGTGGTCGTGTTCGCCACGTACGCCTCACTGGTGGAACGGGAGGACCCTGCCGATGTCACTGGCCGTGGGACTGTTCCTGGGCCGTTGGAATCGGCTCTGGCGGGCGGGGAGCGGCTGTATGGGCAGCGGATGGCTCCGTTCGACCTGGCCGTTCTGGACGAGGGGCACATGACCGCGGGGGACATGGGGCGGCCGTGGGCGGCGATCCACGACCAGTCCCGGATTCCGGTCGACTTCCGGCTGTATCTGACCGCGACGCCGCGGATCCTCGCCGCGCCTAGGCCGCAGCGGGGCCGGGACAGGCGGGAGGTGGTGATCGCGTCGATGGAGGACGACTCCCGCACCTACGGCACCCGCATTTTCGATCTTGGGTTGGCGGAGGCGGTGGAACGGTCGATCCTTGCGGGGTTCGAGATCGACGTGCTGGAGATCCGCGACCCCGACCCGATCCTGGGCCTGTCCGAGGACGCGCTGCGGGGCCGGCGCATGGCCCTGCTCCAGGCAGCGCTGCTGGAGCACGCGGCGCAGCAGAACCTGCACACCACCATGGTGTTCCACCAGCGGGTGGAGGAGGCGGCCGCGTTCGCCGAGCAGATGCCGCGCACGGCCGCCGAACTGTATGCCGCTGAGGCGTCCGCGGCGGCACTGGCCGGGGCGGAGGAGCTGCCCGCCTCGTCAATCGATGCTGGACTGTACGAGCTGGAGGAAGGCCGCCACGTGCCCCCGGGCCGGGTGTGGGCCGACTGGCTCTGCGGAGACCATCCCATCGCGCACCGGCGCGAGGTGATCCACCGGTTCGCCAACGGCATCGACGCTCAGAACAGGCGCGTACACCGGGCGTTCCTCTCCTCGGTACGGGCGCTGGGAGTCGGGGTCGACATCACCGGACTACGCGGCGTCGAGGCCGGGTGCATCGTCGGCTCGCGCAGCTCCCAAGTCGACATCGTCCAGAACATCGGACGCGCCCTGCGCCCCAACCCCGACGGCACGACCAAGACCGCCCGGATCATCGTCCCCGTCTTCCTCCAGTCCGGAGAAGACCCGAAAGACATGCTCGCCTCCGCCAGCTACCAGCCGTTGGTCGACATCCTGCAGGCGCTGCGCTCCCACTCGGAACGCATGGTCGACCAACTCGCCTCCCGCGCCCAGACCCGCGGCACCGAACGTCAGCGCATGCATGTCCGCTCCTCCCCCGCCTCCGCAGCCGGCCCGGAGAACGGTGAGGAGACGGAGGAGGGCAGCGAGGCGCAGCAGGAGGTCGACCGGGTCACCTCGGTCGTGGTCAACTTCGCCTCCCCCCGCGACGCCGCCGACATCGCCGCCCTCACCCGCTGCCGCGTCATCCGACCCGAATCCCTCGTCTGGCTGGAGGGTTATCAGGCCCTGGTCCGGTGGCGTACCGAGAACGGGATCACCGGCCTGTACGCCGTCCCCTACGACACCGAAACCACTGTCGGCGTGACCAAGGACTACCCGCTGGGCCGGTGGGTCCACCAGCAACGCCGCGCCCACCGCGCCGGCGAACTCGACCCCCACCGCAAGACACTCCTCGACGACGCCGGAATGGTGTGGGAACCCGGCGACGAAGCATGGGAGAACAAACTCGCCACACTCCGCACCTACCACCGCGCGCACGGGCACCTCGCACCCCGCCAAGACGCCCTCTGGGGCGAGAGCGAAACCGAAGGCATGCTGCCCATCGGGCAGCACATGGCCAACCTCCGCCGCAAAGGCCAGAAGAACGGGCTGGGCAAAGACCCGGAACGAGCAGCACAGCGCACGGAGCAGCTCGCGGCGATCGACCCGGACTGGAACTGCCCCTGGCCCCTCGACTGGCAACGCCACTACCGCGTCCTCGCCGACCTCGTCGACGCCGACGGCGTACTGCCCCACATCGCACCCGGCGTCACCTTCGACGGCGACGACATCGGACAATGGCTCACACGGCAACGCGAACCCCGCAACTGGGCGCAACTCTCCACTGAGCAGCAGGAACGACTGTCGAAGCTGGGCGTGAAGCCCACTGAGGCACCCTCCCCCGCACCGGCGGCCGGTCGTACGACGAAGAGCCCGGACAAGGCACAGGCGGCGTTCCAACGCGGCCTCGCGGCCCTCACACAGTGGATCGAGCGAGAAGGCCCGGACCGGCCCGTACCGAGAGGGCACGCCGAAGAGATCACGATCGACGGCGAAACCGAACCGGTAGCCGTCAGGCTGGGCGTATGGCTCTCCAACACAAAATCCAGGCGCGACCGACTTGCCCAGGAGCAACTGGCCGCACTGCGGGAACTGGGCATCGACTGGGCGAACCCGGTGACAGTGTCCCAGGCCACCCCGGACAACCTCTGACTGCTTCCTGCGCCATGCTCCCTCCCGGGACCTTCTTGGCCCGAAACCTGTCTCGCCCGGTTGCGATTCGGCGTCAGCCGCCGAAGACGGTGTTGAATGCCTGCTGGCCGCTTTCGATCGTGGTGGCGAGGCCGGCGGATGCCGGGCCGATCTGTGCGAGTCCGTTCATCACGGTGTCGAAGGCGGCGCGGACACGGCCGGGCTGCGGTGTCTCGCTGTCGATCTCTTCGGCGAGTACTTCTGCGTCGCGGATGAGTTCGGCCTGCTGTTCGGGGGCTGCGCCGTAGGTGGGGGCGAGCTGCTGGACGAGTTCCGCAAACTGGCGCATGGCGCTGGGGTCGAAGGCGTTGTTGTGGTTGTGCTGTTCGACCTTGCCCTGGGATCCGGCGACGATGTTCGTGCCGGTGATGCTGTAGTAGTCGCCGGGGCGGGTGCGGTTGAGGTAGTCGCTCACGGTTGCTCCAGACAGTACGCAGTCGATGCCGTCGATGGTGATGGCAACGGTCTTGGGCTCAGTGCCGGTGTCTTCGACGAGCCCGGGGTGGATAAGGCGCGCCAGGGCGTAGTGCAGCTCGGCGACGGAGAGCTCGCCGCCGGCGTAGTGCGATTCGGCGGTACTCAGGAAGGCGACCGGATCGACGGGGTGCTGGTCGTGGGCGGTGGTGTAGAGCCAGCGCAGGAAGGCGTCGGTGGCGTAGCGGTGCCGGGCGGCGGGGTCGTGACGCAGCTGGGCGAGGCGTCGCAGCTCCACTCGCCCGTCGTCGGTCACCCGGTACGAGTCCTCTTGATCGAAGGAGCCGAGGGAGTCGGCTAGGCCGTCTCGTTCGAGGGCGTGGGCCAGGACGTGGATGTCCTTGACCGGCGTCGACGTCTGTTCGGCGTAGTCGTCCAGGTCCGTGAACTGGCGGTCGGGCTGTTCGCCCAGCCAGATCAGAAGGCGGACCAGGTGCGGGTCCTGCTCGATTCCTACTCCGGTGATCCCGGACGAGAGGGTGAAACCCTTGCCGGTGACCGGGATGGTGACCGGGTACTTCCGGGCGGCACGCTGGTAGGCCTTGTTGATCTCCTTCACGTGCTTTTCGATCTCCCGGTGGTCGATGCCCTTGTTGGCCACCTGGTCCCCTTTCACCGCTTCCTGCCCCAAGCGTAGTGAGGGGAACCGACAGACCGGCCCGGATTGGATCTTCGGGAGGGACTGCGCCGAGGCCACCGGAACGAAGCCGCCCCACCCGTGTGAAAGCACGTGCGGGGCGACTCAGGAGCGGGCCGGGCGAAGGCGGCGAGGCCCGCGTCCTGGTTACTACTGGCCGAAGTTGTCACCAGGCTCGACGTTGCTGAGCAGGTGGGCCGTCGTGCTACGCGACTGCCGCGGCGAATTTCACCGATGGGACGCCGGAGCCTTCGGGAAGCCCGGCGAGGGGACGGCGAGGGAGGCCGGAGACGATCCACAGCCGCATGATGTTGTGGGTGACCAGCTGGCCGGAGCCCGCTCCGTCCTCGTTGAGGATGTCGACCTTCAGCAGCACCCGTTCCCCGGACTCCCCCAGCAGCCAGAGATCCAGAAAGTAGGGGCGTCGGCACGTACGGAGGTTGCGGCGCTGGTTCTTCCACCGGAAGCTCACGATGCCATCGGCGAAGGTCGTCAGCGAGAGGGCGCCGGAGGCGTAGGCGGAGCGGCCGTCCCAGATCCACACCATGTGGCCGTGGTCCAGTTCGCGTCCCATGATCTTCGTCGGGGACATGCTCGCGTGCTGGATCTCCACCACGCATCCGTCGGCCGCGATCACATCGGCGATGTGGTCTCCGCGCCGCTGTTCACGGTGAGTCGCCGGCACCATGGACTTCCAGTAGTCATGCCACTGCGTCGAGGAGTAGGAAGGGCCGTTCATACCGCTCCCGCCAGAGCCACCAGGTCGGCATCGCTCATGCCGAGTTCCGCGGCGCCGATACCCAGGGCAGCCAGCGCGTCCAGTCCGATCTCGGGGTTCTCCATGATGCGCTCTTGCGCCCGCTGCAGGGCGCGGAGCTGTTTGTCCAGCTCCGCGTACTGGCCGTCGAGGAGCTTGCGGAATGCCCGGCTGTCCTTCTCCTGCTGGCGCAGGTGCTTCTGGTTGGCCTTGATAGCGAGGAGCTGTTTGGTCACCTCCACGATGCGGGCGTGGACCAGGTCGGCGGGTAGGAAGGAGCGCTGGCCGGGGATAGTGATCCCCGCGTCGGTCCCTGTGCCGCATCCGCCGGGAGCGGGCCCGGGGGATGCCCCGCCTCGTCCAAGGCCAGGGATCGGCGGTGTCGCGCCGTCGGGCGCCTTCGTGCCACCCTCCTCCCCCGGTCCGGCTGGCGGCGGCGCTTCGGTGCCGCTGTGCGCGAAGCGGAGCAACAGATCGTTGTCCAGTGCACCAAGGACGGGGCCGAGGACGACCTTGAAGTACTCGATCGCCGGCAGCTCGCCCGCCTGGACCCCTTCGATCATGAGGTCCATGAACTCGCCGGTCCGCCGGTTCTTGTCACCGTGCTGGGCGAACAGCGGGCCATAGTTGTCCGTGATCCACTGCCGGGTCGCAGCGGACAGAGAGGTGTAGCGCGAGGCGGTCACCGCACACCCGCCCGTCCGGAAGTCCGGGCCGAGTGCAGCCGCTGCGCCCAGTGCACAACGCCCTCACACGCCTTCTCCAGGTCGTTGAGCATGTCCTCGTCGGCGATGTTGATGATCTGCTCGGGGTGCATCTCGACCAGGCCATAGAGCAAGTTCACCTGGCGCCGGAACTGCAGGGCCAGCCGGTCGTCGGTCTCCTCGGTGAGGGAGGTGCTCGCCCCGCTGCCTGTCACCTGGGTGACCTGGGCGAGGCTGTCGCGGATCTTCAGCTCCGCCATCGGATCGGCCGCGAACGCCTCTACGAGGAACGCCGGCTCCATCACACTCGCCATCACCGCCGACCTGACATCGGGACGGGCGAGCTGTTCCACGATCTTCTCGGCGGTCATCGCTGAGGCCGAGTTCGGAATCGGCCGCGCCCCGATCACCGCGCGGAACTCCTGCGCCGTCACACGGCGGCGGCCGGGCTCCTGAAGCATCCGCAGCAAGATCTCCCAGCGGTCCTGGCGCAGGCGCTCGCGATCCGCCTTCGCCAGAGCGTTCTCAGCCTCCCGGGTCTCCTTCGGGAGGGAGAACCCCAGCGCAGCCTCACGGACAACTGAGTAGGACACCGTGACAGCAGACTCGGCCAGCACCTTCCTGAGCCCACCGTCACAGCCTGCGGACACGCACCGGTATTCACGGGCCATACCGGCAGTCATGCCGATGTCTGCAGCGAACGCCCTGATCAACTCGCGGGAGCCGTTGGAGGGCTCGTCGTTGTCCATCGGCGCGACTTCAAGCAGGAGATCTCCGATCTCCAGGCGCGTCCGTTGCTTCTCGCCCGTCAGGAGATCATCACGAGCTACGAGCTTCCGGCCGAGATCCACCTGCTCAGAGGAGTACGCCGGTTCTGTTTCACGAGCACAGGGCTCGATCCAATCGGTCATGGCCCGGAACGTAGAGCGAGCCTCCGACAATTCTGGGAGCCGCACACCACGAATGGCCTACCCAATCCCCCGTGGTGCTGAAGAAATTGGACCGAACGGGTTGCGGGACCGGTGTCGAGTGGACGCTGCTGTGGATCGAAACCACCGCCACCCAACTGGGTTCCCCAGGTCAGAGTGCACGTAGCCTCCGTTCCACTCCCGTGTTTCAGGGCGGTGAGACGGGCACCGGCACCGCAACCTCGATCTGCAGGCAGTCCAGGAGATCGCCGCGGCGCAGCGGTCCTGGCCGAAGACCGCCCGGACCGCGGCCGGCGCCGATCCGGGCCGAGGGTTCGCGCTCGCCCACGCGGTGGTGTGTTCGTGGTGGCAGCAGGCCCTGGAGTGGGAGCAGGAGCGGATCTGGCCAGCGCGTCTGCACGCGGTTGCCGGAGGGGATGCCGGGCCGCGTTTTTGGTGGTGGCGGATCATCGTCCGCGACGCGGTCGTCTTCCCCGAGACCGGGGCGCTAGCCGCGGTGCTGCTCGATCCCGGGATGCAGGAGCGGGTATGGGCCGAGCACGGCGGAGGCGGACAGGTGCTGCCGTTCCGTGCCGGCGGCATCTTCTTCCGGGAGGTCGCGGTACGAGTGGGCCGGCCGTGGCTGGCCGACGGGCCGCAGGGCGGGGACAGCCTGGGCGGGCATAGTCAGCCGGTCGGCTGTGCTGTGTCGTCCCACATTCTCAGAACGGGAGCGAGGGTGTGCTCTACCGCGTACTCGACGTCCTGCGGATCGGAGCAGGTCGTCTGCCCATCGACGCCCCGCGAGACCAGAGACATCTGTCCTGCCCGGCGGCCATCACGCGTCGCGGCATAGACGGTGAGTGCCTCCAGCCGGTCCAGGCGGTCACGCGGCGGGATGAGCACGGCGCCGAGTTCTTCCTCCTTGCGGGTGGGTCTGGCGAACCATGACTCCGAGGTCACGACAACGCCGTCGGCCTTCATCGCGTTCACCTGGATCGCGAGCTTCTCGAAGGAGAGGATCTTCGTTCCCTGGCTGTCGAAGTCGAGACGGCCGAACTGCGCCATCGTGTCTCCGCGATAGAGGAAGACGAACATGGCGTGGAAGCCGTCCTTCTCCATCAGCCGCCGGGCGTTGGCCATGTGCCAGGGCACTGCATCGATTGGATCCCCGGGGGGCGACTCGGGCTGCTGACCGTAGCGTTCGAGCGCCTGCCTGGTGCCGTCCTCGTCGCGCTCGATGGTCAGGTTGTATGACTCGATCCGGACACCCTTGAGTACATCGAAGTGGGCTTCCAGGTCGTCCTTGGCAACCAGCATGCAGCGCGGCCTGGTTCCCGATATTTCGAGGTGTGCGGTCACGCATTCTTCGTTGCGTGCCGGAAGGTCACACACCTGCACACCGGCTGCCCGGTGTCCCTCGGCGAGGAGCGCCGCTAGCTGTGCATATGCCTCTCCCGTCGCGTCCAGCAGCTCCCACTCAGGCAGTGCCGCATCCACCCAGCGCCGTCGCACGGTCACCGTGCCGCCCGGCGGCCTGTACCGGCGAACGACATCGTGCAGGATGTCGTTGACCGACATCCGAGGCGGGAACTTAGCCGAGGCGCCCAGAACACGCCGCAGCCAGTTCTGTTGCCACACGATCTGCAGCTCGCTGTGCAGCTCCAGATCGGCTTCCTTGGTGATGCGATTCCGGGACTTGACTGCCCACCGCATGATCTCGCTGCTGCCCGACTGCTGTTGGAACCGGGGATACCACTGGTCGAAGCCCGCGAGCTCCTTCTTCTGCTTCTGCAGCAGCCACGTGACGTTCCGCAGGTTCGGGACCAGCGCGTTCACCATGATCCTGAACCCATGCGGATCGAAGTACTCCTCGTGCAACCTGTGCCACTGCGCATGACAGTCCATCAGCCGCCGATGAGCACCTGGCATCGGGCACTCCTGCGCGATCTCTTCCCCGGTCATGCACCGATGCTAGGCGGAACACTTTCCTGATATGACTGCTTTTTTGCTACCCCTCAGGCAGGTGCACATCGGAGGCCCGGCCGTGCTGTGCGGTGGGGCAGCCAACCCTTGACCCAGACCCACCCGGGCACGACCGTTCTGAACATCGACTTCGACCCCCTGCGGAGAGCCAGCCGGATGACGAACGACCAGCAGCCCGCGGAGTCAAACGATCTGCAGGAGCGCGAGGCCCGGTTTGACTACGGGTTCCGGATGAAATGCGATTGCGGTGAACTGTCCAATCTCTCCGCCGCCGGTTACATCGAGCGCGAGTCACTCGACGCCCGGATTGCGTGCAGCCACTGCGGTGCCTCGATCCACTACGGGCGCGCCGTCGCCGGGATCCGTGACCGACATGATCCCGCCCTCGACAACTCTGCGGTCGCCCGGTTCGCCTGGTATCACTCCAGTACATCGCCCGACTGGCCGTCGCCCGACTACACCAGCAGGTTCGCTGCACGGGTCCGGGAAGCTGAGCTGCGCCTCGGACACCTTTACGGAACCCACATCGAGCGCGCCAAGGCTCTCCACGTCGGCACATACGAGGCCGCCGTAGAGAACATGCTGCGCCGGATGCGCGACCAGGACGATGCCACGTCCTCGTTCTACCTGTACCGGGTCTCCCTCGATATCAGCGCCGGGCGCATCAACGACGGCTACCGGGAGGAGAACAACGAGCCGGCTTCGCAGATCAGTCTGGACGAACTGCAGGCTCTTGGGCTCGATGCCCTCCGCTACCTCAACACCCACGAAGCCATCGGCTCGCTGTCGCTCGCCATCCACCCGCGAGCGATCCGTTCGCTCCAGGTGGTTCCGCTTCCGGTCACCGACCTGGCAGCACCACAACCACCGGCGCTGTCCCAGCGGCTCCGCGAACTGGAGGCTGAGCTCGACAGTCTGCAAGCGGCAGCACGCGAGCAGCTACACGTCAGGGACAGCCCCCTGCAAGCTCTACGACGCAGGATGTCCGAACGTACCGGTGTCACACCGTCGACCACGGCCGTCGAGGGGGAATGGGCCCTGTGGGAGCAGGTCGTCGCCGAGCTCTCCGCGCACCACTTGCACGGCATCTCACCGCTCGTTCAGCGGGACTTCTGCCACGCCCTTGAAGACTGGCGGCGCAGTAGAGAAGCCGCCATGGACGAGTTCGCCAGCTTCTTCGCTGCACTCGCGGCGACCTTGACCCGGTCCTCTGACGTGATGCAGCGCCTGACCCAGGGGACGGGACCGGCTAACGGAAGCAGGGGCTCGACGAAGCTGTAACGCGGGACGTGAGGTCACAGTCGACGAGCCACCGCACGCACCACCCTGGTGGCCACGCCCGCACCCGGCCGCCAGCGGTGAACGGCGTGCGTGGGGCAGGGGTCTGCACTGACACCGCCGTAGGATGCGGGCCGTCATCAACAACACTGGGCGAACCAGGACCGCCCGGGTGGCGGAAATTGGCCGATTCAGGTCGTACGCGCGAGCCGAGCACGCTTGACTGGAGCGCATGATCGACAGGCACCACCCGCCGGCATCCGGCGGCCCCGGTTTACCCCCGCCACCACGGCAGATCGCGGGAGCGCACAGCGCTGCGGAGGCCGGTCCTCGGGCATCTGGTCCGGCAGGCGGAGGATGCGACCCGCTGCCGCTCGCGGCGGGACGTGAGCCGGTTCGCGCGCCCGGTCGCTCTGCCGGGACGTCGGACGGGATGCCGGACGATGATGAGGCGGCCCCGGAGTTACCGGTCAGGATCGGCGACGGGCTGATAGCTCGGTTCATCGACCAGGCGGGGACCGAGCGGCGGATGCCGTGGGCGGAGGCCGCACGTGGTGTCTGCTGGGAGGAGTGCGGCCCGGTGCGCCGTTTCCCGGTGCGGCATGGCAAGCGGATGGCGCCGGGATGGTGGTGGTCGGCGACCGACGGGCGGCTGGTGCACTACGCGTCCGGGGTGATGCGGACCCAGGTGATGCTGCTGGACCATGACCCTCGTGTGGTGGCCATTGTGTGCCGCCCGGTGGAACTCACCTGGCGTGAGCGAGACGGAGGCTGGGTGCGGCACGCACCGCATCTGATGGCCCGGCTCGCGGACGGCAGGGATCTGCTGGCGGACTGCGCCGGGCGAGGGGACATCTCGCCGCGCCTGGCCAGTCGGGCGACGGTGATGGAGGCCGCAGCCGCGGCGGTGGGCTGGCGGTACCGGGTCCTGCGGCCTCTGGATCCAGTTCTGGCGGCCAATCTACGCTGGCTGGCCGGGTACCGGCACCCCCGCTACAAGGGCGCCGAACTGGCCGAGCGCGCGGCCGAGGCCTTCCAGCAGCCGCGGCCGCTGATCAAGGGGGTGCGTGAACTCGGCGACCCGGTCCAGGTTTTCCCGGTGATCTTCCACGCGCTGTGGCACGGCAAGTTGTCTGTCCCCCTCGACGTGCCCCTGCACGAGCGGGTGACCGTGACGGCGGGCTCCCAGGGGCGGGGTCAGGGGTGAGCGACACGGTCCTGGAGCCCGGAACGCAGGTTCGTTTCGCGAAGCGGACCTGGACGGTCGTCATGCTGGAAGGACCGTCCGTAAAGCTGATCGACACGGACAACTCCGTGGCCACGGTCCTGGCGAACTTCCTGTTCGCCGACCCCGACTTCGAGGTGGTGGGCGCACCGCAGCGCCACGTTCCGCCGTTCGGCCTTCTGGAGGAACTGCCGGAACAGGTACGCGAGCGCGCCTACGCCTGGGAGCGGCATGTGCGGGAGGTCGAGACCGGGTGCCCCGTCCCGGGACAGGACCAGATGCCGCGGGCCGAGTTCGATCCGGCCCTGCGCACTATGGCGGAGCGGGAGGAGGCCAAGGCTGCCGAGCTGACGGCGGCCGGGCAGTCGGCCAGTGCGGTGACGGTGCGGCGGATGCGTGCCCGCTACCGGGAGCACGGCCTGTGGGGGCTGGTGGACGGCCGGGCCGCTCGCCCGCGCTCACCGGTGGGACGCGCCGATGAGCGGGTAGTCGCCGCGATCGAGCAGGCGCTCCAGGCGCAGAAGGAGCGGTCGACCGGGACGCTGAGCCGGCTGCGGCGCACCGTCGGCTGGATCCTGGAGGACACCCACGGAGCGGAGACGGTGAAGGTCCCGCCGGCTTCTACGTTCAACCGGCTGGTGCACGCCCTCGCTGACCGCCAGGGACTGCTGGGAACGGCGGCACAGCGGCGCCGGCATTCTTCACGGCCTGCTGCGCCGTTCACCCCGACGGTGGCGCTGCGACCCGGTGAGCTGGTGATGCTGGACAGCACCCCGCTGGACGTGATGGTGGTCCTGGCCGACGGGGTGGTGGGCAAGGCCGAGCTGACGATCGCCCTGGATGTCGCGACGCGCAGTATCTGCGCGACGGTGCTGCGGCCGATGGGAACCGGGGCGGTGGACGCAGCGATCCTGCTGGCGCAGATGGTGACACCCATGCGGATGCGCCCGGGGTGGGAAGAGGCACTGGCGATGTCGCGCTCGGTCGTCCCCTGCGAACGCCTGGTGTCGTTGGATGCGCGGCTGGAGGGGGCGGCAGCCCGTCCGGTGATCACGCCGGAGACGGTCGTCGTCGACCAGGGCCGGGTGTTCATCTCCACCTCGTTCACCGCAGCGTGCCAGAGCCTGGGGGTGTCGGTCCAGCCGGCGCCGCCAGCCAACGGCCCGGCCAAGGGGAACGTCGAGCGGATGTTCCTCACCATCGGCGACCGGTTCTCCCAGTATGTTGCCGGCTACACCGGCTCCGACGTCACCGAGCGCGGCACAAGACTCGAGGACGAGGCGTGCTGGACGCTTCCCCAGGTGCAGGACCTGCTGGACGAGTGGCTGGTCACAGACTTTACCGACCGTGGTTTGTGCTGTTCGTGATGTCCGTTCGAGCCTGTGGCGTGAACGCCATGGGCTTGTTTACCGACCGGGTCCGGGACGTTCGTCATGTTCTGGAGTCGGTACGGAGGACGAGTGGCACGGCATCTTGTGGTCGGGGACTTGCGGGTCCAGCGGATCGAGCGGAAGGGCGGACGGAGGTCGTGGACGATCGTCTGGCCGGAGGGCACGCTCCACGCCGAAGCGGACCGGTTCCTGCGCGTCCATGACGGCTCGGGCACGCAGAAGACCTACGCGTACTACCTGGTCGATCACCTTCGGTGGCTTGAGCGCGAGTGCCTGGACTTCGCGACGGTCGAACTGCGCGACCTGGAACGGTACATGGGCATCGTCGGCGCCGAGGTCCACATGCCCCTCGGGGAGCCGTGGCGGGTGGGCAAATGCCCCTACGGCCGGTCCGCGCTGTCGATCGCGGCGTCCTGCCTGAAGGGCTTCTACCTGCATCAAGCCTCGCTCGGCGTCAACACGGAGCTCGGTGAGAAGCTCGACGGCACGCGACTGCCGTCGCGGATGGACCGCCGCCGCTCGTTCCTCGGGCACGTGAAGTCCGCGATGCCGGCGAACCCGCTCGCTCCGAAGGGCCCGCACCGCAGGCACCCGAAGATGCTGCCCGACGGGGCGAGGGAGAAGCTGCTGGAGACGGTGAACTCGGCCCGGGACCGGATGGTGGTGACCTGGCTGGCCGACGGCGGACTTCGGATCGGCGAGTTGTGCGGACTGCACCTGGTCGACCTGCACCTGCGGGAGAACGCGGCCTGCAACGAATGCCGGAGCCCTCACCTGCATGTCTGCCACCGGCCCGGCAACCCCAACCGGGCCGAGGCCAAGACCAAGCACCCTTGGCAGGTCGAACACGGCACGGTCACCGGCGGACTGATCAAGCGGGTCAGCCCGGAGATGGTGCACACCTACTTCGAGTACCTCACCGGCGAGTATCCGCGCGGCGCTCGGCACGGCATGCTCCTGGTCCAGCTGCATGGCGCCCACGCGGGACAGCCGTGGGCGCCGGTCGGGGCCCGGCGGATGCTCGGCCGGGCCGGGAAACGTGCCGGGCTCGGGCTGGTGAAACCCCATGCCTTCCGGCACACGTTCACCTCCGCGGTCCTCGACGCCGCCGACGGCAACCTGCTGATAGCCCGGGACGCCGGCGGCTGGGCCTCGGCCGCCACGGTCGACGAGGTCTACGGCCACGTCGACCTCCACGACCCCACTTTCGACGCCGCGCTGCGCACGGTCTGGGGTGAGGCCAAGTGACCATCACGTCGCTGCTGCCGCGGCAGCACACCCGCACGGGCCGGGACCGACTGGAGGTCCTCACCGCGCTGATCGACGCGCCCTCCTTCGACCCGCTGTTCCGACCGGACATCATCACAATCCCGCCCGATCACCCCGTCTACCGGTGGAACTGCCTGGTCACGGACTGCGAACGGACCACGATGGGCCACGGCGACCTGTGCTCGGCCCACGAGATGCTCTGGCGCTGGCAACGCGATGCCGGGACATCACGAGCCGACTTCCTGCGCACGGCACCACCCGCCGGCCCCGGCCAGGAAGTGGAAGAGCGCCCATGCCGGATCTGCCCCGACCGGCCCGCCCGCCACCTGACCCTGGACCTCTGCCACCACCATCAGTTCCGCTGGTATCACCACCGCGACCGTCACGGCGCCGACGCCGACTTCGACGACTGGCTCGCCGACCAGCAAGCGGCCCCCGGCTACGGAAACTGCCTGGTCCAGGTCTGCCCCGACCTGGCCGACTCACCGCTGGGCCTGTGCTTCCGCCACGACCGGCACTACCGCAATCAGAGGCGCCCCGGAGGGGCGGTCCTGCCCAGTCAGTGGGGCAACCGCTACGAACGCACCGGCCGACCCACTCCGGTCGAGTACACGGACGAGCCGGCCTTCCGCCGGTGGTGCACGACGGCCGCAGCGGTGCTACGGCCCGCACAAGTCAACCTCCGCGGCCTGCACCCGCTGCTGCGAGCCGAGATCCAGTGGGGCATGTTCTGGCATACCCAACGACACCACGGCCGCTGGGAGTTGGCTCCGTTGCAGCGGCTGGCGAACTACGGCCGCGCACACGGCCTGCGCTCCTTGACCGACCTCGGCTGGGACGACACCGACCAGCGCAAGGCGGTCACCCGCGAGGGCGTCTACATCGCCCAGGCCATCGCGGGCGCCCTGCACCCTCTCTACGTGATGCCGGACGAGACGCGCGAGCTCGGTTACATCCTCACCGAGCACTTCGGCCGCAAGCTCACCGGCCGCGCGATCCGCATCGACCTCACCGGCGTCTCCCAGCGATGGCTGCGCGACCTGATCTGGGACCACCTGGTCGCGATCTTGCGTTCGCCCAGCTGCCCCCGCAGCGGAGGCACCTTCGACGACATGCGCCGAGCCGGTCTGGAGCTGAGCACCTTCCTGGAACTCCACGCTCCCGCCCGAGGGCACGACCCACGGGCGTTGACGGCCGAGCACATGCACCAGTTCGTCGCCGACCAGCGCCAACGCGAGCGCGACGGCCTCGTCTCGCTCGCGGCCAGGGGCGTCCACGGCAAGCCTTCGATCGTGACCGCCAACACCCGACAGCGCGTCTTCCACCGCACCCGGCGGCTCCTGCGCGGGGCCCTTGAATCAGGAGAGGCCGAACGCCTCGGTCTGGACCGGGCCTTCATCGCCGCCATGCCCGCCCCAGGACGGATGGTCAGCCGCGCTCGGCCGCCGTTCGCCGACGGCGTCGCCCGCGCGCTCGCCGACGAGACCAACCTGCGCAGGCTCGCGGAGACCTACGACCCGTTCGACCGCGGCCTGCGGGACGCCTGGGAGACCATCATCGTCACCGGCCGCCGCTGCGGCGAGGTACTCAAACTCCGCCTGGACTGCCTCGGCCGCTACGGCGGACTCCCCATGCTCTGGCACGACCAGACCAAGGTCGGCAACTACGACCAGGCACTGAGGATCCCCGAACGGGTCCACCAGCTCCTGCAGGACCGCCAGCACAAGACCCTCGCCTTGTTCGAGACCCGGAACAACCGGCCGCCCACCGCCGAGGAACGGGCCCAGATGGCGTTGTTCCCGACCAACATGCGTAACCGCAACGGACGCACTCCACTGTCCTACAAGTGGTTCCACAAGGGCTTCAAACTCTGGATCGACGAGCTCGACATCGGCCGGTGGGTCCCCCATCAGGCCCGGCACAGTCTGGCCACCAGCCTGCTGCGGGCCGGGGCAACCCTGACCCATGTCCGCCGCTACCTCGGCCACGTCTCCGAGCGGATGGCCGAGCACTACATCCACCTGACCCAGTCCGACCTTGAGGACGTCCTCCAGCACGTCTGGGTCGCCGGTCCCGGCACCGCCAGCCCCGGAGAACTCCTCACCGAGCCGACGACCCCGCTCACCCGCCAGCAAGCCCAGGCTCTGGCGATCGATCTGTCCCGCCGCAGTACACCTGCCGAGGGCGGGTTCTGCACCTTCCAGCCCGTCGTCGACGGCGGCGCCTGCCCCTGGAAACTCGACTGCCACAACTGCGACAAGTTCGTCCTGTCCGGCGCCGACCTCCTCTACTGGCGGCGCAAACGCGAGCAATGGCGGCTGCTGGCCGAAGGCGCCCCCGACGACGCCACCGCCGACTACCTCCACCGCTACTTCGAGCCCACCGCCCGCGCCATCGACGGCCTGGAGAAAGCCCTGGCCGGCCTCGGCCTCCTCGACGATGCCCTCGCCCTGGACCTGCGCAAACCCCAGGACTACTTCCACCGCGTGTGGTCCACCGCCTTCCGTGCATCCGACCTCGCTCACGCAGGCGGCGCCGAGCCAGACGAGTACAGCGATACGTGCACAGCCGAGGACACAGACCCCGAACAGGACGTCGCATGAACACCGTCCCCGAACCCCGCACTGCCGCTGCCCTGGCAGCCCGCCGCAGCAAGACCGACACGGCCCTCCTACGAGTCCGCGAGGCCATCGCCCGACTCCAACGAGAGAAGGCCCAGGTCAGCGTTGCCGCTGTCGCCCGGCGGGCGAACGTCTCACGCACCTTCCTCTATGGCAACCCCGAGGCCCGGGCCGCCATCGCCACGGCGATAACCGAGGCAGGCGACCGGCGGACCCGCATGCTCGTCGAACAGGACGACGAGCGCGAGGCAACCTGGCGCGAGCGCGCGCTGAACGCCGAGGACGCGCTCAAGGCCGCCCAGGCCGAGATCCTCGCCCAGCGCACCCGGATCGGTGAACTCCTCGGCCAGATACGGGACTTGCAGGCCGAGTGGACCGAAGAGGCCATCCAGCGGATCACTACCGAGAACACCACCCTCAAGCAAAGGGTCCGCCAGCTGACCACGGACAACCGCACCCTCGACGAGCGACTAAAAGCCGCCCGATCCAACCTCCGCTTCCAAGACCGGCGCGTCGCCGACCTCGAAGCCCGCCTCATCGGGCAGGAACCACCGTCCTGATCACATCCATCCGGTATCTCATGGCCCGTCCACCGTCCCGGTGGACGGGCCATCCCACGAGTCCGTGACGCGCTGACCGGGATCCGATCCCGGTCAGCGCGTCACGGACTGCGGGCGGCGTCATCAGCCGAGGTGCCTGGCGAAGAACCGCAGCGTGCTGTCCAGCTCGAATGCCGGGATTTCCCCGTGCTTGCCGGGGTTGGCATGCAGCGTCTTCTCAGCTGAGGCCAGGGCGTCGAACAGTGCCAAGCCCTGGGCCCGCGGCACCCGCTCGTCGTCCCACTGCACCAGGAACTCCACTGGGACGGTGATCCGCGCGGCGACCTCGGCCGATGCCAGCGCACCGCCCAAGCCCAGCACCGCCGCACGGACCCGAGGTTCGGCCGCAACGAACGGAACACCGAGTCCGCAACCCAACGACACACCCCAA
>NZ_AUKR01000033.1:0-19541 GCF_000424845.1 Streptomyces sp. TAA040 | reverse complement strand
GGTGTCGGGTGATGTGGACGCGGTTGCCGGGTTTTTTGGGGTTCTTGTTGGTGAGGGTGTTCGGGCCCGTCGTGTGGAGGTCGACTATGCGTCGCATTCCTCGCATGTGGAGGGGGTTCGTGAGCGGTTGCTCTCTGGTGTGGCCGGGATCGCTCCTGTTTCGGGTTCTGTGCCGTTCTTCTCGACGGTGACGGGTGGTTGGTTGGATACGAAGGGTCTGGATGCGGGGTACTGGTATCGGAATCTGCGGGAGACGGTCGAGTTCGGGAAGGCGACGGAGACGTTGCTGGCGGAGGGTTTCCGGTTCTTCGTCGAGGCCAGCCCCCACCCCGTGCTCACCTTCGGTGTCCAGCAGACCGCCGATGCGGCCGACACCGCCGCCTCCGCGCAGGGCCCCGCCGTGGTCCTGGGTACGCTGCGGCGCGGTGAGAGCGGCCTCGACCGTTTCCTGACGTCCCTGGGAGAGGCACACGCGGGTGGTCTGTCGCCCGACTGGGACCGGGTGTTCGCCGGACACCGTCCGGACGTTGTCTCCCTGCCCACCTACCCCTTCCAGCGCCGCCCGTACTGGTTGGAGGACACCGGCCCGGCGGCGGGCGGTCCTTCCGGAACCTCCTCGGAGGGCGACGACTTCTGGAACGCCTTGGGCGGGGGTGACCTGGCCCGGTTCACCACGACCCTCGGCGTGGCACCCGAGGACCCGTTGAACGTGGTGCTCCCCGCGCTCGCCACCTGGCGCACCGAACGCATCGAGCGTTCGGTGGTCGACTCCTGGCGCTACCGCGTGACCTGGCGAGCCCTGCCCGAGGGCCGCCCGGTCACACTGGGCGGCAGCTGGCTCGTACTGTCGTCGGACGGTCAGCCCGAAGAAGGGGTGCGCCGGTCGGAGACGACCGTCCACGTCATGGAGCAGGCCGGAGCCTCGGTGGTCCATGTACGGCTCACCGAGGCGGAGGCCGACCGCGCCGTTCTGGCCGACCGGGTCCGCGCATCCCTCGACGCGCTTCCCGGCCCGGTGACAGGAGTGCTGTCGCTGCTGGGCCTCGACGAGCGCCCGCACTCCGCACATCCCTCCGTCCCGCTGGGCACCGCGCTCAACCTGGCCCTGGTGCAGTCCCTCGGCGACGCCGGGACCGACGCGCCCCTGTGGTGGGCCACTCGGGGTGCGGTGTCGGTCGGGGGCACGGGCACCGGGAGGGCGGTCAGCGCCGCGCAGAATCTGCTCTGGGGTCTGGGCCGGGTCGCCGCGCTGGAGTTCCCGCAGCGCTGGGGCGGTCTGATCGACCTCCCGGAGGTCCTGGGCGCGGACACCGTCCCTCGGCTGTGCCGGGTGCTGGCCGGCGCGGTCGGAGACGAGGACCAGGTGGCCGTACGGGCCACCGGCTGCCACGGCCGGCGGCTGGTCCGGTCCGCCCTGGGCGACACCGCGCCGCGGCGGAGCTGGCGGCCCGAGGGCACCGTGCTGATCACCGGCGGTACCGGCGGGATCGGCGCGCAGATCGCGCGCTGGCTGGCCCGGCGAGGAGCCGGTCACCTGGTGCTGGTCAGCCGGCGCGGCGCGGACGCGCCGGGTGCGCCGAAGCTCTCCGAGGAACTCGCCGCCTCAGGCGCCCAGGTCACCCTGGCCTCGTGCGATGTCGCCGACCTGGAGGCCCTGCGCGCCCTGAAGGACGGCCTCGAACAGGACGGCCACCGGATCAGTACCGTCTTCCACGCCGCGGGGGCCGGGCTGCTGGTGCCACTGCCCGCCACCGACGTGGACGAGTTCGCCGACACCCTCCACGCCAAGGCCGGCGGGGCCAGGAACCTGGACGTGCTCTTCGACCGGGACACGCTCGACGCGTTCGTGCTGTTCTCCTCGATCTCCGGGGTGTGGGGCAGTGCCGTCCACGGCGCCTACGCCGCAGCCAACGCCTATCTCGACGGCCTCGCCGAGGACCGCAGGAGCCGTGGCCTCGCCGCGACCTCCGTGGTGTGGGGGATCTGGAACCCCGAGGGTGGGGCCGGGATGGCGGCCGAACTCGTGGAGGAGAACCTGCGCGGCCACGGTGTGCTCTTCATGCCGCCCGCGGTCGCGATCACCGGGCTCCAGCAGGTCCTGGACCACGACGAGACGGTGGTCGTGGTCGCCGACATCGACTGGGACCGCTTCGCGACGGTGTTCACCTCGGCGCGCCCCAGCCCGCTGATCGGCGAACTCCCCGAGGTGCGCACCGCGCTGGCCGCCGAACCGGAGACCGGCGAGACCGGGGCCGAGGGGACGTCCTCGGCGCTGCGCGATCGGCTGGAGCCGCTCCCGGCAGCCGAGCGGACCCGGGTGCTGATCGACCTGGTCCGGACCCACGCGGCCGCTGTCCTCGGCCACGGCTCGCCGGACGCGGTCGCCCCCGGCCGTGCCTTCCGCGACCTGGGCTTCGACTCTCTGACCGCCGTGGACATGCGCAACCGGCTCAACACCGCCACCGGCCTGCGGCTCCCGGTCACCGTCGTCTTCGACTACGCGTCGGCCACAGCGCTCGCCCGGCACCTGGAGACCGGACTGCTGGACGCAGCCGAGGAGCCCGCCACCGTCCGGCAGCCGCTGTCGGCGGCGCCCGCCGTGGACGACGACCCCATCGCGATCGTCTCCATGAGCTGCCGCTACCCCGGCGGCGTGCGCACCCCCGAGGACCTGTGGCGCCTGGTCGCCGACGGGCGCGACGCCGTCTCCGGGCTGCCGTCCGACCGCGGCTGGGACCTTGACGCGCTGTACGACGCGGACCCTGACCGGCCCGGCAGGAGCTACGCCGCCGCAGGCGGATTCGTCGGGGACGCGGACCGGTTCGACCCTGGATTCTTCGGGATCTCACCGCGCGAGGCACTGGCCATGGACCCGCAGCAGCGGCTGCTGCTCGAACTCTCCTGGGAGGCGATCGAGCGCGCCGGTATCGACCCGGCATCCCTGCACGGAACCCCGACCGGGGTCTTCGCCGGCGCCTCCTACCAGGGCTACGGCGGCACCCTGCGCGACGTCCCCGACGAGCTGGAGGGCCTGTTCATCGCGGGCATCTCCACCAGCGTCCTGTCCGGAAGGGTCGCTTACCAACTCGGCCTCCAGGGACCCGCCGTGACCGTGGACACGGCCTGCTCCTCGTCACTGGTGGCGGTACACCTCGCCGCGCAGTCGCTGCGCTCGGGCGAGTGCGCGCTGGCGCTGGCGGGCGGCGCCACGGTGATGGGCACCCCGCTGTCGTTCACCGGCTTCAGCCGGCAGCGCGGGCTCGCCGAAGACGGGCGCTGCAAGTCCTTCGCCGCCTCGGCGGACGGCTTCGGCATGGCCGAGGGCGTGGGCCTGCTCGTGCTGGAGCGCCTCTCGGACGCCCGACACAACGGCCACCCGGTGCTCGCGGTGCTGCGCGGCTCGGCGATCAACCAGGACGGTGCGAGCAACGGGCTGACCGCGCCCAGCGGCTTGGCCCAGCAGCGGGTGATCCGCGACGCGCTGGCGAACGCCCGGCTGACGGCCGCCGACGTGGACGCGGTGGAGGCGCACGGCACCGGCACCCGGCTGGGCGACCCCATCGAGGCCGACGCGCTGCTGGCCACCTACGGCCAGGACCGGCCGGCCGACAGGCCGGTGTGGCTGGGGTCGCTGAAGTCGAACATCGGACACAGCCAGGCCGCCGCCGGAGTCGGCGGCATCATCAAGATGGTGCTGGCCATGGGGCACGGCGAGCTGCCGCGGACTCTGCACATCGACCGGCCGTCCCCGAACGTCGACTGGACGGCGGGCGCCGTCGCGCTGCTGACCGAGGCCACACCCTGGCCGGAGACCGGCCGGCCGCGCAGGGCCGGAGTGTCCTCGTTCGGCCTGAGTGGCACCAACGCCCATGTCGTCATCGAGCAGCCGCCAGCCGAGCACGCACTCCCGCTGCCCGCCTTGCCGGCCGGGTCCGTACCCGCCGTCGTGTCCGACGCGCCTGCCGTACCCGCACTCACCGCCGAGTCGTCCGCCGGAACCGGTTCGACGGACCCGGACACTCCGTGGGCCGCCGTCCCGTGGGTCCTGTCCGGGCGGACCGCCGAGGTGGTGAAAGCCCAGGCGGAGCGGCTGCACACGTACCTGACGGAGCGTCCGGAGCTGTCCCCCGTCGACGTCGGCTACTCCCTGGCCACCACCAGGACCGCCTTCGAGCACCGCGCAGCCGTCGTCGGTGACGACCTCGCCACCCTGCTGGGCGGCCTGGCCGCGCTGGCCAGGGGAGACCGCGCCCCCGGCCTGGTCGAAGGCACTGTCGCCCGATCGGACAGGACCGTCTTCGTCTTCCCCGGCCAGGGATCGGAGTGGGCCGGCATGGCCAGGGAACTGCTTGACCACGCCCCGGCCTTCGCCGACCGGATCGCGGCCTGTGAACGCGCTCTCGCCCCGCACCTGGACTGGTCGCCGCTGGCGGTCCTGCGGGACGAGCCCGACGCGCCTCCGATGGACCGGGTGGACGTGGTGCAGCCTGTGCTGTTCGCCATGATGGTGTCGCTGGCCGAGCTGTGGCGGGCGCACGGGATCGCCCCCGACGCCGTGGTCGGCCACTCCCAGGGGGAGATCGCCGCCGCCTGCGTGGCCGGCGCGCTCTCGCTGGACGACGCGGCCCGGATCGTCGCTCTGCGCAGCCGCGCCCTGCTGGCCCTGACCGGACGCGGCGGCATGCTGTTCGTGCCGCAGCCGGTCGAAGCCGTACGCGAAGTACTGTCCGCCCACGACGGGGCACTCGACGTCGCCGCGGTCAACGGGCCGACGGCGGTGACGGTCTCCGGCGACCCGGAGGCACTGGAACGACTGCGCGAGCAGTACTCCGAGGCGGGCGTCCTGGCCTGGCCGGTCCCCGGCGTGGACTTCGCCGGGCACTCGCCCCAGGTGGAGGAACTCCGGGAGGAACTGCTCACCCTCCTCGCCGACACCGCGCCGCGGACGTCCGACATCCCGTTCTACTCCACGGTCAGCGGCGGCCCCTTGGACACCCTGGGCCTGGACGTCGCGTACTGGTACGAGAACCTGCGCCGGCCCGTGGAGTTCGGACGGGCGGTCGACGCGCTCATCGCCGACGGACACCACACCTTCGTCGAGTGCAGCACCCACCCCGCGTTGACCGTCTGGCTCCAGCAGGCCGTCGAAGCGGCCGGTGCCGACGACGGAGCCGTCGTCGGCACCCTGCGCCGCACCGAGGGCGGCCCCGGCCGCTTCCTCGCCGCGCTCACCGCACTCCAGGTACGTGGAATGCCGGTGGACTGGGGCACGGTGTTCGCCGGAACCGGCGCGCGCAAGCGACCCCTGCCCACCTACGCCTTCCAGCAGCAGCGCTACTGGCTGGACGCCACCGCCCCCGACCGGCCCGCCACCGCCATGACCGGCACCGGCCCCGGTCCGGCCGACTCCGGCTTCTGGGAGGCGGTCGACCACGGGGACCTGGACGCCCTCGCCACCACCCTGCGGGTCGAGGACGGGGAACTGAAGGCCTCCCTCGCCTCCCTGGTGCCCACCCTCGCCGAGTGGGCGCGCGGGCGGGCCGGCGACCGGACCGCCGACAGCTGGCGCTACCGGGTCGCCTGGAAGCCCCTGCCGGCACCCGAGCGGCCCCGGCTCACCGGCAGTTGGCTCGTCGTCGCCCCGGCCGGCGCCGCCGGCGATCCGGCCGTCGCGTTCGCCGCGGACTCCCTACGCGGATACGGCGCCACACCCGTCCTGGTCGAAGCGGGCCCCGACGCGACCGACCGGACACGGTTCGCCGCACTGCTCCGCGACGCCCACGACCACACCGACGCGCCGCCCGCCGGGCTCCTGTCGCTGCTGGCTCTGGCCGAAGAACCCCACGGCGACGGATCGGCGCTTCCCCGCGGCCTCACCCTGACAGTCGCACTCCTCCAGGCCCTGGGCGACCTCGGCACCGACGCGCCGCTCTGGTGCGCCACCCGGGGCGCGGTGTCGGTCGGCCGCTCCGACCGGATCGACAGCACGCTCCAGGCCCTGGTCTGGGGCCTCGGCGGCGTCGCCGGCGTCGAGTACCCGCAGCGGTGGGCCGGCCTGGTCGACCTGCCGCGACGGCTCGATGACCGGGCCGCGGCCCGGCTCGCCGAAGCACTGACGGGCCCCGACGGCGAGGACCAGCTGGCGGTACGTGCCACCGGCCTCTACGGCCGCAGGGTCGTCCACGCCGGACTCGGCGGCACCATCCCCGTACGCGACTGGACACCCGAGGGCACGGTCCTGATCACCGGCGGCACCGGCGGTCTCGGCGCCCAGATCGCCCGATGGCTCGCCCGCACCGGCACCGCGCACCTGCTGCTCACCAGCCGGCGCGGCGCACAGGCCCCGGGGGCCGACGCCCTGCTGGCCGAACTGCGCGGACTGGGCGCCGCCGTCACCGCGGTGGCCTGCGACGTCGCGGACCGCGACGCACTGGGGGAACTGCTCGCCGGTATTCCGGCCGAGCGCCCGCTGCGCGCCGTACTGCACACCGCGGGCGTCCTCGACGACGGGGTGATCGACTCGATCACCCCCGAACGCGCGGCCGGGGTGCTGCGTCCCAAGCTCGACGGCGCACGCAACCTCGACGTGCTCACCCGAGAACTCGACATGACCGCCTTCGTGCTGTTCTCCTCGCTCGCCGGCACGCTCGGCGGCACCGGCCAAGGCAGCTACGCTGCCGCCAACGCCTACCTCGACGCCCTGGCCCGGCAGCGCCGCGACCTCGGACTGCCCGGCACCTCGGTGGCCTGGGGCCTGTGGGGCGGCGACAGCCTCGCCTCCGGAGCGGTCGCCGAACGGCTGATCCGCGACGGACTGCCCGCCATGGATCCCACCACGGCCACGGTCGCGCTGCGCCAGGTCCTCGACCACGACGACACGGCCGTCCTCGTCGCCGACTTCGCCTGGGACCGCTTCACCCGGGCGTTCACCGCGCTCCGGCCCAGCGCCGCCCTCGGGGACCTGCCCGAGGTACGGGACGCACTCGCCGCCGCAGGCGGGTCCCGGAGCACGGCCGACGGCGCCGAGCCGCCGGCTCTGCGGCTGGCCGCACTGCCCCCGGCGGAACGGGACCGGGCCCTGCTGGACCTGGTCCGCCGCGAGGTCGCCGCCGTGCTGGGCCACCCCGGGCCCGAGGCGGTGGAACCGGCCCATGTGTTCAAGGACATCGGCTTCGATTCGTTGACCGCCGTCGAACTGCGCAACCGGCTCGCCGTGGCCACCGGCCTGCGCCTGTCGGTGACCCTGGCCTTCGACTACCCCACGGCCACGGACCTGGCCGGACACCTGCGCACCGAACTGCCGGGAACGCCCGCCACGGAGACGCCCGACGCTCCCGGGCAGGTGCCCGCGGCCGACGCGGTGCCCGAGGACGAGGCGATCGCCGTGGTCGCCATGAGCTGCCGCTACCCCGGCGGCGTCGGCACCCCCGAGGAGCTGTGGGAGCTCGTCGTGGGCGGGCAGGACGCGATCACCGGCTTCCCCACCGGACGGGGCTGGGACCTGGACGGCCTCTACGACCCGGACCCGGACCGGGCCGGCAGCACCTACGCACGGGAAGGCGGCTTCCTCCACGACGCCGACCGCTTCGACCCGGCCTTCTTCGGGATCTCCCCGCGCGAGGCGCTGACCATCGACCCCCAGCAGCGGCTGCTGCTCGAACTCTCCTGGGAGGCGTTCGAGCGGGCCGGTATCGACCCGCTGTCGCTCAAGGGCAGCGCGAGCGGCGTCTTCGTCGGATGCAGCCACCACGACTACGGGTCGCGCGTCACCGAGCCCTCCGAAGAGTTCGAGGGCTACCTCGGCATCGGCAGCGCGGGCAGCGTGGCGTCCGGGCGGATCTCCTACGGCCTCGGTCTCGAAGGGCCCGCGGTGACCGTCGACACGGCGTGCTCCTCGTCGCTGGTCGCGGTCCACCTCGCGGCCCAATCGCTGCGGGCGGGCGAATGCTCGCTGGCGCTCGCCGGCGGGGTGACCGTGATGTCGACACCGGGCGCGTTCGTGGAGTTCAGCCGGCAACGGGTGCTCGCCGAGGACGGCCGCTGCAAACCGTTCGCCGCGGCCGCCGACGGCACCTCCTGGGCCGAGGGCGCCGGACTGCTCGTCCTGGAACGCCTCTCGGACGCCCGGCGCAACGGCCACCCGGTGCTCGCCCTCGTACGCGGCTCCGCCGTCAACCAGGACGGCGCCAGCAACGGCCTGACCGCCCCCAACGGACCCTCCCAGCAGCGGGTCATCCGGGCGGCCCTCGCCGACGCCGGACTGATCGCCTCCGAGGTCGACGCGGTGGAGGCGCACGGCACCGGGACCCGGCTGGGCGACCCGATCGAGGCCCAGGCACTCCTGGCCACGTACGGCCGGGAACGCGGCGAGCGGCAGCCGCTGTGGCTGGGGTCGCTGAAGTCGAACATCGGACACAGCCAGGCCGCCGCCGGAGTCGCCGGCATCATCAAGATGGTGCAGGCCATGCGACACGGAGCGCTGCCGCGCACCCTGCACGTCGACACGCCGACACCCCACGTGGACTGGTCGGCCGGCGCGGTCCGGCTGCTCACCGACGACACCCCGTGGCCGGAGACCGGGCGCCCCCGGCGGGCCGCGGTGTCGTCGTTCGGAGTCAGCGGCACCAACGCCCACACCATCCTCGAACAGTCCACCGAACCGGCCCCGGCCGCCACCCCCGCCGTCCCCGACGCGTTCGAACCGGCCCAGGCCGTCGACCCCGCGCCGACCCCGGCGACCACCCCCGCCGCGCCCGCCCTGCCCTGGCTCCTCTCCGCCCGCAGCGCGGATGCACTGCGGGAGCAGGCCGCCCGGCTGCTGCGGCACGTGGAGCACGATCCGGCCCTCGCCGTCGCGGACCTGGGCCGTTCCCTGGCGCTGAACCGCAGCGCCTTCGAGTACCGGGCCGCTCTCACCGGCACGGACCGGAAGACCCTGCTCCACGGGCTCACCGCCCTCGCCGCCGGGGAGCCGTCGCCGGACCTGGTGAGCGGAGTCACCGGCCCGGCCGCGAAGACCGCCTTCCTGTTTCCCGGCCAGGGCAGTCAGCGCACCGGCATGGGCGCCGAACTGTACGCGCGGTTCCCGGTCTTCGCCGACGCCTTCGACGCGGTCTGCGCGGAACTCGATCCGTTGCTCGACCGCCCGCTGCGGGAGGTGATCGACGCGGGCCCCGGCGACCCCGGCCACGGCATGCTGGACCGCACCGAGTACACCCAGCCCGCCCTGTTCGCCCTCGGCGTCGCACTGTTCCGGCTGGTCGAGCACTGGGGCGTACATCCCGACCGGCTGCTCGGCCACTCCGTGGGAGAGCTGGCCGCTGCCCACGCCGCCGGCGTGTTCGCCCTGCCCGACGCCGCGGAACTGGTGGTCGCGCGGGGACGGCTGATGCAGGCTCTCCCGGCGGGCGGCGCGATGGCCGCCCTCGCCGCCGGGGAGGAGGAGGTACTGCCGCTGCTCGCGGGCCGCGAGGGCGACGTCGGCCTCGCCGCGGTCAACGGCCCGGTCTCGACCGTGATCTCCGGTACCGCGGCGGCGGTGGACGAGATCGCCGCCGTACTCGCCGCGCGGGGGCGCAAGACCCGACGGCTGCGCGTCTCCCACGCCTTCCACTCGCCCCTCATGGAGCCCATGCTCGCCGAGTTCCGCGAGGTCGCGGCGCGGATCGTCCCGGGAGAGGCTACCGTCCCCGTCATCTCCGACCTGACAGGCGAGCCGACCACCTCCGAGCAGCTCGGCTCACCGGACTACTGGGTGGAGCACGTGCGCGGCGCCGTCCGCTTCCAGGACGGCGTACGCCACCTGGAAGCGGACGGCGTCACCGTGTTCCTGGAGCTCGGACCCGACGGCGCGCTCACCGCCATGGGACAGGACTGCCTGGCCGACACCACCGGAGTCCCCGGCAGCTCCACGCTGCTGTTGCCCCTGCTGCGCAAGGACCGGCCCGAAGCGCCCGCGGCGACGGCCGCCCTGGCCCGGCTGCACGTCGCGGGCGTCCGCGTGGACTGGAACACCGTTCACTCCGGCGGCCCGTCCCGCTCCGCCGTCGACCTACCGACCTACGCCTTCCAGCGCGGCAGCTACTGGCTGGAGGCCGGCCCCGCCACGGCGGACCTGCCCGCGGCCGGACTGCGGACGGTCGACCACCCGCTGCTCGGTGCCGGAACGGAACTCGCGGACTCCGACGGCTTCCTCTTCACCGGCAGGTTCTCGGTCCGCAGCCACCCCTGGCTGGCCGACCACGGCGTCTACGAGGGCGTGCTGTTCCCCGCCACCGCGTTCCTGGAACTCGCGGTCCGCGCGGGCGACCAGGTCGGCTGCGACCAGGTCGAGGAACTGACCCTGGAGGCACCGCTGGTGCTCCCGGCGGACGGAGCCGTCGTAGTTCAGCTCACCGTCGGAAGCCCCGACGCCTCCGGTACCCGCCCGCTGAGCGTCCACGCCCGTGCCGCCGCCGACGGCCCCGACGCCCCCTGGACCCGGCACGCGAGCGGCCTGCTCACCTCCGCCGCCGACCCCGACCCGGCGGACCCGGCGGACCCCGCGGCCTGGCCGCCGCCCGGAGCCGTCCCCCTCGACACGGAAGGCCTGTACGACCGCTTCGCGGCCGGTGGATTCGCCTACGGCCCCGCGTTCCAGGGCCTGCGCGCGGCCTGGCGGCTCGGCGACGAGGTGTACGCCGCCGCGAGCCTGCCCGAAGAGCAGCAGCCGGACGCCGCCGCGTTCGGCCTGCACCCGGCCCTGCTGGACGCCGCCCTGCACGCGCTGGTGTTCGACGTACTGGAGGGACCCGCGCGGGGCTGGCTGCCGTTCTCCTGGAACGGGGTGCGCCTGCACGCCTCCGGCGCCACCGAACTCCGGCTGCGGCTGACCCCCACCGGCCGCGACGCCGTCGCCGTGCGGGCGACCGACGCCGGCGGGCGGCCGGTGGTCTCGGCCCGCTCCCTGGTCCTGCGGCCCGTCTCGCCCGACCGTTTCGAGGCCACTCGCGGCGGACACCACGAGGAGCTGTTCCGCCCCGAGTGGCAGACCCTGCCCGAGCGCGCCGGGACGGCGGCGGGCGCCGTCTTCGGCCCGGAGTCCTGGACCGTGCTCGGCACCGGGACCCCCCTGCCCTCCGGCGCCGCACCGCTTCCCGGCCGTACGGTCACCGACCTCGCCGCGCTGTCCGCACTGCTCGACGCGGGTGCCCCGCCACCCCGGCTGGTCCTGGCCACCTGCCCGCCTGCCCCGACCCCGTACGCGCCGCCCGGCACCCTCCGCGAGGCGGTCCACGACGGCCTCGGCACGGTCCTCGCCCTGCTGCGCGACTGGCTGGCCGACGAGCGCCTGACCGGCTCCAAGCTGGTCCTGGTCACCGCGGGCGCGGTCCCGGTGACCGGCGACGACGTCCCGGATCCGGCCCTGGCCGCGCTCTGGGGCATGGTCCGCTCGGCGCAGACAGAGAACCCCGACCGCTTCGTCCTGCTGGACCTGGACGCCCACGAGATCCCGCCCGCCGTACTCGCCGAAGCCCTCGCGTCCGGGGAGCCCCAGCTCGCGATCCGGGCCGGGGCTGTCCACATCGCCCGGCTGGCCCGCGTACCGCTGGCCGCCACCGGGCGCACACCCGGCTGGGACGGCGACGGCACCGTCCTGATCACCGGCGGAACCGGCGCCATCGGCGCCCACGTCGCCCGTCACCTGGCCGCCGAACACGGCGTCCGGCACCTGCTGCTGACCAGCCGCAGCGGCCCCGCCTCCGACGGCGCGCCGGAACTCCTCGCCGAACTCGCAGCCCTGGGCGCACACGTCGAGATCATCGCCTGCGACGCCGCCGACCGCGACGCTCTCGCGGCCCTGCTGGCCGCCCTGCCCCCCGCCCGCCCCTTGACCGGGGTGGTGCATGCCGCGGGCGTCCTGGCCGACGGGGTCGTCGCCACCATGACGCCCGAGCAGCTGGACCTCGTCCTGCGCCCCAAGGTGGACGCGGCGGTCAACCTGCACGAACTCACCGCCGGCCTGGACCTGTCCGAGTTCGTCCTGTTCTCGTCCATCGCCGGAGTCTTCGGCGGCATGGGCCAGGGCAACTACGCCGCTGCCAACGCCTTCCTGGACGCACTGGCCCACCGTCGCCGCGCCGACGGGCTGCCCGGCCGCTCCCTCGCCTGGGGCCTGTGGGCCAACAGCACCGGGATGACCGGCGGGCTCACCGAGGCAGACCTGCGACGGATCGCCCGGGGCGGGATCGTCGCCTTCGACCCGGCCCAGGGGTTGGCGCTGTTCGACACGGCCGGCACTCTCGACGAGCCGGTCGTCCTCCCGCTGCGGCTCGACACCGCGGCCGTCCGCGCCCAGGCCGCCACCGGCGGCGTCCCCGCCCTGCTGCGCGGCCTGGTGCGCCCCGTCGCCCGGCGCGGCGCCGCGGGCCCCGCCGCCGGCGCCGGCCCAGTCGGGCCCGAAGCCCTGAAGCAGCGCCTCGGCTCCCTCAACGACACCCAGCGCGGCCGGGTCCTCCTCGACCTGGTCCGCTCCCACGCCGCCCTGGTCCTCGGCCACAGCGGCCCGGCCGCGGTCGAGCCCGGCCGCGGTCTGCTGGAGGTCGGCTTCGACTCGCTGACCGCGGTGGAACTGCGCAACCGGCTGCGCGCCGCCACCGGCCACCCCCTGCCGGCCACCCTGCTCTTCGACCACCCCACCCCGTCCGCGATCGCCGGGCACCTCGCCGCCGAACTGGTCCCCGACGCCGGTCCCGGCCCGGCCCCCGGCCTCGCCGAACTGGGCCGCCTGGAAGGCGCCCTCGACGGCGGTGTCGACGATCCGGCGGACCGCGAACGGCTCGTCGGCCGGCTCCGGGAACTCCTGGGCCGCCTCGACCCGGCGGCCACCGCGGCGGACGGCGACGGCCCGGCAGCCGACTCCATCGAGGGCCGCATGGACGGCGCCGCCGACGACGAGCTCTTCGACCTCATCGACAACGAGCTCGGCCTGTCATGACACCGACCCGACACGCGAACCAGGACGGCGGCTCCCCATGGTGAACGACGACAAACTGAGGGACTACCTCAAGCGCGTGACGGCGGACCTGCACCACACCCGTCGGCGCCTGACCGAAGCCGAGGAAGCGGGCCGCGAACCCATCGCGCTCGTCGCGATGAGCTGCCGCTACCCCGGCGGTGTACGGTCCCCCGAGGACCTGTGGCGCCTGGTCACCGACGGCACCGACGCCATCACCGGCTTCCCCCGCGACCGGGGCTGGGACCTCGACCACCTGGACGACCCGGAACAACTGCGCGAGGGCACCAGCCACACCGCCCTGGGCGGCTTCCTCGACGACGTCGGGCACTTCGACCCCGGATTCTTCGGCATCTCCCCGCGCGAAGCGCTCGCGATGGACCCACAGCAGCGGCTCCTCCTGGAAACCACCTGGGAGGCGTTCGAACGGGCCGGCATCGACCCCGCGACCCTGCGGGGCAGCAGGACCGGTGTCTTCGCCGGAGTGATGTACCAGGACTACGCGGTACGGCTGCGGCAGGTTCCCGACGACGTGGCCGGCTACGTCGGCAGCGGCAGCTCGGACAGCGTCGCCTCAGGCCGCGTCGCCTACACCTTCGGCCTGGAGGGCCCGGCGGTCAGCATCGACACCGCCTGCTCCTCCTCGCTGGTCGCCCTCCACCTCGCCGCCCAGGCCCTGCGGGCCGGCGACTGCACCCTGGCCCTGGCCGGGGGTGCGATGGTCATGTCGACACCCGTCCCGTTCGTGGAGATGAGCCGCCAGGGCGGCCTGGCCCGGGACGGCCGCTGCAAGTCCTTCGCCGCCGCCGCCGACGGCACCGGCTGGAGCGAGGGCGTCGGCATGCTCCTGCTGGAGCGCCTCTCCGACGCCCGGCGCAACGGCCACCCGGTCCTCGCCCTGATCCGCGGCACCGCCGTCAACCAGGACGGCGCCAGCAGCAGGCTCACCGCCCCCAACGGCCCCGCCCAGCAGCGCGTCATCCGCCACGCCCTGGCCAACGCCGGACTCACCCCTGCCGACGTGGACGTGGTCGAGGCGCACGGCACCGGCACCCCGCTGGGCGACCCGATTGAGGCCCAGGCCCTGCTGGCCACCTACGGGCAGGACCGCGCGGACGGGCAGCCGCTGCTGCTCGGCTCGCTGAAGTCCAACATCGGGCACACCCAGGCGGCGGCGGGCGTCGGCGGCGTCATCAAGACCGTCCTCGCCATGCGGCACGGCACCGTCCCACCCACCCTGCACGCGCAGGACCCGTCCCCGCAGATCGACTGGACCGCGGGCGCGGTACGCCTGGTCACGGCGAACACCCCCTGGCCCGAGACCGGACGGCCGCGCCGGGCAGCGGTTTCCTCCTTCGGCGTCAGTGGCACCAACGGACATGTCGTCCTGGAACAGGCGGCAGGCTCCGCAGGCCCCGCAGAACCCGCAGAGCAGGGAGGACCTGCCGCTTCGGCCGCCTTTGAAGACGCCGACGCTCCCGCCGGCCAAGACGCGGCCCGGCACACCCCGGACCCCGACGGCACACCGCCACCCGTCGTCCCCTGGGTGCTCTCCGGACGCACCGCCGACGCGCTGCGCTCCCAGGCCGTACGGCTCCGCGACCACCTCGGTGCCCACCCCGGACCCGGCGTGGCCGAGGTCGGCCACGCCCTCGCGACGACCCGCGCCGCGCACGAGCACCGGGCGGTCCTGATCGGGTCGCACCTCGACGGGTTCCGGGACGGCCTCGACGCCCTGGCGGCCGACCGCACCGCCCCCGGCCTGGTCCGCGGCACCGCAGGAACCGGCGGCGAAGTCGCCCTTGTGTTTCCCGGACAGGGATCGCAATGGGCCGGCATGGCCGTCGACCTCCTCGACTCGGCCCCCGCCTTCGCCGCCCGCGTCGCGGCCTGCGAGCGCGCCCTGGCCCCCTTCGTCGACTGGTCCCTGGAGGCCGTCCTGCGCGGCGCCCCCGGCACCCCGCCGGCCGAACGCGTGGACGTGGTGCAGCCGGTGCTGTGGGCCGTCATGGTCTCCCTGGCCGAGCTATGGCGCTCCTACGGCGTCACCCCCGGCGCGGTCATCGGCCACTCCCAGGGCGAGATCGCGGCGGCGTGCGTCGCCGGCGCCCTCTCCCTGGACGACGCCGCACGGATCGTCGCCCTGCGCAGCCGGGCGATCCGCGCCCTGTCCGGCCGCGGCGGCATGGCCTCGGTGGCCCTGCCCGCCGAACAGGTCGCCGAGCACCTCGCCCCCTGGGACGGCCGGCTCTCCGTCGCCGCCGTCAACGGACCTGCCTCCACCGTGGTCTCCGGAGACACCGGCGCGCTCGACGCGTTCCTCGACCGGACGACGGCCCTGGACATCCGCAGCCGGCGCATCCCCGTCGACTACGCCTCGCACAGCGCCCACGTCGAGGACATCCGTACGGAACTGCTCGCTCAGCTGGACGGACTGACCCCGCGCCCGTCCGCCGTCCCGTTCTACTCCACGGTCAGCGGCGCCCTGCTGGAGGACACCTCCGTCCTGGACGCCGGCTACTGGTACCAAAACCTGCGCGGGACCGTCCGCTTCGAACAGGCGACCCGCGCCCTGCTCGCGGACGGCTACCAGGTGCTGCTGGAGAGCAGCCCGCACCCGGTCCTCACCGTCGGGATGCTGGAGACCGTCGAGGACGCGGGCGCCGACGCCACCGCCATGGGCACCCTGCGCCGCGACGACGGAGGCCCGCGCCGGTTCACCGAGTCCCTGGCCGAACTCCATCTGCGCGGAGTGTCCCCGGACTGGGACACCGTCTTCGCCGACCGCCGCCCCGGACGGGTGGAACTGCCCACCTACGCCTTCCAGCGCGACCCGTACTGGCTGGAGGACAGCGCCACGCCCGCCGCCGACGTCACCGCCGCCGGCCTGACCCCCGCGGACCATCCGCTGCTGGGCGCCGTCGTGGTCCTCGCGGACAGCGACGGCCTGCTCCTCACCGGCCGCCTGTCGGCGCACACCCACCCGTGGCTCGCCGACCACGCTGTCGGCGGCCGGGTACTGCTCCCGGGCACCGCCTTCCTGGAACTCGCGCTCCAGGCCGGAGCCCGCGTCGGCTGCCCCCGGGTCGAGGAGTTCACCCTTGAAGCCCCCCTGGTGCTGCCCGAGCACGGCGGTACCGTGCTGCGCCTCACCGTGGGCGCCCCCGACTCCCTGGGCCACCGCCCGCTCGGTCTGCACTCCCGGCCGGACCCACCCGTCGACGGCGACCCCGACGACGACGGGTGGACCAGGCACGCCGAAGGCGTCCTGGCCCGGGACGGCGCGGAAGGCGCCGAGGCCGACGGGCCGATGCCCTGGCCGCCGCCCGGAGCTGAACCCCTCGCCCTCGACGGACTGTACGACCGCTTCGCGGCGGGCGGATTCGCCTACGGTCCCGCCTTCCAGGGTCTGCACGCGGCCTGGCGGCGCGGCGACGAGCTGTTCGCGGAGGCCGCAGTGCCCGCCCCCGACGCCGCCCGCTTCAGCCTGCACCCGGCCCTGCTGGACGCCGCCCTGCACGCCACAGGCGTGCCCGGCACCCCCGCGGACGCCCACCCCGAGGGACGGCTGCCGTTCTCCTGGAACGGTGTGACGCTGCATGCCACCGGCGCCGGCGCGATCCGCGTCCGGCTCGCCCCGGCCGGACCCGACGCGGTGACGCTCACCGTCGCCGACGCGACCGGTGCCCCCGTGGCGACCGTCGACGCGCTGGTCCTGCGGCCCGCGGGCACTGTCAGCCTCGGCGCCGACCGCGCCCCCCACGGCCGGCGCCACCAGGACCTCTACGTGACGGAGTGGGTCACCACACCCCCCCGCGGCAACGGCGGACCCGTCCACCGCACCGCGGACCTGGCCACGCTGCCGGCCGCTGTCGACGCCGGAGCCCCGGTGCCCGAAACGGTCCTGCTCGCCTGCGTGGAGCCTGCGGACGCGGCCGGACCGGCCGCGGCGATCCGCGCGGCCGTCCACCAGGCCCTCACCGACGTCCGGACCTGGCTCGCCGACGACCGCTTCGCCGGCTCGCGCCTGGTGTTCGCCACCCGGGGCGCGGTAAGCGCCGGGGAGGGGGAGGACGTACGCAACCCCGCGCACAGCGCGCTCTGGGGCCTGGTCCGCTCAGCCCGGTCCGAACACCCCGGGCGCTTCGCCCTGCTCGACCTCGACGCCGAGGACGAGCGCGGTACCTCCGCGGGTGTCGCCGCGGCCCTCGCCTCGGGTGAACCGGAGTCCGCGGTCCGCGGCGGCGACGTCCGCGTACCCCGGCTGGCCCGGGTCCTCAGGAACGATCCGGATCTCTCAGCCGATGCGGCCGGGCCTCTCCGGGCGTTCGACCCGGACGGCACGGTCCTCATCACCGGCGGCACCGGCCTGCTCGGCTCCCACGTCGCCCGCCGCCTGGTCACCGGGCACGGCGTCCGGCACCTGCTGCTGCTCTCCCGCGGCGGCCCGGCCGCCGCCGGAGCCGAAGGATTGCGGGCCGAACTCGCCGCGCTGGGGGCCGAGACCGCCATCGTCGCCTGCGACGCCGCCGACCGGGTCGCCCTGGCCGCCGTGCTCGCGGACCTGCCTCCCGCGCACCCGCTGACCGCCGTGGTCCACACCGCGGGCACCCTCGACGACGGCGTCGTCACCGCACTCACCCCCGACCGGGTGGACGCCGTACTGCGCCCCAAGGTCGACGCCGCCCTCCACCTGCACGAACTGACCCGCGACCTCGACCTCACGCACTTCGTGCTCTTCTCCTCGGCCGCGGGCACCTTCGGCGGCCCCGGACAGGCCAACTACGCCGCCGCCAACGCCTTCCTCGACGCCCTGGCCGCCCAGCGCCGGGCGGCGGGGCTGGCCGGCCAGTCCCTGGCCTGGACCCTGTGGGAGCAGCCCAGCGCCCTCACCGGACACCTGGACGCGGACGACGTACGACGTCTCGCCCGGTCCGGGATGCCGCCGCTCTCCACCGAACGGGGGCTCGCGCTCTTCGACACCGCCCTCGCCGTGGACCGGGCCGCACTGCTCCCGATGCACCTCGACACCGCGGCCCTGCGGTCCGCGGCGGCGGACGGTTCCCTGCCGCCGCTGCTTCGCGGCCTGGTGCGCACGCCGCCGCGCCGGGCGGCCACGGCTGCGGAGGCGACGGCCGACGACAACGCCCTGCGCAGGCGCCTCGCGGCCCTCGACGCCAACGGACGGACCCGGCTGCTCGTCGAACTCGTCCGCACCCACGCGGCAGCCGTCCTCGGCCACACCTCCCCGGACACCCTCGACCCCGGACGGGCCTTCCGCGAACTGGGATTCGACTCACTGGCCTCGGTGGAGCTGCGCAACCGCCTGAACGCCGCCACCGGCCTGCGGCTTCCCGCCGGCCTGGTGTTCGACCACCCGACCCCGGCGGCGCTCGCGGAATTCCTGGGCGCCGGACTCACAGGCACGGAAGCGGCCACGGCTGTCATGCCCGCGGTACCCGCGAGGCCGGCCGGCCGGAACCGGGACGCGGACGACGACCGGATCGCGATCGTCTCCGCGGCCTGCCGCCTACCCGGCGGTGTCCGCTCGCCCGAGGACCTGTGGCGGATGCTGGCCGAGGGTCGCGACGGCATCTCCGGGTTCCCCACCGACCGGGGCTGGAGCCCGGACACGCTCTACGACCCCGATCCCGACCGTATCGGCACCTCCATCACCCGCGACGGCGGCTTCCTTCATGACGCGGCCGATTTCGACGCGGAGTTCTTCGGCATCTCGCCGCGCGAGGCCCTGGCGATGGACCCGCAGCAGCGGCTGCTCCTGGAAACCACCTGGGAACTCTTCGAGCGCGCGGCCATCGACCCGTCCACCCTGCGCGGCGCCCCGGTCGGCACGTACGTCGGCCTGATGCAGCAGGACTACGCCGCCCGACTGCTGCCCTACATCCCCGAGGACGTCGAAGGATTCCTCGGCACCGGCAACTCGGGAAGCATCGTCTCCGGACGCCTCGCCTACTTCTTCGGGCTGGAAGGCCCCGCGGTCACCGTGGACACGGCGTGCTCGTCCTCGCTGGTGGCCCTGCACCTCGCGGCCCAATCGCTGCGGTCGGGCGAGTGCTCGCTGGCGCTGGCCGGCGGCGCGACCGTGATGTGCAGCCCCGAACTGTTCGTGGAGTTCAGCCGCCAGGGCGGTCTGGCCCCGGACGGCCGCTGCAAGTCCTTCGCCGCGGCGGCCGACGGGACCGCCTTCGGCGAGGGCACGGGCATGCTGCTGGTGGAGCGGTTGTCGGATGCGCGGCGCAACGGGCATCCGGTGTTGGCGGTGGTGCGGGGTTCGGCGGTGAATCAGGATGGTGCGAGCAATGGTCTGACGGCGCCGAGTGGTCCGTCGCAGCAGCGGGTGATCCGTGCGGCGTTGGCGGATGCGGGGTTGGCGGCGTCCGAGGTGGACGTGGTGGAGGCGCACGGTACGGGGACGCGGTTGGGTGATCCGATCGAGGCGCAGGCGCTGCTGGCGACGTACGGGCAGGAGCGTCCGGTGGACCGGCCGGTGTGGATCGGCTCGCTGAAGTCCAACATCGGCCACACC